>NZ_JBQFOU010000011.1:0-149943 GCF_056533845.1 Ruegeria sp. F5 | reverse complement strand
TGGTCATGCCCGGCGACAACGTGTCGTTCGGCGTTGAGCTGATCGCGCCCATCGCGATGGAAAACGGCCTGCGCTTCGCCATCCGCGAAGGTGGTCGTACCGTTGGCGCGGGTGTCGTTTCCAAAATTATCGAATAATTTTGGAAAGCGGTGGGCGGCAGTTGCTCCGCAGGAGCAATGAGAGCCCACACCATTGAATTGAAGAGGGCCGTCCCACAAAGGGGCGGCCTTTTTCTTTTGGCAGGAATGCACGCAAGCTGCTAACAGTAATAACAATTTTTAGCAGATTGAGATTTTGCATGCTCCTTAAATCAATGACGTTTCTGTTGTGCTTGGTCATTACACCAGCAAGTGCATGCCGATACACGAAGCAGGCCGAGTTAAGCGACGTTCTCGATGCCGACGCCGTTATCGTGGGTCGCTTAGATAGGTATGAAATAATCGAGGTGGAAGTAAAAGGTCTCGGATTGCGACCAAGTTATGTTCGCTTGGTAGTCAACGTTGACGAGGTTGTCGCAGGAGATGTGGCATCCAACTTGGGTGCCAATGGCAAATTGGTCGTGAGGTCGCGCGAATTTCTGTACGGGTTGTCAGGGGAATTTGACGGCAACAAGAGCTTTTTGTTTGCGCTTCGCGCCCCACTGTATTCGATTGACTCGTTTGCCAGCGCGATCAACTTGAACAGCGATCCACTGGAATTCGTGGTTCTGCAGCAGCGTTGTTCCAAAGGTTTGATTTTTGATGCTGATGGCCCTTTGGGGACTGCTCTCCAGCAAGTTCTGGAGACTGATGGTGATCAGACTGCCGAGTTGGAAATCTTGGAAGAGTTCATTCTTGAACGAGAGGCGTTTTCAAATATGCAAAGTGAAATCCGTCGATTGCAAAGGGAAAACCACCGCTTGAGGAATAACTAAAGATCAATGAGGCAGGTGGAGGTCTTTATGATCGTAGTTCTGTAACTATGCATACGAATCCCCTCACCAACCCCACCAGCACGCGCGAGTTCTCAACAGTAACGTCAAGGCGGGGGTGTTTCCCGCTTTTTGGGCTTGATGAGCGTTGGAGATGCGAGTCTGACCCCGCGGCTTGCACTCAGGCCATCCCACTCTCAGCCGCTGCCCGGACTGCCCGAATATTCTCGCCATAGACCTCCGGTGCCGAAACCGACCCGCCCTTGAACACTGCCGACCCCGCCACCAAAACATCCGCGCCCGCAGCCGCAACCAACGGCGCGGTTTGTGGATCAACCCCTCCGTCGATCTCGATATGCACGGGGCGGTCGCCGATCATCTGGCGCAGTTTGCGGACCTTGCTGGTCATATCGATGAATTTCTGGCCGCCAAAGCCGGGGTTCACCGTCATCACGCAGACCAGATCGGTCAGGTCCAGCAGGTGCTCGACTGCCTCGGCCGGAGTGCCGGGGTTCAGGGCAACGCCCGCTTTCATTCCAGCGGCGCGGATGGCCTGCAGGGTGCGGTGGGTGTGCGGCCCGGCCTCGACATGTGCGGTCAGGATGTCGGCACCGGCATCGGCATAGGCCTGAATGTAGGGATCGACCGGAGTGATCATCAGATGCACATCCATCACCGTTTTAACATGCGGGCGAAAGGCTTTGACGGCAGGCGGGCCGAAGGTCAGGTTCGGGACGAAATGGCCGTCCATCACATCGACATGGACCCAGTCCGCGCCCTGCGCTTCGATGGCCTGAATCTCGGCGCCGAAATTGGCGAAATCGGCGGACAGGATCGACGGGGCGATCTTGATTGTGCGGTCAAAGCTCATTGTGGCCTCGTGTCAGCTAAAGTGTCGGGGTCGCGTATACCCGCGCGGCGCGCCGATGGGTAGACCCTGCGACTTTCGCGCCGTTACAAAACTTTCACCGCGCTGACACAAGTCCGTTGAACAGCGTCTGTAGCTGACCGCCAACACGAATTGGGGGTGGCACGTGCTGCGTATCAAAAAACTGACCAAGCGCTTCGGCGACAATATCGCCGTGGACTCTGCCACGCTGGATGTAGACAAACCCTGCATGATCGGGATTATCGGGCGCTCGGGCGCGGGCAAATCCACCCTGTTGCGGATGATCAATCGCCTGACGGATGCCAGCGACGGTCAGATACTGTTTCAGGGGCGTGACGTCACCCAATTGAAAGGCCGCGACAAGCGCGCCTGGCAGGCTGATTGCGCGATGATCTTCCAGCAGTTCAATCTGGTGCCGCGCATGGATGTGGTTTCCAACGTGCTGCATGGCACGCTGAACCGCCACTCGACGCTGGCAACCATGTTCAACCTGTTTCCGATGGCGGACATTCATCACGCCATCGACATTCTGGACCGTCTGGGCATTGCCGAACACGCGCCCAAACGCGCCGAGGCTCTGTCGGGCGGTCAGCAGCAGCGCGTCGCCATTGCGCGGGCGCTGATGCAGGACCCCAGGATCATTCTGGCGGACGAACCCATCGCCTCGCTGGACCCGATGAACGCGCAGGTGGTGATGCAGGCGCTGCGCCGCATCCATGAAGAGGACGGCCGGACGGTGATTGCCAACCTGCACACGCTGGATACCGCGCGCCGCTACTGCGACCGCGTCGTCGGTATGCGCGACGGGCGCATCGTGTTCGACGGCCTGCCGGAACAGCTGACGACCGGCGTGGCGCGCGAGATTTACGGGGCCGATGCCAGCTTCTCGGAAGAGGCGACCTCGACTCAGATCGAAACGCTGGACGCGACCCAAAAGGCGCTGATGGAAGCGGAAGCCACCATCTGAGCCGACCACCCCTTTCATCGACCGGCCGATGAAAGGCCGGCATATCAAACCGGAGAGAGACAGATGAAAAAACTGATGGCTGCCCTTGTGGCAACAACTGCAATGGCGGCGCCTGCCATGGCCGAGGGGATCAGCGAATTCCGCATCGGCATTCTGGGTGGCGAAAACGCTCAGGACCGCCTGAACAACAATGAATGTCTGCGCGAATACACCGAAGAGACGCTGGGCGTCGAAACCAAGCTGTTTGCCCCTGCCGATTATGACGGCGTGATCCAGGGCCTGCTGGGCGGCACCATCGACATGGCCTGGCTGGGCGCGTCGAGCTATGCCAAAACCTATCTGAGCGACGCCGAAGCGGTTGAGCCGGTTCTGGTCAAGGTCAACACCGATGGCGGCTATGGCTATTACTCGATCGGTTTCGCCCGCAAAGACAGCGGCATCACCTCGCTGGAAGACATGCAGGGCAAGACCTTTGGCTTTGGCGATCCGAACTCGACCTCGGGCTACTTGATCCCGTCGATTGAAATCCCGCAGGCCACCGGTGCAACCATGGATTCAGGCGACTATTTCGGTGAAGTGAAATTCACCGGCGGTCACGAGCAGACCATCGTTGCGGTCAACAACGGCGACGTGGACGGCGGCGTCACCTGGGCTGATGGTCTGGGCGATTGGGAAGACGGTTACCAGTCGGGCGCACTGCGCCGTGCGGTTGATGCCGGTCTGGTCGACATGAACGACATGGTCGAGATTTGGAAGTCCAAGCCGATCCCCGAAGGCCCCATCGTTCTGCGCAAGGCCCTGCCTGCGGACGTCAAGGAAAAGATGACCGCTCTGATGGCTGGTCTGGCCGACAAGGATCGTGATTGCTTCTACGGCGTGGCCGCAGGTGAAGCCCGTGCGTTCGAGCCGATCACCCATGACGCCTATGAGATCATCATCGAAGCGCGCAAGCTGAAGTCCAACTAAGCCTGCACACTCAAAGATCGGGGTCCGGTGTCGAAGCCGGGCCCCGTTTCCCCACTCAGGAGCATTCCATGACAGACCTGACCGCAGGGTCCCCCAGCGTCGACCGGATCCGGGCCGACTATACCGAGATGACACGGCGCAAGCGGGTCTATGGTGGTATTCTGCTGATCATATTCGTGGCCCTGATGGCCGCCGGGTTCCGCACTGCGGATGATCGCAACGCGGGCAGTTTCGCCGATGGCTGGCATCGCATCTTCGACTACCCGGCCGAGGTTCTGTCCGAGGCCTGGGACAAGATCGACGCGCTGCCCGCCAATCTGGTCACGTTCTTCCCGGCGCTGGTAGAAACGATCAACATCGCCGCCGCCTCGACCCTGATCGGCACCATTGCGGGCACCTTTCTGGCGTTGATGTCGACGCGCGGGATGGCGCTGTGGCCGGCGCTGATTCCCTTGTTCCGCCGGATCGCCGATATCTGCCGCGCGATCCCCGAGATCGTGATCGCGCTGGTCCTGATCTTCGTTCTGGGCGGCGGTCCGGTTCCGGCGATGATTGCAATTGCCATTCACACGGCGGGCGCTTTGGGCAAGCTGTTTTCCGAGGTGAACGAGAACGCCTCTCTGAAACCGGTCGAGGGGCTGCATTCGGTCGGCGCCAACTGGTCGCAGCGCATGTATCTGGGCGTGATCCCGCAGGTCGGACCGAACTACGTAAGCTACGCGCTGCTGCGGTTCGAAATCAACATCCGCGCCTCGGCCATCCTTGGTTTCGTCGGCGCGGGTGGTCTGGGATACGAGCTGCGCAACGCAATGTCCTGGGGGCAGGGGCGCTATGATGAGGCCGCGGCAATCTTCCTGCTGCTGTTTATCACAATCGTTGTGGTCGACCAAATCTCCGGCCACCTGCGCGACCGCCTGACCCACGGATCCGAGAAAGGAGCGCGGGCATGAGCACCTTCGCCACCGACCTGACCCTAGACGAGTTGAAGGCCGAGGCCGACCGTCTGTTCAGCCGCAAACGCCTGATGAATTTCGGTCTCCCCGTGCTGGTGCTGGCTTATCTGACCTATGTGTTCTTTGCCTTCGATGTGCTCGGTCTGGCGGACCGCGCCAACTGGGAAAACGGCAAGACGCTGGTGGCCGACAGCTACAGCTACAAGACTCATATCGAGCGTGACAATCGCACCGGCGAGGTCTCGGCCGCCATCGAGGGTGAGCGCAAGGGGGCCTATCCGGAAGGCACCGCCCCGGATTGGGTCGCGCTGGGCGAGATGACGGTGATTGATCTGGAAGACGGCCACATTGTGCGCTTCGGGCCCGAGACCGTGGAATATGACATACCCGGCTACGGCACAGTGCGCGCCACGCCGACCCGTTCGGCGGGTGTGCAGGCCGAACTGCCTGCGGGTGAAGTGCCCGCGTGGATCAACATCTCGAAAAACCGGATGGCGATCACCACCGATGCGGGCCGCCTGACCGTCACCCGCAACCGGTCCGAAGTGTTCCGGTACTTCACCGGGTGGGAGTTGTTCTGGTTCACCCTCGACAGCCCCTATTACGGCAAATCCTTCCCGCAACTGGCCGGGCTGGCCGCAAACGGAGAAGCGGGCGCGATCCTGAACGACTTCTGGACCAACAAGATGTGGCGGCATCAGGATGTCGCCTGGGCTATTTTCGAGACCATCCTGATGGCGTTCCTCGGCACTCTGGGCGCGGGCATGGTGGCCCTGCCGCTGGCCTTTCTGGCGACGCGGAACTTCAACCCGCTGAGATCGGTGCGCTTCCTGACCCGCCGTGTGTTCGACTTTGTCCGCGGCGTCGATGCGTTGATCTGGACCGTCGTTCTGGCCCGCGCCTTTGGCCCCGGCCCGCTGACCGGCGCACTGGCCATTCTGGTGACGGATACCGGGACCTTCGGCAAAATCTTTTCGGAAGCGCTGGAGAATGTGGATCAGAAGCAGATCGAAGGCGTTCAGTCCACCGGGGCCAATGCGCCGCAGCGGTATCGCTTTGGTGTGATCCCGCAGGTGACGCCAGTGTTGCTGAGCCAGTTGCTGTATTTCCTCGAATCCAACACCCGTAGCGCGACGGTGATCGGCGCGATTACCGGCGGCGGCATCGGCTTGCTGCTGACGCAAGCGATCATCACCCAGAAAGACTGGGAAGAGGTCGCCTATTACATCGTCCTGATCATCCTGATGGTGATGTTGATGGACTGGTTCTCGGGCTGGCTGCGCCGCCGCCTGATACAGGGTGAGACCGGCAAGCCGCGCAAGCATAAAACCAAACGGGTATCGCCGTGAACGTAAGCGTGCAAACGCCCCAGGCCCGGTTGCGCGCGGATCAGCCGTTTATTCAGCCCAACTGCCAGATCACCAACAGCCGTTTCGGCGCATATGTTGAGATCGGGGCCGGCAGCCGGATCACGAACGCTGTCTGGGACGACTATTCCTATTGTGACCGCACATGCGACATCGCCAATGCCCGGATCGAGAAGTTCGCCAATATCGCAAGCTTCACCCGCATCGGGGCGACGGATCACCCGATGGAGAAAGCCTCGCAACATCATTTCCTGTACCGGTCCGCGGATTATTGGGCGGATGAGGCGGACGATGCCGCGTGGTTTGCGCATCGCGCCAGCCGGACCGCCCATATCGGGCATGACACCTGGATCGGACATGCGGCGATCATCAAGCCCGAGGTGACCATCGGGCACGGGGCCATTGTCGCGTCGGGCGCTGTTGTGACCAAGGATGTGGCACCCTACACCATCGTCGGCGGGGTGACGGCCAAGCTGATCCGCCGCCGGTTCCCTGCACAGGTTGCCGAGCGGATGATGGCCTTGGCCTGGTGGGATTGGGACCACGCCCGCCTGCGCGACGCGTTACCCGATTTTCGAACGCTGAGCGCCGAGGCGTTTCTGGAGAAATACGAATAAAGCGGCATCGCTGGTCGCGGGGTCTCCCGCACCCGCAGGACCATCGGCTACGCCGATCGCCCTTGGCGGCGCCGGGCCCAACGGGATGAGACCTCCGCAAGGGGGCCGAAGGCGGGCGGGAGGGCGGCCGGTTCTTAATCCTCGTTCAATGTCAGAGTCACGCGCTCTCCGGCGAAAACGGTTCTGCCGTATTCAACCGGGGTTCCATCGGGGTCAGCGTTGATGCCGATGGAAAACAGGATCGGGGCACCCTCGGTCAAGTGCAGATGCAGCGCCTGCGTCGCGGTTGCCGCGCGCGCGGTCAGACGGGTCGAGATACGGGTGTAATCCGCGATGCCGCAGCTTTGCAGGGCCTTCGTGACCGATTGCGTCTCGGTCAGAGCGGCCAGCAGGTCGGGAAAGCGCCGGGCGGGAAAGACGCTTTGAAACAGGGCGATGGGTTGTCCGTCGGCCAGCGACAGGCCGTCATACACATGGACCGGGTCGCCGGTTGTCAGGTTCAGAGCGTCGGCCTCGGCCTTGTCGGCTGCGCGGGTGGTCAGGGCCAGAAGCTTCTTGCCGGGGATCTTGCCGCTGGCCGAGATGCTTTTGTGATAGCGCACGCGCTTGCCGATCGGGTAATCCGTCGGCCGCGCTGCAACGAACACCCCGGCACCGCGCCGCGCATGCACAAGCCCCTGTTCGGCCATCTCGGACAGCGCGCGCCGGACCGTGTGGCGGTTGACGCCGTGCCTTGCCGCCAGCTGCGCCTCGGTCGGCAGGCGGTCTCCGGTCTGATAACGCCCTTCCGCGATGTCCGAGGTCAGCCCCAACGCGATGCTTTTCCAGATGGGTGTTTTACGCATGTCACCAAATATTCACAGAGTTAGAGATTGCGGGTGAGGGCACCGCAGGTTAATATTTGTCTAGTTGTATAGTTGATATAGACAACCCGGCCAAGAGGCTTTGATGACCGATCAGACAGAAATCGCGACTGCTGCGCGCAGGGAATGGATGGGCCTGCTGGCCCGCGCGCCCGAGGATGCAGTGATGACCCTTTGGGACAGTGTCGGCACCCGCCCGCGCTTCGATTGGCTGCGCGCGCCGGAAGTGGGCGGCGTGATGGTGCGCGGGCGCATCGGGGCAACCGGCGCGCCGTTCAATCTGGGCGAGATGACGGTCACGCGTTGCTCGGTGGTGCTGGAGGATGGCACTGTGGGCCATGCCTATGTCCAAGGCCGGTCCAAACCCAAGGCCGAGGCGGCGGCGCTGATTGATGCCCTGATGCAGACCCCGGCGGCTGACACGGTGCGCCGCAAGGTCGTCGATCCGCTGAAGCATCAGATGCAGGCCGAGAAAACCGCTCGTGCCGCAAAAGCGGCGGCCACGAAGGTCGAGTTTTTCACCATGGCGCGGGGAGAGGACTGATGACCGCTCAAACCCAATATTCCGGCGGGTTTCAGAACCCTCCGATCGATGCCGCCCACGCCTTTCGCGCCGCCATGACCGTCATGGCCCGTCCCGGCGAAATTCGCACATTGTCGGGCAGTGAACCGCCAGCGCCTTTGTCCGTGGCGGCGGGCACCTTGCTGCTGACGCTGTGCGACCCCGAAACCAAGGTCTATCTGGCGGGCTCAGTCGATACCGAGGCGGTGCGCAAATGGCTGACTTTCCATACCGGCGCGCCGCTCGTCTCAGCCTCGGAGGCGGACTTTGCCGTCGGCACATGGGAGGCGCTGGGATCGCTGAGTATGTACCGAATCGGGACACCGGAATACCCGGATCGCTCGGCGACGCTGATCGTGGAATGCAGCGACCTGCAGCCAAGCGGCGCGGCGCTGAGCGGGCCGGGTATCAAGGACGTGGCCCATCTGTCGCTGCCGGATGCCGGGGCGATGCAAGCGAATGCGGCGCTTTATCCGTTGGGATGCGATTTCTTCCTGACCAGCGGCGACAAGGTCGCGGCGCTGCCGCGCAGCACGCAGATTACGGCGGAGGGTTAGGCGATGTATGTAGCTGTCAAAGGCGGCGAAAAGGCCATCGAGAACGCCCATGCCTGGCTGGCCGAAGAACGGCGCGGATCGACCGATGTGGCGGAGCTCAGCCTTGCGCAAATCCGTGAACAACTGAGCCTTGCGGTGAACCGGGTCATGGCCGAAGGGTCCCTGTTCGACCCCGACCTTGCTGCGCTTGCCATCAAACAGGCGCGGGGCGATCTGATCGAGGCGATTTTTCTCGTCCGCGCCTACCGCACGACACTGCCGCGCTTCGGCTATTCGAACCCGGTCGAGACGGGGGGCATGATCTGCGACCGCCGGATCTCGGCCACGTTCAAGGACGCGCCGGGGGGGCAGGTTCTGGGGCCGACCTTCGACTACACGCACCGTCTGCTGGATTTCAAACTGGCCGCAGATGGTGAAGCCCCCGCAGCGCCCGATGGCATTGCCCGGCAGGAGCCCACGCCGCATATCACCGAATTCCTGCACGATGAGGGCATCATTCAGGACGAACCGGCCAGCGAAGCGACGCCCGGCGACCTGACGCGCGAGCCGCTGGAGTTTCCGGCGGGCCGCCCGCTGCGCCTGCAATCCCTGACGCGCGGGGACGAGGGTTTTGTTCTCGGCATGGCCTATTCGACCCAGCGCGGTTACGCCCGCAACCATGCCTTTGTGGGCGAGCTGCGGATCGGCAAGGTCGCGGTCGAGATGGACATCCCCGAGCTTGGCTTTGCCATCGACATTGGCGAGGTCGAGCTGACCGAATGCGAAACCGTGAACCAGTTCAAGGGATCCAAGACCGAACCCCCGCAATTCACACGCGGCTATGGGCTGGTCTTTGGTCAGTCCGAACGCAAAGCCATCGCGATGGCGCTGGTGGATCGCGCACTGCGGTGGGAGGAACTGGGCGAGGACAATCTGGGCGCACCGGCGCAGGATGAAGAATTTGTCCTGAGTCACGCAGATAACATTCAGGCCACCGGCTTCCTCGAACATATCAAGCTGCCCCATTACGTCGATTTCCAGTCCGAACTGGAACTGGTGCGCAAGCTGCGCCGCGAGGCCGAAGAACGGATCACCCTGCAGGAGGCAGCAGAATGAAGGCAGTTGTTTTTGACATTGGCGGCGTGTTGGTCGACTGGCAGCCGCATCTGGCCTGGGTCGAGGCGCTGGGCTCGGAAGATGCCGCCCATGCGTTCATCGAGCGCACGGATTTCAGGGCCCGCAACGCGCGGGGCGATAATGGTGAGCGTTTTGCCGATCTCGCGCAAGAGTTGGACGATCCGCAGGACCGCGACCTGCTTGCAGCCTATGTCGGGCTTTACAGCAGAACGGTAGAGAACCCGATCCACGGCACCTGGGCAATCCTGGACCGACTGAAGGCGCAAGGCACGCCGGTCCATGCCATCACCAACTGGTCGGCTGAGACCTGGCCCGAGGGGCTGAAAGTTCACCCGCGATTGGGTGAGGTCTTTGGCACTCTGGTCGTATCGGGGCAGGAGCGGGTGATGAAACCCGACGCCCGGATTTTCGAAATCCTGTGCGAACGCTCGGGCCACGCGCCCGAAGATTGCATCTTTATCGATGACGGCGTGCACAATGTCGAAGGCGCCCGGGCCGTGGGCATGGACGGCATCCACTTCACCACCCCGCAAGCGCTTGAGATTGCGCTGGCGAAAAGGGGGCTGCTGTGAGCCGCAACGTACATCACCACAGCCCCGCCGCAGGGCCGACCGGCCCGACCGCAGTCAGGGGCGGGGCGGCTTTTGGCGCTTGCCGACCGCACTCCACTTGTCCAGCGGGTCCCGTTTTTGAGCGTGATGCCGTCGCCGCGTGTGACGGGCATGTAGTAAAAGATAGAACAAAAGCGCCAATAGCAGCGCGCCTAACACCAATACGTCCACAAAAACACCATTAAACAAAGTGATACATCAAAATGAGTGAGTATAACTTCGCATATTTGGACGAACAAACCAAGCGGATGATCCGCCGGGCGATCCTGAAAGGTCTGGCCGTGCCGGGCTATCAGGTGCCCTTTGCCAGCCGCGAAATGCCGATGCCCTATGGCTGGGGTACCGGCGGGGTGCAGGTCTCGGCGGCGACGCTGACGCCCGAGGATACGCTCAAGGTGATCGATCAGGGCGCGGATGACACCACAAACGCGGTGTCGATCCGCAAGTTCTTCGAGAATACCGCAGGCGTCGAAACCACCGAGGAAACCGAAAAGGCAACCGTCATCCAGACCCGCCACCGCATCCCCGAGGCGAAGCTGCGCGAGGATCAGATCATCGTCTATCAGGTGCCGATCCCGGAACCCCTGCGGTTTCTGGAACCGCGCGAGACGGAAACACGCAAGATGCACAGCCTTGAGGAATACGGGCTGATGCATGTGAAACTCTATGAGGATATCAGCCAGCACGGCGCGATTTCGACCTCTTACGCCTATCCGGTGAAAGTGTCGGACCGCTATGTAATGGACCCGTCGCCGATCCCGAAATTCGACAATCCCAAGCTTGAGATGGACGCGATCCAGCTGTTTGGGGCGGGGCGGGAACAGCGGATCTACGCGGTGCCACCGCATACACAGGTCGTCAGTCTGGATTTCGAGGACTACCCGTTTGAGGCCACCAAGGCCGATCATGCCTGTGATCTGTGCGGGGCCGAGGACAGCTATCTGGATGAGGTCATCATGGACGATGCGGGCAACCGGATGTTTGTCTGTTCGGACACCGATTATTGTCGCTCGCGCCGCGCGGATGGGTATCAGGGCCGACTGGCCGGGGAGTATGCGGCATGACCCCTCTGCTGCAGGTCAAAGGCATCGAGAAACGCTATGGCGCGCGGATCGGATGCAAGGATGTGAGTTTCGATCTTTATCCCGGCGAGGTGATGGGGATCGTGGGCGAAAGCGGCTCGGGCAAGTCGACCCTGCTGAATTGTCTGGCCGGTCATCTGGAACCGGATGCCGGGCAGGTGATCTTTGAAACCCGCACCGCTGGGCCGGTCGATACGGTGACCATGTCCGAGCCCGAGCGCCGGATGCTGGGCCGCACCGACTGGGCCTTCGTGCATCAGCATGCCCGCGACGGCCTGCGCATGTCGGTCAGCGCCGGCGGCAACATCGGCGAGCGGCTGATGGCGGTGGGCGACCGTCACTACGGGGCCATCCGGAACCGGGCGGTTGACTGGCTGGGCCGCGTCGAGATCGACGAAAGCCGCGTCGATGATCGTCCGACCGCGTTTTCCGGCGGGATGCAGCAGCGGTTGCAGATCGCCCGCAATCTGGTCACTGGCCCGCGTCTGGTGTTCATGGATGAGCCGACCGGCGGGCTGGATGTCTCGGTCCAGGCACGTCTGCTGGACCTGCTGCGCGGTCTGGTGCGCGAGATGGGGCTGAGCGCGATCATCGTCACCCATGACCTGGCCGTGGTGCGCCTGTTGGCGGACCGGCTGATGGTGATGAAAGACGGGCGCGTGGTCGAGGCCGGGCTGACCGATCAGGTGCTGGACGATCCGCAGCATCCATATACGCAACTGCTTGTGTCCAGCGTTCTGCAGGTTTGAGTATTTGAGAAAAGATGAAATGCGATGATTGAACTGATCGACGTCTGCAAGAGCTTTACCCTGCATAATCAGGGCGGTGCGGTCCTGCCGGTGATGGAGGGTGCGGCGCTGAAGGTCGCGCCCGGTGAGTGCGTGGCGCTGACCGGGGCCTCGGGCGCGGGCAAGTCGACGCTGATGCGGGTGATCTACGGAAACTATCTGGCGGCCTCGGGTCAGGTGCTGGTGGGTGGGCTGGACGTGGCCCGCGCCGAGCCGCGCGAGATTCTGGCGCTGCGCCGCGAGACTTTGGGTTATGTCAGCCAGTTTCTGCGGGTGGTGCCCCGGGTGCCGACGCTCGAGGTTGTGGCCGAGCCGCTGCTGGCGGTGGGCTGCGACAAGCAGGCGGCGCTGGACAAGGCGGCGGGGCTGTTGGCGCGGTTGAACATCCCGGAACGTCTGTGGTCGCTCAGCCCCACCACTTTTTCGGGGGGTGAGCAGCAGCGCGTGAACATCGCGCGTGGTTTTGCCCATGAGTATCCGGCGATGCTGCTGGATGAACCAACAGCCAGTCTGGACGTGCGCAACCGCGAGACCGTGCTGTCCCTGATCGAAGAGGCCAAGGCGCGCGGGGCGGCGATTGTCGGCATTTTCCACGATGTCGAGGCGCGCGCGCGGGTCTGCGACCGTTCGGTGGACGTGTCCGATTTCTCGCCGGGTCTAGTGGCATGAGTCTTGCGCCGGTCATAGCGGTCGTCGGCCCCTCCGGGGTTGGCAAGGACAGCGTGATCGAGGCGCTGACCGCCCGCGCGCCCGGCATTCAGCGGGTGCGCCGGGTGATCACCCGGCCCGAGGGCGAAGACGGTGAGGATTTTGAGCGCGTGTCCGAGGACCGCTTCCGGCAGATGGTGCAGGCCGGGGATTTCGCGCTGCACTGGCCTGCACATGGGCTGATGTACGGCGTGCCCGCCGGGATTGCGTCACAGCGCGGCGAGGCCGATGCGGTTCTGGTCAACCTCTCGCGGGCGGTTCTGCTGCAGGCACAGGCGGTGTTCGGCGATCTGATCGTGATCTCTCTGACCGCCGATGCCGGTGTTCTGGCCCGGCGGCTGTCGGAGCGCGGGCGAGAGAGCGCGGACGAACAGGCGCGGCGGCTGGGCCGGGCCAAAGCGTCTCTGCCCGAGGGGTTGCAGCGCGTGATCGAAGTCGACAATTCCGGTCCGCTGCAGGCCACGGTGGACGAAATCCTGACCTGGCTTCAGCCGGAAAGGGCGTAGCGATGGATCAGGTGGAACCGCCCGTCCTCGGCCTCGCCCATCAGCGCCAGATCGGCGATGCGGAACGGCGCGGGCAGCAACGGTCCGAGGCGCGTGTCCAGCGCAGCCTGCACCTGTGTCAGCGTCGGTTTGTCCAGCTTGCCGCTGAGCGTGATGTGAAAGCGAAAGGCGTCCAGCACATAGGGATAGCCCCATTGGGTCAGGTTGGCCTGTTGCGCGGGTGTCAGACCAGCGGCGCGGCGGCGGGCCAGTTCGGCCTCGGATGCCGGTGCGCGAAACGGGTCCAGATCGCGCACGCAGGCGGCGGCCAGCGCGTTCAGCGCGCCTGTCTCGCCCAGCGGGCGCAGCGCCAGAAACCGACCCAGCCGGGCGATCTCCAACCCGTCCAGCACTACTTGCGACTGCTGCGTGGCCAGCTGCGCACAGGCGTCCTGCAACGCGGCAACCGACTGGCCCGGGGCCAGATGAAAGGGCGGCTTCATCGTGGCGTGCAGGCCATACTTGCGCGGAACTTCGGTGATGGCGGCGACGTCCATGCCCGCGACGGCGGGGTGCGCGGCAGGTTGGCCGGTTTCCATGTCCCATCCCAGCCACCCGGCACCGAATTTTGTCCATTCAGCCCCCGCAGGGGGCGCAAAATAGATCGCGTATCGCGTGAATGTCACATTGGCCTCCTATTGCGTGGCCGTTCCATAGCTCAAACCGTGTGAAATTCAGATGACAGAAGAACTGATCCTTGCCAATGCCACGCTTGTTCTGCCGGACGAGACCATCACCGGCAGCCTTCGGATTGTGGGCGAAACCATCGCCGGGATCGACACCGGCGCAGGCATTCCCGCAGGCGCGGTGGATTGCGAGGGCGACTTTGTCAGTCCCGGTCTGGTGGAATTGCACACCGACAATCTGGAACGTCACATCCAGCCGCGTCCGCAAGTCGACTGGCCCCATGCCGCCGCCATCATCGCCCATGATGCGGAACTGGCCAGCACAGGCATCACCACGGTGTTCGACGCCATGCGCATCGGCTCGATCCCCACCGGGGCCGCGCGCTATCTGAAATATGCCCGCGGACTGTCGCGCGAGCTGTGGGAACTGCGCGAGCAGGATGCGCTCAAGATCAGCCATTTCCTGCATTTGCGGGCCGAAGTGTGCTCGGAAACGCTGATCGAGGAACTGGATGAGTTCGGCCCCGAAGATCGCGTCGGGCTGGTGTCAATCATGGATCACACGCCGGGGCAGCGGCAGTTCCGGGATATCTCGAAGCTTGAGACCTATCTGAAGGTCAAATACGCGATGGACGATGATACGTTCCTGCAGCACGTGGCGCAATTGAAAGGGCTGCGCGACCGCAATGGCGACAGACATGAGGTCGAAGCGGTCCAGGCCGCCCGCCGCTTTGGCGCGGTGCTGGCCAGCCACGATGACACCACGGCCGAACAGGTGCGGGTGTCCGCCGATCACGGCATCCGTCTGGCCGAATTTCCCACCACGGTCGAGGCTGCGCGCGCCTGCCACGATCACGGGATCAAGGTGATGATGGGTGCCCCGAACGTGATCCGGGGCGGGTCGCATTCGGGCAATGTTTCGGCCCGCGAACTGGCCGAGATGGACCATCTGGATATCATGTCGTCCGACTATGTGCCCGCGGCGCTGCTACTGTCGGCGGTCATGCTGGGCGAGATGTGGGGGGATATGGCGCGCGGGATCCGGACGGTTACGCAGACCCCGGCGCAGGCTGCCGGGCTGGAGGATCGCGGCGCGTTGCGGGCCGGTGCCCGGGCCGATCTGATCCGGTTCCGGATGCGCGCGGGTGCCCCGGCGCTGAATGCGGTCTGGTCGCGGGGCCGCCGCGTCGCCTGACTATGTGCGACAGAACCGCCTGATCAGGCGGTGTAGAACAGGTAGCGGTCCGGCGCGATGCTGTCGGGCCCTTCGATCTGCTTGAACCCCACCAGCGGCTGACCGGAAATCAGCAGGCCGCCGGGCTGCATGACCTTGGCGATCAGGGGGCTGAGGCGCGCAGACTCGGCCACGTCTTCCTCTTTGATGCCGCGCCCGAAATCGTAATGCGCCATTGCGATCCTGTGCCCTGTGCCCGCCAGCTTTTGCAGCATGGGCTCGGCCTCGCCCTGCAGAAAATCCTCGGGCGGCGGGGTGCTGTCGGGGTGGCATTGCAGAACCCGGTCCATCACCCAGATGCGGCGGTCGGGCAGGATCTCTCGCAAATGGTCATAGGTGCGGCCATTGCCAAGGCCCATATCCAGAACGTCGCCCTCCTTGCCGGCGATCTGCGCGGCGGCCCAGTTCAGCCCGTCGCGCTGGGCGGTCAGGCGGCGCAGCATGGAATCCAGTCGGCTCATGGGGTCTTGGTCCTTTGGGTTTTGGGGGCGGTCCACGGGACGGCGGGCCCGTCCAGCAGCTTGGCCAGCAATTCCTGGGTAAAGTCCCAGATGTCTTGATCATGGACCAGATGATGCGTCAACACGCCAAAGGGTTCGGCATTGTCGGCCCGTCCTTCGCGGCGATCCCGCAGCAACCCGGTGGTTTGGGGGATCAGCATGTCGGGCGATATCAGCCCGCGTGTTCCGCGCCAGTCGATGGGGTCCAGATGCGTGTTGATCTGTTCCAGCCCGGGGGCGGCCATCGCGGTTTTGCGGGGGGTCGCGGTTGAGAGGATGCGAAACCCAATGTCAGGCAGTTCGGTTGCCGCTTCGGGTGCGATGCGGTTCCAGGGCGGGACAAACATCGGCCGCAGCTCATCGCCAAACAGCGTGCGGAGCCGGGCAAACCCGGCCCGAGCATCGGCGACAAGCGCATCCAGGGGTCTGTGCAGGCGGAATTCCGACTTTTTCAGATCCGCCGGGGCATGGTTCTGATGTGCCCAGCCGTGGACCACCGGGATCAGCGTCTGCCGCTTGCCGACGTAATCCGACAGTTCGGCAGAGGCCGCTTTCGGGATCACCGCCAGATGAACCGGCAGGTTCAGCCGCGCGGACAGGTCCGACAGCATCTTCAACTGAGGCGTCGGCGCGATGGCATCATCGTCGCGCCACCACAGGGGCAGTGTTAGTCCCTGATCTCGCCAGCGACGCAACTCGGTTTCAAGGGGCAGCCAGTCAACGCTCATTGGCGGCCTGCCCAAAGGTGTTTGGTGATTTCCACGGACTTCTGCGCGCCGTCAAACCCAAGATCCTGCGTCTCGCGCCGCCCGTCGGACAATACGCGCTCGACGGCTTCGGCCAGTGCGGAACCGCTCAGGGCCCCGCTGGTCAGCACATCGATGGCGGGCATCTGCGACAGGCTTTGCCCGCGTAGACCCTGTTCAACTTCCTTGCCATCGTCGAAGGGGACGAACACGGCGGGAGTCCCGCTCTGCAGGATGTCCAGCGCGGTGTTATAGCCGCACATACTGACCGAGGCGGCGGCATGCGGCAGCATCTGGCGGAAATCCGGGCGCACCGGTTCGATGATCACAGGCGCGCCCTCGGCCAGTTGCGACAATTCGGCAATCCGCGCCTGCGCGTCCTGCCCGCCCACCAGCAGGCGCCAGCGCCTGTTGGTCATCTTTCGGGCAGCCTCGATGGCTGCGCGAAAGATCGGCTGGCCGACCGAACCTCCGCCCGCGCTGACAAGCACTTCGTCCCGCCCCACAGCGTCAGGATGCGGCTGCGGCGCTTTGGGCGCGACGAAACCGGTGTAGTGCAGGCGCTGCGCCAGTTCCGCCGACACGGGCCAACTGACGGACAAGGGAATGACGCGTTCGGTCGAATGCACCAGAATGCCGTCATAATACTGCGCCACGATCTGATCGGTGCGCTCGGCTTTTGCGGGTTTGGAGGGCGGGGCCAGAATATCCCGGATCGATCCCAGAATAAGGGGGTGCTGCGGCAGGTTCCGGGCCGCGATCAGGCACGCTTCGAACTCATCGGTCAGTGTGCGGCGACCGAACGGAAAAAGCTCGGTGATCAGAACCTGCGGCTGGAAACTTTGAACGGCTTTCGTCAGCGCAGTGATCCGCGCCGCCCGGTACGTGTCATCCGCAACCTCTCCGCTTTCGGTCAGCAGCCGGGTGAAGTTCGTGCCGTCTGACCGCAGCGGGGGCAGGCCCAGCAGGGTCAGGCCGCTGCTGTCCAACTGCGGCGCGGGCATGCCACCCGAGACCACAAGAACCTCATGCCCGTCCCCGGCAAACGCCCGGCCCAGCGTCAGCGCGCGGCTGAGATGCCCGGTGCCCAGCAAATGGGTGACAAGTATCATCACGTTCATCGGGCAGCCTCTCGCGGGATCAGGCGAACGGGGTCGGGTTCGGGGGTCAGGGTGTGCACATCAACGATATACAGGCGATTGCGTTTGATCCTGAAGGGGGCCGGGCCATCGAAATCCCATCCCCAGGCCCGGGCCAGAATGGCGCGCATGATGCCGATATGGCAGACCGCGACTGTATTGTTTCGCAAGCGGCTCAGCCATGGGCGCAGCCGCGACCAGACCTCGGCCGGGGTTTCACCGTTGGGCGGGCGGTAGTCCCACCCCCAGTCTTCGATATGCTGGTAGCCGCTGTTGTCATCCGCGATCAGGTCGATCCCGCGCAAACCTTCCCAATCGCCCCAGTTCATCTCGGTCAGCGCATCCGACGTCTGTGGGTCACGGCCCGAGACCAACCGCGCCGTTTCGCTGGCGCGCAGCAGTGGGCTGGACCAGATTTCGGCGGCTTGCCAATCCGACGGCAGGGCGTATCCCGCCAGTTCGGCGCGCGCGTCGTCGTCCAGCGGGATATCGCTGCGGCCCTGAATCCGCCCGGCGCGGTTCCAGTGGGTATGTCCGTGACGGAGCAGGGCGAGCCGGGTCATGACGCCTCCAATATCGGGCGAATTGTTGCCCAGAACCGTTTGGTCGCTTGGGGCATCAAATGGCGTTGCGCCACATGGGCGCGGGCTTTGGCCCCTAGTGCAAGGCGTTCTCGATCATCGACTAGAAGCTGTTGAATTTTATCGGCCAACCCTTTTGCACCGGCCTCAACCGCAGGGTAATCCGCCGGAGCAAGAACATCACGCACGCCGGGTCGGTCCTGCGCGGCCACCGGCAGGCCGGTCGCCTGTGCTTCAAGGTAAATCATGCCGTAAGCCTCATTCACACCGGGCCAGACCAGCAGTGAAGAGCTTTCATAGATCGCCTGCAGGGCATCTCGGTCCAACTGGCCCAGAAACGAGACCCTGTCGCCGAACCGGGCCATCTTCGCCTCAACCTCGGCGCGGGCGGGGCCGTCGCCTGCGATGCGCAGATGCCAGTCGCCGGGCAGTTGCGCCAGCGCCTGTGCCAAGATGTCATACGAGGCCAGCTTGTCGCCATGCCGCATCATCCCGACCGCCAGCATCGGCCCCTGGCCCGAGCTCTGGGGTGGCAGGTCCGCACGCGGCAGGAAGGGCGGCAGTTCGACCAATTGCTGATCGCCGAAGCGGTCGCGCTGCAGCGTGATCAGGTCATTGGCGGTGTGGTAAAAGATCACATTCGCCGCATCGCACGCCTTGTGCGCCGACTGCGCGAACCCGGCCCACGGACCGTTCAGGCGGCTTGAGGCGCGGGTGCTTTCCAGCTGAACGTAAGGCAGACCACGCGCGGCACAGACTTGCGGCCCCAGCAGATCGGGGGCCTTGTAATAGTTGTGATATGTCACCCAGACCGCAGTTTCGGGCGGCAAATCCTCAATCAGCCGGTCCGCCTCGTTCCGCGCCTGATCACGCAGCGTTTGCTGCAAGGCGGGATCGCCGGTTTTGTCATAGATGCGAAGGCGCGACGCCAGATCGACCTGATCACCCTCGGCGGCGATGGCGCGCATCAGGTTCCGGGCCATTTCCCGGTCGCCCGAGGGCGTCGGGCTGTCGGGCGATTTCATCGGGGCATAGAAGGCGACGCGGGCCATCACTCGGTATCCGAACACAAGGCGCTCAGCCGGGCGGAAAGACGGGCGATGCCGGGGTCCATCCGGAACTCGGCAATCAGGCGGTCATAGGCGGCGATGGCCATGTTGGCGGTCTTGGCGGGGTCCGAGGCCATCCCGGTAATCGCCGCCGCCAGTGAGGTCGGATCGTCATCTGACAACACCCCATGCGTTCCCGTTTCGATGAATTCGGGGATGGCCGAAACCGGGGTCGACAGCATCGGCAGATGTTGCGAGGCTGCCTCCATCAGCACATTGGGCAAGCCATCGCGGTCGCCATCTGCCGCGATACGGCTGGGCAGAACGAACAGGTCCGCGCGGCGCATGGCCTCGATCACTTCGGGCTGGTCGCAGGCACCTTTCCACGTGATCCGGTCGGCGATGCCCGCCGCCTGGGCACGACAGCGCAGCGCGTCGCCAAGCGTGCCGCCGCCGATGTGGGTCCATTGCCAGTCCAGCGATTTGGGCAGCAGGGCAAAGGCGTCGATCAGGCGGTCGAACCCCTTTTTCTCGACCAGCCGCCCGACGGACAGCATGTGAAACGGCCCGTCCGCCGCGCGTGGCGCGCGAGCGGGTGGGGAGGGAAAACGGGCAAGATCCAGCCCGTGATAGATCAGGTCCACCCGCGCCGGATCATCGGCCAGCCCGCGCAGGTGTTCGGCCCCGATGGCGGTGCAGGTCGCGCCGAAGGCCGCGCCGTGGGTCGCCGCCTGCAGCTTTTCGCGCTTTTCCCAATCCGGCGAGGTCCAGATATCCTTGGCATGGGCCGAAAAGCTCCACGGCAGGCCGCACATAATGGCGGCATAGCGCGCCACGGATGACGGCGTGTGCATGAAATGCGCATAAAGCGCCCGTGTCGCCTCGGGCAGTTCGGCGGCCAGAACGCAGGCCTGTCCAAATCGGCGAATGCGGTTATGGGAGGGATCGCGGCGCAGGTCTGCGCGCCAGACCCGGTAGGCCTCGGCATAACCGGGCAGGCGTTGGGCGATGGCGCGCGCTGACCAGACGCGCTTTGGTTCTTCGTACAGGTATTCGGGCAGGTAATGCACATGGCCAGCGAACCGGTCATGCAACGGATGGCGCTTGGTGTCGGTGGGATGGCGCAGGGACCAGATGTCAAAGCTGTGCCCGGCCTCCTGCAGGGCCACAAGCTCTTGCGCGATGAACGTTTCTGACAGGCGCGGCCATCCTTTGACCAGCACCGCCAGTTTAGGATCGGGTGCGCTCATCCGGTTGCCAGTTCCTGTTCCCGGCTCAGCAGTGCATCGACACGGTCCGTCACATAGTCCAGCCCGTCCAGCAGCCCGCCGCGAATGGCCTGCGAGGGAAGCGGTTGATTGGGCAGGTCGCGAATGGCGCGGATCATGGCGTCGGCGGTCAGCCCATCGCGGTGTTCATCCAGCATCCGCACCAGCCCCAGGTTTTCGGCCCGCGACGCGCGTATCCACTGTTCCAGACGGGGTGTGGTGCGCGGCACGATGACGGCGCGTTTGTCGAAGGACAGAACCTCGCAAAACGTGTTGTAGCCGCCCATGCAGACAACACCGGCGGCCCCGGCAAACAGGGTCTCGATCTGGGATTCAAAGCCGACCGCCGTGACCCGCCCGTTCAGCGCGGCAACGCGGGTTTCGAATTCCTCCCGCAACTCGCCGGACAGGAAGGGGCCGTAAACCAGAACCGCGCGCGGAGACAGGTTGGGGTCCTTTTCATAGGCCGACAGCACAAGGTTCACCATCGCCTTGCCGTCGCCACCGCCCCCCGGTGTGATCAGGATATAAGGCTGTTCCGGCGGCTCGCCCACAGGCCCCAGGTCGCGGCGCAGATAGCCGGTCCAATGGATGCGCGACTGTGCGGCGGGGCTGAGCGGCAGGCCCTTGGTCGGGTCATAGATCGACCGCAGCCCATAGACCCAGATTTCGTGGTAAAAGCGCTCGGTGGCGGCGATGGCCTCTTTCCTGGCCCATTCGGCGGCCAGCACCTCGGGCTCGTCCAGAACATCGCGCAGGCCGAGGATCAGCTTGGTGTCGCCGGTGAACTGCAACTGTTCCAGCGTTGGCAAAAGCTCGCCTCGGAAACCTGTCGGTTCCTTGTCGACGATCAGAACGTCCGGATCGAACTGCTGAACCGCCGTCTGAATCAGGCCCGAGCGCAGCTCGGTCACCTCATCAATACCCATCCCGATGGTGCGCGCGGCGTAAGAGCCATCTTCGCGCTTGGTCACGCCGGGCAGGCGCACATGGTCAACGCGGCGTGGAAAGGTAAAGCGGCCCGCGACAGGAGAGCCCGTCAGGATCAGGGCCGAGGCCTGCGGATCCGCCTCGGTCATCGCGGCGGCAAGCGCGCGCGACCGGCGCAGGTGGCCCAGCCCAAAGGTGTCATGGCTGTAAAACAGGATACGCGGCGCGCGGCCGGATTTTGTAGTCTGTTTGCCTAGGCTCATATTGCTGCCCGTTTTAGTGGTCTTGGTGCAATTCCCGCGCGTTTGCACCAGTTATCGTATATTGTCCGGCTTTGCTTGCCAAAGGCGGATTTGCCTGCCGCAAATGTGCCATGCATTGCGATTTGGCAACAGGAATTTGTAGTTTGATCCGCGCATCGTACCGATGTTTGGTTCTGGTGCCGGAAGGACCGAGAGGAAAGGTTTCCAGGTTGCACCCGGACATATTCAATTTTTGTCGGATTGAAAATACCAGCAAAGGTGTTATGCGCTGAAAACACGCCTTTACACGATATTGAGACCGCCGAACGTGAAGATTTGAACAGCCTGCGCCTGTTCTGTACTCTGTTCGGTGACGGGAAAATGGATGCAAGACCTTATGAAGCTTAAATTTCTGGCCGGGCTGTTTCTGGCGTTCTGGGCCTTGTTGCTGGCGTATCCGGTCGGGGTGGCGGCGCAGACATCCTTGATTCCGGGGTATTCCACAGGGTCGGGCAGCGATTCCGGAACATCGGCCGACGGCGATGTGGCAGCGGCGATCCGAGCGGCGAGTGAGGCAGGGGCCAGCGTTATCGTGATCGACAGCGCGGGACAGGTGGTTTCTGCGAACGCACAGGGCGGCGCGCAATCAGAGGACGACGCAACCGGCAACCCGATGGGCGGCGGCTCGGAACTGATGAAGGCGCAGGAGAGGTTCTCGAAATTCCGGGAATCGATGGCCTCCCGGATGGAGGCCCTGCCGTATTCGATGTTCGAAGTGCAATACATCCTGCGCCAGACCAGCCCGGATGGCCGTATCCAGACCTATGTCGAAGTGCTGGGCTGGAACATCCTGTTTCTGCTGCTGGGGCGATGGCTATCCACCGAAATCTACGGAAAACGGTTTGCAAAACATTGGGTTGTCGCGCGCAGCAAGGAAAACCCGCAAGGTTATCGCGAGAAGATGCCGTTTCTGGTGTTCCGCTTCCTGATGGGGATCGGCGGAACCATTTTCGCGATGCTTATGGCGCTGATCGTGGGGTATCTGTTCTTTGGCGAGGCCGAGGATATCTCGGTCCAGTTCACGGTGACGGCAATCTTCACCGCATTTTTCCTGTCGCGCACGGTGTCGGACCTGTGGCGGATGGTGCTGTCGCCTTTTCTGAGCCAATATCGCCTGCCGCCCTTTTCCGACCGTGATGCAAAACGGCTGTATATCTGGGCGTCGGCGCTGGCGACCTATGACATCTCGGTCGTGATGTTCTCGACCTGGGTGGCGGATTTCGGGCTGAACTACAATGTCTATGCCATGGTTTATGGCGGTCTGACCATGTTCGGGGCTTTGGGTAACGTCTTGATGATCCTGTTCAACGCCCGCGCCATTTCCAATGCCATCCGCGGGGGCCGGGCCCCGGATCAGGTGTCGTGGATTTCACGCCTCATCTCATTCGCATGGGCACCGGTGCTGATCGTGTACATCGTGTTCAGCTGGTTCAAGCTGGCGGTCGATCTGGTTCTGGAGCACCAGAACTCGATCCCAATCGTGGCCAGCAGCTACGCGATCTTCATGTCGGTGGTCGTGGCCTACGGCGCAATGAACTATCTGCTAGAGCGGTATTTCGACCGCAACCGCCAGATGGAAGAGATGAATGCCGAGCCCGAATCCGACGGGGATGAGGCCGCTGAGACCGAAACCCCGGAAGCCGAACAGCGAAAGCACGCGATCCTGACATATGAGGATCTGGCACGGCGCGTCGCGGGCATTCTTGCCTTTGTTGTCGGGCTTTATGCGGTGGTGGTGATCTGGAACCCGAACGCCAGCTGGAGCGAAGACCTGCCTGTCGGGCGTGCGCTGGACGTGATGGTGATCCTGTTCATCGGCTATATCCTGTTCCATTTCTTCCGCATCTGGATCGACAGCAAGATCGCCGAAGAGGTGGACGATGGCGGTGAGGCTGAACTGGGCGACGAAGGCGGGGAAGGCGGGCAGAGCCGCTTGGCAACCCTATTGCCCCTGTTCCGCGGGGCTATTTTGGCCGTAGTTGTCGTGACCATCGCTCTGATCGTGCTGATGGAGATTGGCATCAATGTCAGTCCGCTGTTTGCTGGTGCGGGCGTTGTGGGACTGGCCGTCGGGTTCGGCTCTCAGACCCTTGTGCGCGACATCTTCTCGGGCGCGTTCTTCCTGTTGGACGATGCTTTCCGCAAGGGCGAATATATCGACATCGGGGATGTGAAAGGCACGGTCGAGAAAATCTCGGTCCGGTCTTTCCAGCTGCGCCACCATCTGGGTGCGCTCAACACCATTCCGTTCGGTGAAATCAAGGTGCTGACCAACTATTCCCGCGACTGGGTGATCATGAAACTGCCCTTGCGCGTGACCTATGACACGGATGTCGAGAAAGTGCGGAAGCTGATCAAGAAGCTTGGCCAGCAACTCCTGACCGATCCGGTGATTGGCGAGAACTTCATCCAGCCGCTGAAATCGCAGGGCGTGATCGAGATGCAGGATTCGGCGATGATCATCCGGGTCAAGTTCATGACCAAACCGGGCGATCAGTGGCTGGTGCGCAAGAAAGTCTATCAGGAAATCCGCGAGTTGTTTGCCCGCGAAGGTATCCGCTTTGCCCACCGCGAAGTGACGGTGCGGCTGGCCGATGACAAAGATCCGGAAGACCTGACGCCCAAGCAGCGCGAGGCGGTGACGGGGGCGGTTCAGGCCGCGATTGACGAGGACTATCTGGACGATATCGGCCCCGGCGGCGACGACCGCTAGGGCGGGCTCCCGCCCCTTTGGGTTGCGCCTCTGACGAGACGCCATCCAAAGTGTTGGGCCGGGCCGCGCGTTGGATGTGTTAGGGCCATTCCGGCTCGGATGTGCCGAGTCTCGGGGCAGGCAAATCCCAGCTCATTTTCGTTTCACCCACCCTCAGAGCGGGTTTAAGACGGTGGCCGGAACCCCAGCCAGACGCCTCGGGCACCGAGGCGAAGTCGGTGGATTGGGCCACGCCGATCTCATCGCTTCCGCCGGACTTGCTGAGCCGCGCCAGCAACTCCGCAGTGCGGGCCAGCGACAGATGCGCATACATGACCGAATTGCCTGACGCGGCCTCGGTCAAAGCGGATAGGACGGCGGCGGCCATCAGATAGCCCGTCGCGTGGTCCAGCGCCTGAACGGGCAGGGGCGTGGGCTTGTCGGCTTGGGCCCACCCCATCCCTGCATGGGCTATTCCGGCGCTCATCTGGACCAGACTGTCAAAGCCACGCCGCGCCGACCACGGGCCCTGCCAGCCATAGGCGTCCAGCGTCACCTCGATCCGGTTGGGGGCAAGCTCGTCGCGTTTGGCCTTGGTCAGCCCAAGCGCGTCCAGAGCGCCGGGGCGGTAGCCGTGAACAAACACATCCGCCTGCGCCAGCAGGTCCTGCAGACGCTCCAGCCCTTTTGGCGATTTGAGGTCGAGATAGGTGCAGCGCTTGCCCAGAGAGATATCGGGGATGACGCCGGGTTCATCCCAATCCGGAGGATCAACGCGCAGCACATCCGCGCCGAAACCGGCCAGCGTGCGGGTCGAAACAGGCCCGGCCAGCACGCGGGTCAGGTCGAGCACCCGCAACCCGGCCAAAGGGCGCGCTGCGGTGGCTTGCGACCGGTCCCGCAACGCAACAGGGCGCGGCCCCTGCCAACTGATCAGCGGATCGCGCGAGACCGCGCGTCCCTGCGGATGTTCCAGCCACTCGGTCCGGCTGCGCATGGCGGCGGCAACGCCTCCCTGCGCCACGACGGCGTTTTCCAGATCGGTGATTTGCCAGGACCGGACGGCTTGCGTCACCGCTTCGCGATCCGGCGTCGTGGCCAGAACCTTCAGAACCGCCGCACGGTGATGCGGCAGGTTGGTGTGCAATCTGATCCAGCCATCCGAGGCCCGGTAATCCCCGGCTATCGCATCCCACAGGTTGGGCAAGTCCCACCCATCGGGCCGGAACGAAAACCCGTACCACAACGAGGCCAGACGATGATCGACGGCAACCTCGGCCTCGGAGGCCGTCAGGTTCAGCGCTTTCATCAGGCGGGCCAGTTCCAGACCCACTGCCGCGAAGCTGGCGGTTGCCAGTTCCGACACGGCAAATGCGCTGGGCAGGGCACCCGAGCCTGTGGACCGATAGCTGTCAGTGGCCGGAAGGGACGCAAGCAGGCTCATTGCTGATAGGGGTCAAGGCTGTCGCGCAGACCGTCACCAAGGAAGTTGAACGCCAGCACTACCACGATGATCGGCAGCATCGGAATCGCCGTCCACGGGTAGATCTCAATCGAGGCCAGGTTCTGCGCATCGTTCAGCATCACCCCCCAACTGACCGCCGGGGCCCGCAGGCCAAGGCCAAGAAAGCTGAGCGCCGTTTCCCCAAGGATCATCGCCGGGATCGACAGCGTGGCCGAAGCGATCAGGTGCGACATGAAGTTCGGCAGAAGGTGCTTTCGGATCACCCGGCCCGAACTTGCGCCCATCATCTCGGCCGCGCGCACGTATTCCTCTTCCCGCAGCGACAGGAACTTGGCGCGCACGGATCGCGCCAATCCGGGCCAGTCGAGGATGCCGAGGATGATCGAGATGATGAAGAACACCGCGACCGGGCTCCAGTTCGAGGGCACGGCGGCGGACAGGGCCAGCCAGAGCGGCAGTTCGGGCAACGAGCGCAGGATTTCGATCACCCGGTTGATGATCCAGTCTATGCGCCCGCCGAAATACCCGGCCATCGAGCCAAACAGGATGCCCAGGAAGAAGGACACCGAAATGCCGATCAGACCCACCGTCAGCGAAAGCTGCGCACCGTAAAGAATGCGGCTGAAAATATCGCGGCCCAGCCGGTCAGACCCCCACAGGAACAGCGTGGACCCTTCGGGCGCGCAGAACAGATGCCTGTCGGTCTTGATCAGCCCCGCCAGCTTGTATTCCGAGCTTTTGCAGAAGAACCGGATGGGTTGGGGGTTGTCGGTGTCGGGGACAAACTTCCACTGGAAGGTCTCAAGATCGGCCTCGGCTATGATGGGATAGACATACGGTCCGACGAACTCGCCCTCGTGAAACCAGTTGACCGATTGCGGCGGGGCATAAAGGTGCTCTCCGTTCCGGTCATTGGGGCCGTATGGGGCAATGAAGCCGGCGAAGGGCAGCATCAGATAGCAGAACAGCAGGAAGATGCCCGAGATCAGGCCCAGCTTGTGCGTTTTGAACTTGCGCCAGACCAGCACCCAGTTCGGGGCGTCCAGATCGGCGCGCTCCAGTTGCTGGACGGATGCCTCCGGATCGAACGGGGCGTCATCGACATAGCGATCGTCGGGGCGGTCGGTCATGCTTCGCGCCCCTCATACCGGATGCGCGGGTCCAGCATGACCAGCAGGATGTCGGAGATCATCGTCCCGATGAGCGTCAGTAACGCCACGAACATCAGGATGAAGGCGGACAGGAACTGGTCCTGCGTCTTGAGCGCGGTCAGCAGGGTCGGGCCGATGGTTTGCAGACCCAGAACAACCGAGACCAGAACCGAGCCCGACACCATCGACGGCAGCAGGTTGCCGATATCCGCCACGAAGGGGTTGAAGGCCACGCGCAGGGGGTATTTTGTCAGCATCCGCGACGGGGCCATGCCCTTGGCGATGGCGGTTTCCACGTATGGCTTGCCCAATTCGTCCAGCATATTGGCGCGCAGGCGCTGCATCATGGCCGAGGCTCCGGAAGTGCCGATCACGAAGGTCGGCACGATCAGGTGAATGAGGATGGATTTGAGCTTGTCCCAACTCATCGGCTGACCTTCGAACCGGGGGTCCATCAGGCCGCCGATGGGCAGGTTGAAATATTGATGCCCGTAGTAGAACAGGATCAGCGCCAGCAGAAAGTTCGGGGTCGCCAGACCCAGATAGCCCACAAAGGCCGAGGTGTAATCGATCCAGGTCCGCGACCGGGCGGCAGCGAGGACCCCGAGCGGCAGGGCGACGGCATAGACAAACAGGATAGCCGCCAGATTGACGACCACCGTCAGCCAAAGCGTGTCGCCGACGATTTCCGATACAGGGCGGTCAAACTCGAAGGACCAGCCGTAGTTGCCCTGTAGCAACCCGGCAAAGCCGTGTGGGCCCGGCCAGAACCCGATCCAGATCAGGTATTGTTCCCACATAGGGCGATCCAGCGCGTATTCGGTGCGCAGAAACTCGGCCTTGGCCACACCGGCGGACTGGCCCGAGGCCTGCAGTTCGGCAATCTGGTTGCTCAGGTAATCGCCGGGCGGCAGGTTGATGATCACGAAGACCAGAACCGACACCACCAGCAGCGTCAGCAGCATCGTGAAAAAGCGGTACACCGCATAGCGCAGCATTATCATTTAGCTGCTCCTGTCAGTCGGCGAAGAAGAACTCGTCCGGTCGGTGTACGCCGAAATGCGCTCCGGGGTCCCAGGCCCACATGGCCTCTTCCGGCACGTTGCGCAGGCGGTTGGATATGACAATGGGCTGAGGCGCGCCGTTCAGGATGCCGATGGCGTAAAGCTGATCGGCATGAATGTTCAGCATTTCGGTCCAAGCAGCGGTACGCTCTTCATCGTTTGTGGCGACTTCCCAGTCATGGGCTAGGGCCATCAGGCGTTCCGCCTCGGGCATGTCGGGGGCTTCGCCGACCTCGCCTCCGGTCTGGTAGTACTGGCCCCATTTGGGCCAGGCCAGAAACACCTGATCGGTTGGCGCCAGATAAGCGGGTGAGGTATGCGCCTGCGGGATGCCGTCATCCCAGCCGAACCACACGGACGCCATCGTGTTGCCAGCGAAAACCCGGTTGCGCAGAATATCGCGGTCCAGCGGGCGCATCACCAGTTTGACGCCGACGTCCCGCCAGTTATCCGTCACGATCTGCAGGGCGTTTTCTACCTCTTGCCGTTCCCCGGCGGTTTCGATCACCAGCTCCATCGGGCGGCCATCGGGCAGCAGCCGGATGCCGTTCTTGTCGCGCTGATCCAGACCAGCCTCATCCAGCAGAGCGTTGGCCTGTTCCACATCGAAATCCGCCCAGGCCTGCGCGTTTTCCTCGTTGTAGAAGGGTGAGGCAGGCAGGACCGACATCGCCCCCGGCTTGGCCAGTTTGAAGTAAAGCGCCTGGTTGATCGTGTTGCGGTCGATGGCCAGTGACAGCGCACGGCGCACGCGCACATCGCGCAGCACATCCCGCCAGCCGTCATCCGAAAAGTTCAGGTTCGGATAGATCGCGATCTGGGACGCCACACCGGTCTTCCACAGCAGCGTCTTGTAATTCCCCTGCTCTTCGCCCTTTTTCAGGATCGAGGCATCGCGGAACGCCAGCCCGCGCCCCTGCAGGTCGCTTTCACCGGCATTGGTTTTGGCGGCGACCAGACCGGGGGCCACGATCTCCATCTCGACGACATCGATATAGGGCAGTTGCACGCCGTTGGTGTCGATGCGGTGGTAATAGGGGTTGCGAACGAAGTTGTGACGGATTTTCTTGCCCGAGCTTGCGTTCACCCAGGGCTGCAACGTGGGCAGTTCGTGGTTGTCGAACTTATACAGGTTGTCCAGCTTGTTGTGCAGCGCCGCCCAGCTTTTGACGCGGGCATCCTCGACCAGAAACGCGATTTCCTCGGGGTCGGCGAATTTATCGTGATACTGTTTAAGAAACGCCGCCGGGCGGTAGATGAAAGGCGGGCGCGCCTGCGCCAGAGATTGCAGGAAATCGGGGTTCGGGTCGTCCCACTCGTAAATCACCGTTGTCTCATCGGGGAAGGACACGGTCGGGGTTTTACCTTCGACAATCAGGAAATCAGGCGGGCCGGAGGGGCTGAGCAGTTCATTGTTGGCGACATCCTCCCACCAGTAGCGGAAATCTTCCGAGGTGAAGGGCGAGCCGTCTGACCACTTGTGGCCTTCGCGCAGGTTCAGGGTGAATTTCCGGTTGTCCTCGTTTTCGAACGACTCCAGCAGGTCGGGGACGATTTCGTAGTTTTCGTCAAATCCGACCAGTCTGGCATAGCCATAGACCACCATCTGGCGGATATCCTTGGACCGCGTCACCATTGTGCGCAGCGTCCCGCCCGGTGTTCCGAACTCACGCCCCTTCGCGGACAGATCGACGACCAAGGGCTCTTTCGGCAGGCGCTCTTCCACCGGGGGCAGGTGTTCGGCATTCACTTCGGACAGCCAAAAGGCATTTTCCTGCGGGGTCGGTGTTTCTGCCGTGGCGGGCAGCATCCATGCAGCCGCCAGCGTGGCGGCCAGGATCAGGGGGCGAGTGGTCTTAAACATGGCAACGTACCTTATGGCCCGGTTCCAATTCCACCAGTGAGGGTAGCACGGTGTCAGAGAAACGAAAGGCTTCTTCCCAACTGTCCGGCGAACCGGCGCCCAAGGATACCATCTTGAGGTCGATCGGGCGGTTGATATCGGGTTCTGGTTGAGCGGCAATCAACGCCTTGGTGTAGGGGTGGCGCGGATTGTAGAAAAGTGTTTCGGGCGGGGCCTGCTCGACGACAAGACCCCGGCGCATCACGGCAACTTCGTCAGCGATGCGGGCAACGACCGCAAGATCGTGCGAGATGAAGAAGTAAGACAGGTTCAGACTGTCCTGCAGGTTTTCCAGCAGCGTCAGGATCTGTTCCTGAACCGAAACATCCAGCGCCGAGGTCGGCTCGTCACAAACGATCAGCTGCGGGTCCAGCATCATCGCCCGCGCAATCGACAGGCGCTGACGCTGACCGCCGGAAAACGCGTGCGGATAACGTTTCAGCATATCGGCATTCAGACCGACGCGCTTCAGCATCTCGGCTGCCTTGTCCCGCTGATCCGCAGGCGAGCCGATGCGGTGAATTTCCAACGGTTCGGTCATGGCGTCCTGAATGCGCATGCGCGGGCTCAGGGAGCTATAGGGGTCCTGAAACACCATCTGCGCCTTGCGCTGAAAGGCGGTGCGCTGCTCGCGGCTCATGCGGTGGACGGGGATCGGGTCTGCGCCCGGTTCGGTCCGGAACAGAATCTCTCCGCCCGGGTCAGGCAGTTCGGCACCCAGCGCGATGCGGGCGGCTGTGGTCTTGCCCGAGCCGCTTTCACCGACAATCGCCAGCGTCTTGCCGCGTGCCAGGTTCAGATCAACACCGCGGCAGGCATGGATTTCCTTGTCGGACTGCCAGCCCTTGCTGGACCGCATCGTGTAGGTCTTGGACACGTCCTTCATCTGCAGGATCAGGTCCTCGCCCGGCATCGGCAGGCCAACGGCTTCCTGATCCGGTATTTCCGGTGCGGCATCGAAAAGCTGCTTGGTATAGGGATGCGCTGGGGCGGTCAGGATCGGTGCGGCAGGGCCCGCCTCCATCACCCGGCCCTTGTGCATGACCACCACCTGCTCGGCCATGTTGGCCACAACGCCCAGATCGTGGGTGACGAGGATCAGCGCCATGCCCGTTTCGCGCTGCAAATCTTTGATCAGCCCCAGCACCTGCGCCTGCGTGGTCACATCCAGCGCTGTCGTAGGCTCGTCCGCGATCAGCAGTTCGGGCCTGGCGACCATTGCCATTGCGATCATGGCGCGCTGACGCATGCCGCCCGACAGCTCGAACGGATAAGAGTCATAAGCGCGCTGCGGGTCGGGAAAGCCCACGCGTTCGAACTGGGTCAGAACCTCTTTGCGGGCCTGCGCCTCGGACATGCCGCGGTGCAGCCACAGCACCTCGGACACCTGATTGCCGATCTTGTGCAGTGGCGACAGCGACCGCATCGGTTCCTGAAAGATCATCGAGACCCGATTGCCGCGAATGCGGCGCATTTCGCGCTCGTTGATCTGCGTCAGGTCGGCAAGGCCCTTGGAATCGTTCAGAGTTATGGTGCCGCTGCGAATCTGAGCGGTCCGGGGCAGGATACGCAACGCTGCCCGGCACGAGATGGTTTTGCCCGAGCCGGATTCCCCCACAAGCGCAAGTGTCTGTCCGGCAGCGACATCAAAATTCACGTCTCTGACCACAGGTTCCCCTGCGCCAAAGCCTATGCTCAGGTCTCTGACGGACAACAACGCGCTCATACGGGGTCTCCACCCGCTGGGCCGGTCGGTAACATCGGCTTATCAACTCCCCGTGATTTTTTGCTCAGTGTCGCGCGGTTCTGCCCGACTAGTCAAACCCGTTCTTTCGCCGAAATGTCGCGGGAATGTGAAACTTAGGCCTTCGCGGCTACACAAAGTCTTGAGTTTTTGTCATCTAGGGCACCGTCAGCCGCATCTATGCTGGCGACTGGTATCAAGGAGAGATTTCCACGTGTCCGAGAATCAAAGCCGTCTGGATCTGTTCATCGACCGCATGGTGTCGCAGCGCGCCTGTCTGGACCATGCGATTGCGCAGACGTCCCAAATGACCGGACCGGTGTTCGAACTGGGTCTGGGCAATGGCCGGACGTATCATCACATGATGCAGCATATTCAGGATCGTCCGGTTTACGTTTTCGAGCGCGCCGTTGCCTCGCACCCCGATTCCACCCCGCCGGACGACCGGGTCATTCTGGGCGATGTGCGCGAAACTTTGCCTGCGTCGCTCGAACGGTTCGGGGCAACCGCCAGCCTGATCCATGCCGATCTGGGCGGGCATAACCGCGAAAAGAACGATGCTTTCGCGCGGTTTGTCTCGCCTTTGATCGAACCGCTTCTGGCCGAGGGCGGGCTGATGGTGTCCAGCGACCGGATGTATTTTGACACGCTGACCGAACTGCCCCTGCCGGATGGCGCGGTCGAAGGGCGCTGTTTCATCTATCGCCGTTAAGGAGGCCGCCGATGATTTTCTATGACTGTTCGACCGCCCCAAACCCGCGCCGCGCCCGCATGTTCATTGCGGAAAAAGGGCTGGAGATTGAGACGCGCGATATTTCCATCGCCAAGGGCGAGCAGTTGGATGAGGCGTTTCTGTCCCTGAACCCGCGCGGCACGATCCCGGTTCTGGTGACGGATGAGGGCACGGTTCTGACTGAAAATCTGGGTATAGCGGCCTATTTGGAAGCGCGCTTCCCCGAGCCGCCCCTGATGGGTCTGACCCCGGATGAAAAGGGGCTGGTCCTGATGTGGAACACACTTGCCGAACAGCAAGGCGGCGTGCCGATCGCGGAAGCCCTGCGCAATTCGCATCCGGCTTTCGCGGGCCGGGCGATACCGGGGCCGGTCAACTATGCGCAAATCCCCGATCTGGCCCAACGCGGCCTTGACCGCACCAAAGCCTTCTTCGATCTGCTTGAAAGCCGGTTACAGGACAGGCCGTTTGTTGCGGGCGACAGCTTTACGCTGGCCGACATTTCGGCCTTCGTGTTCGTCGATTTCGCCCGCGTCATCAAAATGCGGATCCCCGAGGGCAACACGGCCACTCTGGCATGGTTCGAAAAGGTGCAGGCCCGCCCCAGCGCGCAGCTTTAATCCCCGCCAGTAGGGCTGCGGGATTTCAGTGCGATACACTGTACAGAAATGTCTAGACAGAAGTGAACAGTGCGTCTAGCGTCCTCTGCGAGTCACGCAGGGGAGCGCAGGATGAAATCTCAATATCGCGTTGTGGTCATCGGGGGTGGCGTTGTCGGTGCCTCGGTTCTGTATCATCTGGCCAAATTCGGCTGGTCCGATGTGGTCATGCTGGAACGGCGGCGTCTGGCCTCGGGGTCTTCGTGGCATGCGGCGGGCGGCATCCACGCGCTGAACGCCGATCCCAACATGGCGGCGCTGCAGGCCTATACAATCGACCTGCTGAGTGAGATCGAGAAGGAATCCGGTCAGAATATCGGTCTGCACATGACTGGCGGCCTGACGCTGGCGGGAACGCCCGAGCGCTGGGAATGGTTGCAGGCGAACTACCGTATCTTCCAGTCCATCGGCATTGACGATTGCGAATTGCTGTCCCCGCAAGAGGCGCAAAGACGCTGCCCGATCATGTCCACCGAAGGCGTGCTGGGCGCGATGTGGGCCGACCGGGAAGGATATATCGATACGACCGGCACGGTGCAGGCCTATGCCACAGCGGCCAAGAAACGTGGCGCTGAATATTACGAAGAAACCAAGGTTGAAAGTCTGACGCAGACTGCGGATGGCTGGCAGGTTGTCACCGACAAGGGCACGATCACCTGTGAACATGTGGTCAACGCGGCGGGTCTTTGGGCCAAGCAGGTGGGGCGCATGGCCGGGGTGGAACTGCCGGTGTCGCCGCTGAAACACCACTATCTGATCACCGACACCGTGCCCGAGGTCGCGCAAGCCGATTTCGAGATGCCGATGACGGTCGACCTCGAAGGCTTCACCTATATGCGGCAGGACCAGAAGGGCGTTCTGGTTGGCATTTACGAGGTCGATCACGAACACTGGGCCATGGACGGCGCGCCGTGGGGTTATGGCGAGGAGCTGTTTCAGGAACAGCTCGACCGGATTGAGAATGAGCTGACGCTGGGCTTTGAACGTTACCCCTCGATCCAGAATGTCGGCATCAAGACATGGGTCAACGGCGCGTTCACCTTTTCGCCCGACGGCAACCCTCTGGTCGGGCCGGTGCCGGGTAAACGCGGCTACTGGTCGGCCTGCGCGGTGATGGCCGGGTTCCTGCAGGGTGGCGGCGTTGGCAAGACGCTGGCCGAATGGATGATCCATGGTGAGCCCGAGGCCGATGCCTGGCCGATGGACGTGGCGCGCTACGGCGACTTTGCGCAGAACAAGCGCTACATTCGCGAGACGACGGGCCAGTTCTATTCCCGCCGCTTCGTGATGACCTATCCGAACGAGCAACTGCCTGCAGGCCGCCCGCTGAAAATGGCCCCCGCCCATGACGCGATGACCGAGGCTGGCTGCAAATGGGGTGTTAGCTGGGACCTGGAAGTGCCGCTGTATTTCGCGCCAAAGGGGTTTGACGAGACGCCGACCCTCAAGCGCTCCAACGCGCATGACATTGTGGCCGAGGAATGCAAAACCATCCGCGAGGGCGCGGGTCTTTTGGATATCTCGGGCTTTTCCCGGTTCGAGGTCAGCGGCCCGAACGCGCCGGCGTGGCTGGACAAGGTCATGGCCTCGAAGCTGCCCGCGCCGGGTCGGGCGAAACTCGCCCCGATGGTGGGCGAAAACGGGCGGCTCAAGGGCGATCTGACCGTGCTGAACTGGGGCGACGGCACCTGGTGGATCATGGGCAGCTACTACCTGCGCGCCTGGCACATGCGCTGGTTCGACGATCACATGATGGATGGCGTGACTGTCCGCGATCTGGGAGAGGAATATTGCGGCTTTGCCGTCGTTGGCCCGAAATCGCAGGCGGTGGTCGAGAATCTGGCGGAACAGGATATCTCGGGTCTGAAATTCATGGGCTGTGGTGACTTCGATATCGGACTGGTTCGCGCCCGCGTTGCCCGCATGTCGGTGACGGGCGAGAAGGGGTACGAGATCAACTGCCGCTACGGCGACCACATCAAGCTGCGCCGTATGCTGCTGGACGCCGGAGCCGAAGAAGGTATCCGCGAATGTGGCTTCAACGCGATGCTTTCGACCCGGCTTGAGAAAAGCTTTGGCATCTGGTCGGCGGAGTTCACGCAGCTCTACACCCCCGGAATGACCGGCATGGATCGCTGGATCGACTGGGATAAGGATTTCGTCGGCAAGTCCGCCGCCGTGGCCGAGCGCGATGGCAACGGCCCGGATCAGGTTCAGGTGACGCTGGAAGTGGACGCGCTGGACGCCGATGCCAGCGGGTATGAACCCATCTGGGCTGACGGCGAGCGTGTGGGTTTCGTGACCTCGGGCGGGTACGGCCACTACACCGGCAAGTCCCTTGCGATGGCTTTGGTGAACCATGACAAATCCGAACCCGGAACCGAATTGTCCGTGCATGTGGTGGGCGTCGAACGCCCCGCGCGTGTAATCGCGCCGTCGCCCTACGACCCGCAGGGCAAAGCGATGAGGGGGTGATCATGCGCAGCCAGATCCCGGACCGTGGACGGCGGCGACGGGGGCGCGAGGCCGCTCCGCCCGTCAGTCGCAATGTGAACTATCGCCAGTTGCGCAACCCCTTCCCGCAGATGGAGGTGTTCCCGGCGGATCAGATCGCAGACATGCACGAAACAGCCCTGCGCACGCTGGAAGAGCTTGGGGTAAAGGTGCTGCTGCCCGAAGCCCGCCGCCTGTTCGAAAAGGCCGGCGCGCGGGTGAAGGAAGACAGCGAAATGGTCTTTATCGGGCGCGATCTGGTCGAGGCTGCGGTCGCCTCTGCCCCCAAATCGATCAACTGTCGTGCCGGGGCGAGAGCGCGCGACTTTACGCTGGAACTCGGCAGCCTTGTCTTCCAGCCCGGGGCCGGGGCTCCTAATGCCACCGACCTTGAGCGTGGGCGCCGCCCGGCGACGGGGCAGGACTATCTGGAGTTCCTGAAACTCACCCATCATTTCGACGTGTTCCAGATGATCTCGCCGCAGGTCGAGCCGCAGGACGTGCCGACCAATCTGCGCCACTACTTCACGACCAGGGCGCAGATGGAGTTGACGGACAAGTTCCCGTTCTTCTTCTCGCGCGGGACGCCGCAGGTGATGGACTGCTTCGAGATGCTGTCGACCGCGCGGGGCCTGTCCGACGATGAATTCCGCGCCAACCCGCATGCTTACACGATCATCAATACCAACAGCCCGCGCACGCTGGATATCCCGATGGCGCAGGGGCTGATCGATTTCGCGCGTCATGGCCAGATGTCGATCATCACGCCGTTCACGCTGATGGGGGCGATGGCTCCGATCACTGTGGCCGGGGCGATTACGCTGTCCCATACCGAGGCACTGGCGGCGCTGACCCTGACGCAACTGGCAGGTCCGGGCGCGCCGGTCTGTTATGGGACCTTCACCAGCAATGTGGACATGAAATCGGGGGCACCGGCCTTTGGGACGCCCTCGCATTTCCAGGCGTCGCTGGCGGCGGGGCAACTCGCCCGCCATCTGGGCCTGCCGTGGCGATCGGCGGCGGGCTCGGCGGCGAATATCAACGATGTGCAGGCAGCCAACGAAAACCAGTTTGGCCTGTGGGGCTGTCTGATGGCTGGTGCGACCGTGATCATCCATTCAGCCGGGTGGCTGGAGGGCGGGCTGACCGTGTCCTTCGAAAAGCTGGTCTGCGACGCCGAGGTGCTGAACATGGTGGCCGAACTTTGCGCCGGGGCGCAGGCCGGAACCGCCGAGATCGGGTTTGACACGGCGCTGCGCGAGGTCGAGCCCAGCGGGCATTTCTTCGCCTCGAGCCAGACGATGGAGCGCTACAATACCGAATTCTACGAGCCGCATGTGCACGATTACGCCAATTTCGGCACCTGGACCGAGCGCGGGTCGGTCGATGCCAATCACCGCGCAACCGGCGTCTGGAAGGACATCCTGAGCAACTTCAAAGCCCCGCCCGGCGACAGCGACCGTTTGGGGGCCCTGCATGACTTTATCGCGCGCCGCTCCGCCGAGGGCGGCGCGCCACCGGAGAGTTGAATGAACACCAAACCGATCCTGCACCGGGACGATCCCAAGGCCGAGCCGCTGGTCGGAAACATCAAGGTCACGCGCGATGACTGGCTGAACGTGGCGATGGATGTTCTGATCTCGGATGGGATCGATCAAATCAAGGTGCTGAATCTGGCCGAGCGGATGGCGGTGTCGCGGTCGTCTTTCTATTGGTATTTCAAGTCCCGGCAGGAGCTTCTGGACGCGCTGCTGGCGCGCTGGCAGGCGACAAACACGGCGGCCCTGATCGCCCAGGCCAAGGCACCGGCAGAGACGATTACGGCAGCCGTCTGCAACGTGCATCGCTGCGTGGTGAACACGGAACTTTTCGACACCGCGCTGGACTTTGCCATCCGTGACTGGGCGCGCAAATCGGGCAAGGTGCGGCGGGCACTGGATCAGTCGGACGCGCGGCGGTTGCAGGCGCTGCATGCCATGTTCGCACGATATGGCTATTCCGAGGTCGAGGCCGAAACCCGCGCCCGCGTGCTGTATTACATGCAGATCGGATACGATCTGGCGCAACTGAACGAACCGATTGCCAATCGGATCTCGATGGTGCCGCACTATCTTTACGCCTTTACCGGCGTCGAAGCCAAACCCGAAGAAGTGGAAGAATTCAGCGCATATTCCCTGCGCTACTGGAAAGGAGAATCGTTATGAGCCAACCAGACGCCATCATCATCGGCACCGGCGTGATCGGGGCCGCCATTGCGTTCGAAATGGCCAAAGCCGGATGGAAAACCCTGTCGCTGGACCGGAACAGCCAGGTTGGCCACGGCTCGACCGCCGGGTCCTGCGCGATCATCCGCATGCATTACTCGACCTTCGACGGCACCGCTTTTGCGTGGGAAGGCTATCACTACTGGCGCGACTGGGCCGACTATCTGGGCCTGCCAGAGAATGCCAATCTGGCGCAGTTCCGCGAAACCGGGTGTCTGGTCATGAAGACCGAGGCCAACGGGCTGCTGGAAAAGCATATGCACAACAGCGCCGATCTGGATTGCCCGTTCGAAGAATGGTTGCCCGAGAAGATCACCGAGCGTCTGCCCGTCTATTCCATGGACAGCTTCGCCCCCGCACGGCGCATGGACGATCCGGAGTTTGGCCAGACGAACGGCCGCAAGATGGCGGGCGGCGTGTTCTGGCCGCAGGCGGGCTATGTCACCGATCCGGCATTGTCGGCGCAGAACCTGATGGATGCCGCGAAACAGCACGGGGCCGAGGTGCGCACCGGGGTTGAAGTGGTCGAGATTCTGACCGAAGACGGCAGGGTTTCGGGGGTCAAACTGGCCTCGGGCGAGGAAATCCACGCCAAGGTGGTTGTGAATGTCGCGGGCCCCGGATCGGCGATCGTCAACAAGATGGCAGGTGTTCTGGACGACATGACCATCGAGACCCGCCCCTTGCGTCAGGAAGTCGTTCACGTGCCCGCGCCCGAGGGGTTCGACTTTGAAAATGACGGCACCATCGTCTCGGACAGCGACATCGCCTGCTACTGCCGCCCTGAGCATGGCAATCACATCCTCGTCGGCTCGGAAGACCCGGAATGCGACCCGCATCAGTGGTGCGAGGATGATGTCCATTACAACCACGACTTCACCGATCAGTGGACCACACAGGCAATGCGCTACGCGCAACGTGTGCCCAGCCTCGGTATTCCGTCCAAAACGCGTGGGGTGGTCGATCTGTATGACGCCTCGTCCGACTGGATTCCGATCTACGACAAATCCAGCCTGCCGGGGTTTTACATGGCCTGCGGCACCAGCGGGAACCAGTACAAGAATGCGCCGATTGCGGGCAAGATGATGGCTGCCTTGATCAATTATTGCGAGGGTGGTGGGGATCACGATGCGCAGCCGTTGCAGTTCGAACTGCCCTATATCAAGCGGACAATCGATGTCGGCTTCTATTCGCGCAAGCGGCCCATCAATGAAGAAAGCAGTTTTTCTGTGCTGGGCTAGCCGGGACCCTGAATTGCGCTAGGTGTCACGGGACGTGCAAAAAGCCGGACCCGTGATGACCGACCCGCAGAACAAAGTTCTGATCCTAGGAAGCGCGCCTTCGGCACTTGATGCGCGGGATTGGGGCCGTGCGCCTTTCACGCATATCGTCGCGATCAACAATGCCTGGCGTATCCGCGCGGACTGGGATGTTCTGATCCACCCCGAGGATTTTCCGGCAGAGAAACGCCCCAAAACGCCCGTGAACGGGCAGCGTATCGTCAGCGCGGACGAATATGTGCCGCGCCAGAACGAATATGGCGGCTTTGTTTATGCGGGCGGTACGATGGCCTTTACCACAGGCTATTGGGCCCTGTCCGCATTGCGGCCTGCGGTTCTGGCCTTTTTTGGCTGCGATATGGTCTACACGGCGACTGGCCGGACACATTTCTATGGCTCGGGCAGCGCTGACCCGCTGCGCGACGACATAACCCTGCGCTCGCTCGAGGCCAAATCGGCGCGGCTGGGCCTGATTGCCGCGGCACAAGGATGCCGCGTAGTGCGGTTGTCCAAAGGGGAGAGCCGGCTGGTTTTCCCCTCGGCGCGAAAGGAAAAACTGACAGCGCCCCGGCTAATGCCCACGCAAGGAATGGGCGCAGCACTGACAATGGAAGCCGAACTTGGCTACTATGTTCCATCGGGCCGGTATTGGGAGGCCGGACACCGGTTTGACCCCCGGAAAATCGATGCGCTGGACCGGTTGTGGCTGGCGATTTATCGGGAAAGCGCGTTGCAGCACGTTGCCTGACGCAAGGCTGCGTTCAGGTTGCGAATGTCACCCAGGCCCAGACCATGGCGACATAGGTCAGGTTGTGCATCAACTGATCCAGCCCGGCGGCCCGCCAGAATGCGGGCTGGTTCGGCTGCAGTTTGTTTTTGTCGGAATAGCTGGCCTTGGCAAAATCGATGTTGAAGTGAATGATCCACTCCAGCGCCGCGATGATCAGGACGAAGGACAGCGGCGCGCCGAACAGCAGGAAAACGATGATCGACCCCACAACATGCACGGCAGCATGTTGCGCGCGGCCCACGTGAAAATACTCGCCACGCCCGGCGAGCATCTTTGGTGTCTGTAGGTAGAAGTCGGCAAACATATGCTTTATCTGCAAAAGGCAGAGCATAAGAAACACAGCGCCAATACTGGCCGTCAACAGCATTCTCCCGATATCGTCCCAGATTAGACACTATGCGCTAAAACACGGTCGCGCAAATGAACTAGTTCACACAAGGTGAAGATTTTTTCAGGTTCAAAATAATTTGCGCATTTCGGTTGGATTACGGTAACTTCGGGCTGTTCACTTTGCGCGCATTAAACCAAATTCGAACCATTGATCAAAAGCAGGGGCGGGTTCCATAGAACGCACGATTTTTCGGTTCATCTGGAAATACTCCAAACGCGACCAGCTGATCCTGCTGGCCGTGACGTCGACGTTGTTTCCGCTGCTCTACCTGACACTGGAACTGCCCAAACGCATCATCAACGACGCGATCGGTGCCACCAGCAGTATCGTCAATGTCTGGGGCTTCAGCCTGCCGCAGACGACGTTTCTGATCATCCTGTGCTTTGCTTTTCTGGGGGCGGTGCTGGGCCATGGCCTGATGAAGATGCGCATCAACACCATGAAAGGTGTGCTGAGCGAACGTATGCTGCGCCGCTTCCGCTATCAGCTGATAAGCCGCGCCCTGCGCTTTCCGCAGCCGTATTTCGAACGGGTCAGCCAGGGCGAACTGGTCTCGATGGTCACCGCCGAAAGCGAGCCGATGGGCGGGCTGATGGGCGACGCGATCAGCCAGCCGGTTTTGCAGGCGGGGCAGATGATCACGATCCTGTCCTTCCTGTTCCTGCAAAGCGTCTGGTTCGGTCTGGCCGCCGTCGCGTTGATCCCGGTTCAGGCCTGGCTGATCCCGCGCCTGCAGCGGCAGATCAACCTGCTGAACAAGAAACGCATTCAGGAGGTGCGGGTTCTGGCCGCGCAGATCGGCGAAAACGCCGCCGGGGCCGCAACCCTGCGCGGCAATGGCGGCTGGCGGTACCGGCGGGCGCTGGTCTCGGACCAGTTGGGGCGGCTGTTCGGTATCCGGTTCGAGATTTACCAGAAGAAGTTCTTTATGAAGTTTATCAACAACTTCATTTCGCAACTGACGCCCTTCATGTTCTATCTGGTCGGCGGTCTGCTGGTGCTGCAGGGCTCGGTCTCGCTAGGGGCGCTGGTGGCGGCGTTGGCCGCGTATAAAGACCTGAGCTCGCCGTGGAAGGAACTGCTGACCTATTACAACCAGACGCAGGACATGTCGCTGCGCTGGGATGTGGTGATCGAGCGCTTTGCCCCGGCAGGCATGCAGGACGAAAACCTGTTCGAAGGTGAGCCCGAAGACCGCCCCCGCCTGAATGGGGACATCGTGCTGGATGGCGTCTCGGTCCGCGATATGGATGGCAATCAGGTTCTGGATGACCTGAACCTGACCTTCCCAAGCGGTCAGACCATCGGCATCGCCGCGCCCAGCGAAGAGGATCGGCGTGCCGTGGCGGAGCTGCTGACGCGTGAGATTCTGCCAAGCGCCGGCCGTGTCGAAATCGGCGGGCACAATCTGGCGAGCTTACATCAGGCGGTAGTGGCGTCGCGCATCGGCTATGCCTCGTCCCGGCCGGTGATGTTTCAGGGCTCGCTGGGCGACAACGTCATGATGCCGATGCGGTTCAAACCGGTCGAAGGCGCAACAGACGATCCGGGGTTCCCCGAAACGCTGAGAGCCGGGAACAGCGCCGACCCGTTTCAGACCGAGTGGCTGGATCCCAATCTGGTCGGCCTCGACAGCGCCAAGGCGCTGCGCGACTGGTGGGTGCAACTGATCGACGGCATGGGGTCCGGTGCGGCCCTGTTCCAACGCGGGGCCGAGCAGGTTTTTGATCCGGGCGAACACCCGGATCTGGCGCAGAAACTGGTCGAGCTGCGGCCCTTGGTGCAGCAGGCCGTTCAAAAGGCGGGGCTGGAGCAGCAGGCGTTGGTCTTTGACCGCGACGTCTATAACCCGGCATTGCCCGTGGCCGAAAACCTGCTGTTTGCCACCCCGCGCGTGCCGGTCACGCAAGAGGTGCTGGCCCAGCAGACCGTCTTTCTGGGGCAATTGCGCGAGTTGGGGCTGGACGAAACCCTGATCGCGCTGACCCGCGATGTGATTGACATGCTGCGCCAGATCTTCGGGTTGGATGGCACCGATCATCCGCTGTTCCGTAAGCTGGGGCTGGAGGCGCGGGTCTACGAAACCGCCGTCGAACTGGTCCAGCGGACCCGCAAAGAAGGCGCCGCCGGGCTGGACGACGATCAGCTTGCCAATCTGCTGGCGGTGCCCTTGGCGATCTCGGCCGAACAGATCGGTCCGGCCTTCACGGACGAGTTGAAAGACCGGATTCTGCAGTTGCGTCAAAGCCATTCGGAAAAGCTGCTGGAGCGCTTGCGTGACATTTACGAACCGCTCGACCCGGATCGGTTTGCCCCCGGTCTGACGGTGATGGAAAACGCGCTGTTCGGCAAAATCAGCGATATCGGCGCGTCGCGGTCGGATGAGGCGCGCAAGCTGATCGTGGATGTACTGGCCGAAAACGGTGCGCGCCCGCTGGTGGTGCAGCTGATCTACGACATCCCGGTGGCCTTGGGCGGGCAAAACCTGCCCGCGGTTTTTGCCGAGCCATTGGCGTTTACCCGTGCGACGGTCAAGAAACCGGACATCCTGCTGCTGGAAAACGCGCTGGCCAGTTATGACATGCAAACCCAGGTCGCCGTGTACAAGAACCTGCGCGAGTTGCTGCCAGAGACGACCGTGATCTACCTGAACGACCACTTCGACAGCCCCGAGGTATTCGACATGTTCGTCGAAATCCGGCAGGGTCGGGTGGTGTCGGATGAAGGACCAAAAGACGTGGAAGAGGACAGCGCCGCCTCGACCGACCTCGCGCGCAAGCTGCGGGCGCTGGAACAGACGCCGTTGTTTTCCGGGCTGGACCGCAGGCAGTTGCGCCTGCTTGCCTTTGGTGCGCGCTGGTTCGAAGCCAGCGCCGGGCAGGTCGTGTTCCTGAAGGACGATCAGCCAACGGATGGGGCCTATGTGGTTCTGGAAGGCGAGGCCGGTTTGTACCTTCCGCACGCGGACGAGCCGGACCAGTTGATCATCAAGGTCGGCCCCGGTGCTTTGGTGGGCGAATTGGGCCTGATCCGGAAAGAGCCGCGCGCGCTGAGTATGGTGGCCGAAACCGACCTGTCCTGTCTGCGGATCGGTGAGGAAGAATTCCTTGCGGTGGTCGAAAACGATGCCGCAACAGCCTTCAAGCTGCTGCAGGTGATCGCCGGGTATGTGTCGAATTAGCAGAGCGCAGAACCCGGACCATATCTTCGCACTTATGCCGTAACGGCAGGCCTATCCCCACCGGCTCGATCGGGTCAGCTTATTCGTCCACAGCCGGGGCGCCGCCCTGAAAGGCATTGCCGTTGACATAATCGCATGGGTCCTCCTGCATCTGCAGGTGCAGCCCGTCGCCGGTATAGGGATGAGCGCGGGCCAGCGCCTCGTCCACGTCGATCCCCAGCCCGGGCGCGGTTGGCGGGGTTACGAACCCATCCTCGACCCGGATCGCGCCCTTGATAAGCTGATCGTGGAACGGCGTTTCAATCGTCTCAAGCAGCAACAGGTTCGGGATCGACGCCGCCAGATGGACATTCGCCGCCCATTCCACCGGCCCGGCATACAGGTGCGGGGCCATCTGGGCGTTGAACACCTCGGCCATTGCAGCGACCTTTTTCATCTCCCATATCCCGCCCGCGCGGCCCAAAGCAGGTTGCAGAATCTCGGCGGCACCGGCGCGCAGAACCGCTCCAAACTCGGCCTTGGTGGTCATGCGCTCGCCGGTGGCGACGGGAATGCGAACGTTGCGCGCAACGCGGGCCATGTCTTCGATCATGTCCGGCGGCGTGGGTTCTTCAAACCAAAGCGGCGAGTAGGGCTCCAGCGCCTGACCCAAACGGATCGCGCCGGCGGTGTTGAACTGGCCATGCGTTCCGAACAGCAGGTCGGCCTTGTCGCCCACAGCCTCGCGGATGGCTTTGCAGAAGGCCACGGACATCGAGATATCGGACATCGCAGGCATATGCCCGCCCCGGATCGTGTACGGACCAGCAGGGTCGAATTTGACCGCCGTAAATCCGCGCCGGACAAGCACGGCGGCGGTTTCGCCCGCCTGATCCGGCGAGGTCCAGAAGTCGGTCAGGTTATGCTGGGGCAGGGGGTAGAGGTACGAATAGGCGCGGATGCGATCATTCATTTTTCCGCCCAGCAGCGCATAGACCGGGCGGTCGCGGTCTTTGCCGAGGATGTCCCAACAGGCGATTTCCAGCCCCGAAAACGCCCCCATCACCGTCAGATCGGGGCGTTGGGTGAAGCCGCTGGAATAGGCGCGGCGGAACATCAGCTCGATGTTTTCGGGGTTTTCGCCCAGCATGTGCCGTTCGAACACATCGCGGATCACGTGGCGCATGGCGTCGGGCCCCACTGAGGACGCGTAACATTCGCCCCAGCCGGTGATGCCGGTGTCGGTGGTCACCTTGACCAATATCCAATAGCGCCCGCCCCAGCCGGGGGCCGGAGGGGCGGTGACGATGATGTCGAGATCCTGCAGTTTCATCCCTGACCCTCCTGCCTGACGGCTCAGCGCTTGTCGAAAATGATGACGTTGCGTTTGGCCGATCCGGTCTTGGTGTCCGCAATCGCCTCGTTGATCTGATCCAGCGACCAGCGGCCCGAGATCAACTCGTCCAGTTTCAGACGCCCCTGTTCGTACAGGTCGATCATCCACGGGATGTCGCGCTGAATGACCACATCGCCCATTTTCGATCCGACAAGGCCTTGGCCCAGAGCCGCCAGAACCACCGGTTCATAAGTGGCCTCATCCCCCGAGTGGGGCATTCCGATCATCACCGCCTTGCCGCCGCGCCCCAGATAGCGAGGGGCCTGTTCATAGGCCGGAATAGCGCCGACGGTGATCAGAACCGCATCCGCCCCGCGCCCGCCCAGCGCCTTGTAGGCGACCTTCCATGGCTCTTTCTGGTTGGCGAGAACGCCGTGGGTCGCGCCGAATTCCTGGGCGATGTCCAGCTTTTCCTCGGTCATGTCCACGGCGACGATCCGGCGGGCGCCTGCGATGCGCGCGCCCTGAATGGCGTTCAGCCCGACACCGCCTGCGCCGATGACAACCACGTCCTGACCGGGCCGCAGGTTCGCTGCATTCACAGCCGCGCCGACCCCGGTGATCACACCGCAGGACAGCAGGCTGGCGACGTCCTTGGGCATCGTGTCGGGGATTTTGACGATCTGGCGATGGCTGACCACGACCTTTTCCGCAAAAGCGCCGCAGGCCATCGCCTGTTCCAGCGGTTCCCCGCCACCGGTGCGCAGGGGCCCGTTGATGGCGTCATAGGGCGTTTCGCAGATCGTCGGCTGGCCGCCCGCGCAGGACGGGCACGAACCACAGGCGCGGATCAGGGTCACCACAACCGCGTCGCCAACCTTGAAGCCGCCGGCTGCGTCGCCAACGGCACTGATGACACCGGCGGCTTCATGGCCGTAGACGGCGGGCAGAAACCCGCCCCATGCGCCATCGGCGTAAGAGATATCCGAATGGCAGATGGCCACGGCGTCCAGCGTCACTTCGACCTCTCCGGTGCCGGGGGCGGCCAGTTGGACCTCTTCGATGACCAGCGGCTCGGCGAAGGCGCGGCACACTGCGGCTTTTATTCTTTGCATGTTGGACTTTGCTCCCGTTTGGCCCACGGTGGCGCGGGAAATGCTGCCTCGCAAGGTGGAAAACGCCATTCATATGTCGTTGTTACGCTACGACAGGCCGGGATCGCAGAAATAGGGCAAACCCCACCAGCATCAGGACCAAAGCCAGCAGGAACGGCGCACCCGGAAGGTAGAGCGCGGTGTCAGGCCGGATGAACCACGCGAAGACGCTGGTCATCACAAGCGGCGAGATGACCATGGACAATGCATGAAGCGCGGCCAGAACGCCCTGTAACTCGCCTTGCTGAGAATCCGGCGTCGCGCGTGACATCATCGCCTGCAGCGCGGGCGTGATCACCGCCCCGAGCGCGGTGATGGGGATCAGCAGCAGGGCGATGGTTCCGTTGGTTATGAAGGCCAGCAGGATAAAGCTGATGACCTCGAACACCATGCCGTAAATGATCGTGACCCGTTCGCCCAGATAGCGGGTGGCAGGACGGATCAGCCCGCCCTGCACGGCGGCCATGCCGATGCCGTAGACTCCCAGCGACAGCCCGATCATCTGCGGCGACCAGCCGAAACGCTCGGTCGTGAAATAGGACCAGATCGCCGGGTAGACGTAGATCGACACGGAATACAGGAAATAGACCCCCAGCAGCGGTCGGATGCCGGGCAGGGCGGCCACGGCGCGCAGGGAATTCACCGGGTTGGCACGCCGCAAACTGAAGGCGCGCCGGGTTTTGTCGGTGACGGTTTCGGGCATGACCAGCAGACCGGCAGCGAAGGTCAGCGCTGACAGGGCGGCAGCGGCCCAGAACGGGGCGCGGGTTCCGTATTCGCTGAGCAGGCCGCCAATGACCGGGCCAAGGACGAACCCAACACCGAACGCGGCCCCCAGCAGGCCGAAATTCGCGGCCTTGTCCTGGGGTTTCGACACATCCGCCATGAAGGCGGCGGCGGTTGAATGTGTGGCTGCGGTGATCCCTCCGACAATGCGCCCGATCAGCAAAAGCCAGATGCTGCCGGCGATTGCCATGACCACGTAATCCAGCGCCATGACAAAGAGCGACACCAGCAGGACGGCGCGGCGGCCATAGGCATCGGAAAGGTTGCCCAACACAGGGCCAAAGACGAATTGCATGGCGGCAAAGGCGGTGCTGAGGACGCCGCCCCATATCGCGGCACTGGCGAGTGTGCCGCCCTGAACCTCGACAATAAGCTGCGGCATGATCGGCATCACAAGGCCGATGCCCATCGCGTCGATCATGACCGTACAAAGAACAAAGGCGAAAGGCAGACGCATGGAAACCGCTGGATTGAACCGATGCGCCGACCCTAGCGATCACGGCGGCTTTGGCAAAGAATTCCTGAGGCACGCAGCGAGTGACGTCTGGTCACAGCGCAGTTTCGATCTCGGTCAGGATCTCTGCCAGCCGTTGCGGATGCGAAAAGAAGGACGAGTGCGAGCTGTCGATGCTGTAGCGCAGATGCGCCGGAATACCCTTGCTCATCTCTTGCTGGTATTCGGGCGGAACGGTCCGGTCATCCGTGGTCTGGACATAGGCCTTTGGCACGCGGTCGAACCGCTTTGTCAGGGGCAAGGGCGTTTCCTGCGGGCGGATCGCCTGCGGGCACAGGCGGGCAAAGGCGAAGGGCAGGATTTCGGGCGCGCAATCGTGATAGAACAGCGCCTGCACACAATCGGGCCGGACGGTATAGGACAGGCCATCCGAGGATTTCTCGACCGCGTCCACAATGGTTTGCCGGGGTCCGCGCCTGCGCATATCGGCCATCGACAGGCCGTCACGCGGGACATAGGCGCTGAGGTAGATCAGCGCGCGCATGGCATTGGGCTGCGCTTCGGCGGCGGCGCTGACCGGGTAGCCGCCCCAGGAATGGCCGACAATCACCGTCTCGGGCTTTGACGCGGCCAGTATCGCGTCGCGGCAACTGTCAAGCGTGACCTCTGGGATTGGTGTTGGGTCCGAGCCGTGGCTGGGCATGTCAATCGAGCGCGCCGTATGGCCCAGGGCCTGCAGCGCCGGGGTCAGATCGCGCCAGCACCAGGCGCCGTGGCATGAACCGTGGATCAAAAGGAAATCCGCCATCGTGATGCTCCTTCAGATATGTCCGATATCGCTGAGAAAGCGCTGCAGCAGCGCCGCGTATTCGGCTGGTTTTTCGACGCAAGGCAAGTGGCCCGCCCGGCGCATCAGTTCGAATCTGGAACCGGGGATCAGGTCGATGGTCTCTCGTACCAGATCGGGCGGGGTCGAGCCATCCTCGCTGCCCGCAATGCCCAAAACCGGCAGACGCAGGCCGCTGGTCGGGGTGTAGAAATCGGTTCCCGAGATCGCTGCGCAACAGCCCAGATAGCCGTCGATCGGCTGGCGCACCATCATGTTGCGCCACGGAAGATGGTCCGGTTTGGCGCGGAAATCGCGCGAGAACCAGCGTTCCATCGTGGTATCGGCCAGTGCTTCGATCCCGCCCGCGCGCACCGCATCCATGCGCTGTTGCCAGATGGGCGGGGTGCCGATCTTGGCGGCTGTGTTCGACAGCACTAATGCGCGAATCTGGTCCATGCGTTTCACGGCCAGGCCCTGCGCAATCAGGCCACCGATGGACAGCCCGACAAAGACGCAGTCGCGTACTTCAAGGTGATCCAGCAGCGCCTCGGCATCCTTGACCAGCGCGCCCATCGAATAGGGCGCGGGCGGGGCCGATGACAGGCCGTGCCCGCGTTTGTCGTACCGGATGATGCGCAGACCCGCGGGCAGGTGGGGCAGGACGGCATCCCACAGCCGCAGATCGGTGCCCAGAGAATTGGCGAAAACCACCGGGGCACCGTCCGGGGTGCCGTCGATACGGTAATGAAGCTGCACATTGCCGAGATCAGCGCATTTCATAGCATAAGTCCTTGTTGTCACAACGGAAACTTGCACAGTTGCGGCCTGACTGTCAGGTCAGGAATTCCAGCGCTTTGGCAAAGATGTCAGGGTCGGTATTGCCGCCCGAGGCAACCGCGATCACCGTGTCCCCTGAAATGTCATCCCTGCGGAACAGGGCCGAGGCCAGCGCCACCGCGCCGCCGGGTTCCAGCACGATCTTGAGGCGCAGGAAAGCCAGTGCCATTGCCCGCAAGGCCTCTTCTTCCGAAACCGCCAACCCCGGACCGCAGAGACGTTTCAGGATCGGAAAGGTGATGTCCCCCGGCTGCGGCGTCAGGATCGCGTCGCAGATATTGCCCGAGGTCGCAGTGTTGTTCTCGATATGGCCCGAGGCGAGTGAGCGTTTGACATCGTCAAACCCCTCGGGCTCGCAGGTGCGGGGGCGCAGGCCGGGGGCATGTTTTTCCAGCGCCAGAGCGATGCCCGAGGTCAGACCGCCGCCGCCGCAACAGACCAGTACGTCGGCCTTGGTCACGCTCAGTTCCGATGCCTGACGCGAAATCTCCAGACCGGTGGTGCCCTGTCCGGCGATCACCTGCGGTTCGTCATAGGGGCGGATCAGGGTCAGGCCGCGTTCGGCCGCCAGCGTCTCGCCAATCTCCTCGCGGCTTTCCGATGCCCGGTCGTACAGAACCACCTCGCCGCCGAGGGCCTTGGTGTTCTCGATCTTTAGCTTGGGGGCGTCCGAGGGCATGATGATGACCGACGGGATGCCGTGTTTCGACGCCGCCAGCGCCACGCCCTGTGCGTGGTTGCCCGAGGAATAGGCGATCACACCGCGCTGACGGTCGGCATCGCTCAGGGCGGAAATGGCAGACCATGCGCCGCGAAACTTGAAACTGCCCGTGTGCTGCAGGCATTCGGGTTTGACCAGAACCCGGCGGCCCGCGATCTTGTCCAGAAACGGAGAGGACAGCAGGGGTGTTTCCCTGACATGGCCCTGCAGCCGGTGGGCTGCGGCCTCGATCAATTCAATGCTGCTCATGTCGCGTTCAGAACCTTGCGAATGACGTCCAAAGATTGGGGTTCGTCCAGAAAGGGAACATGTCCGCGATCCGGCACCTCGGCTGATATAAGGGCGGGGTGGCGGGTTTGCATTTGGGTCAGCGTTTCCTTGCCTAGGACATCCGAGTTCGCCCCCCGGATCACGCCGGTGGGGATGTCGCGCAGGGCGTCGAATAGCGGCCATAGGTCCGGCGTTTCTTGGGCAGCGGCCTGTTCGATCAGCGCGGTGCGCAAGGCGGTGTCGTAGCGCAGGCGCAGGCTGCCTTGTTCGGATTTGTTCTGGTTTTCCGCGAATTTGCGCCATACTTCCAGCGGCACACCGGGGAACTGCGGCTCCATCACTTTTTTCAGTGTTTGCGCGGCTTCGTCATAGGAATTGGCAGTCGGCTGGATGCCGACATATTCCATGATCTTGGCGATGCCTTCAGGTTCGATCACCGGCCCCACATCGTTCAGAATGACACCGGCCAGCCGATCCGGGTGGCTGGCGGCCAGCGCCATCGCGATGAGCCCCCCGCGCGAGGTGCCCAGAAGGGTCACGCGGTCAATGCCAAGGTGGTCCAGCAACTCGATCGCGTCTTGGGATTCCCGCAGAATGTTGTAGTTCATGTGGTCGGGATCGTAGTCCGATAACCCGCGCCCCCGGTAATCCATGCGGATCAGGGTCACGCCGGGCAGATGCGGCGCGACGAAATCGAAATCCCGGCTGTTTCGCGTCAGCCCGGCAAGGCAAAGGACCGGCGGCCCGTCTCCGGCGGTCTCGAAGTAAAGGCGTTTGCCGTCCGAGGTCGTGAAATCCGCCATTACAGCCCTGCCAGTTTGGGGATCGTGGTCAGGTCGGACAGGACATGGGCTGGCGTCCAGGGCAGCCGGTCCATCGGTTCACCCGCCCGGTTGACCCATGCGGTGACAAAGCCATAGCCGCTGGCCCCGGCGGCGTCCCATCCGTTTGAGCTGACGAACAGAACCTCGTCCCGGGTGCCGCCGAACCGGTCCTGCACCAGATCGTAGACGCGCGCATGTGGCTTGAAGACCCCGACGCTTTCGACCGACAGAACATCGTCCAACACATCGCCGATGCCCGCCGACTGCACCGCGCCATCCAGCATCGGGGGGGACCCGTTCGACAAGATGGCCGTCTGCAGCCCGCCGTCTTTCAGGGCTTTCAGCATGGCGGGGACCTCGGGGTAAGCCTGCAGTTCCCAGTAGAGGTCCAGCAATCGCTGGCGCAAAGCTGCGTCGCCTTGCAGGCCCGCGGCCTCGAGCGCCCAATCCAGCCCGTTCTGCGTGACGTCCCAGAAATCGGCATGGGCATCGGCCACCGCGCGCAGCCAGGTGTATTGCAGCTGTTTCAGACGCCAGTGGCCTGCGACCTCGGGCCATTTGTCCCGCAGGGCTTCGAAACCCGGTTCGGTCGCTGCCTGACGCGCCGCGGCGGCGACGTCGAAAAGCGTTCCATAGGCGTCGAATACACATGTTTTGATGGCCATCTGCCCTCTCCCCTTATTTGCGCGCAGATTTGCACAGGAAAGCGGCGCATGAAAAGGCCGAGGGTTTACATAATGACGCCAGCCCTTAGGGTTGGCCGTTCATTTCTTTTAAAGCCGGAGGCCAGCATGAGCGAAATCAAACAGGGCGACACTGTTCGCATCCATTACACCGGGACACTGCTGGACGGGAATGTCTTTGACAGTTCGGACGGGCGCGATCCACTGGAGTTTGTGGTGGGGTCGGGTCAGATCATTTCCGGTCTGGACAGCGCCATGCCCGGTTTGGCCGTTGGCGACAAGAAGCGGGTAGAAATCGCCTGTGTCGATGCCTATGGCCCGATCAATCCGGGGATGCGGCAGGATATCCCGCGCGAGGGCATCCCGGATGACATCCCGCTTGAGCCCGGAACCCAGTTGCAGATGCAGACACCCGATGGTCAGGCGTTGCCGGTGACCGTGGTTGATGTGAACGAGGCAACGGTGACGCTGGATGCAAACCACCCGCTGGCCGGGCAGGATCTGATTTTCGATATCGAAGTGGTTTCGATCAACTGAAGCAGGGGCCGGGCCGTTCAGGCGGCCCGTGTCTTAACCCAGTAAGGTATCGATTGCGGCACGCACTTGCGGCTGGGTGTAGAAGATAAACACCAGCAAAAGCGATGTAAGCGTCAGCAGAAGGACACGCGCGCGCTGGCTGAGGAAACCCTGCCTGCGCCGGACTTGCGACGCGCGGGGGCTGTTGGCAATGATTTGGTCTAGCTTGCTCATGCCCGTATTCCTGCCGCCGAAAGATGGTTAAATCTTGGCGGCGGCAGGGAAAGATGGGGTCACATGAAATCGGGCTGTGGCATTCCCAGCACATGGAAGCCGCCATCGACGCGAATGATCTCGCCCGACGTAAAGGCTCCGGCATCCGAGGCGAGGTAGACGGCAGTGCCGCCGACGGCTTCCAATGTCGCGTTCGAACGCATCGGTGCGTTCTGGTCGCAGAACTTGTAGGTCCTGCGCGCGCCGCCGATGGCGGCACCGGCAAGCGTTTTCATCGGTCCGGGCGAGATAGCGTTCACGCGGATGCCATCCGGGCCAAGATCGTTGGCCAGATAACGGGTCGCCGATTCCAGCGCTGCCTTGGCCACGCCCATGACGTTGTAGTTCGGGACCACCCGGTTCGAACCTGCATAAGTCAGCGTCAGCAGCGAGCCGCCATTGTCTTTCATCATCGGATATGCGCGGCGCGCAACCTCGATGAAGGAATAGGCCGACACATCCAGCGAATGCTTGAAATTGGCGCGGGTGGTGTTCAGAAAACGGCCTGTCAGTTCGGATTTGTCCGAATACGCAATCGCGTGCACCACAAAGTCGATGGTGGGCCAGCGTTCAGCGAGTTCTCCAAAGGCGCGATCCAGCGAGGCGTCGTCGGTGACATCCGCATCCACCATGAAATCGCTGCCAAGGCTCTGGGCCAGCGGCTCCAGCCGCTTGCCAAAGGCCTCACCCTGATAGGTGAAGGCCAGTTCCGCGCCCGCCTCGTGCATGGCTTTTGCAATACCCCAGGCAATCGAGCGGTCGTTGGCCACGCCCATGATGAGGCCGCGCTTACCTTTCATAACTTCCGACATCGTATTCACCCGTTATACTTGGACAGAACCATGGAGCCGTTGGTGCCGCCAAAGCCGAAGCTGTTGGTCATCACGCTGTCCAGGCCTGCATTTTCGACCACATGAGTGGCAATTTCACCGGGCAGGATGCCTTCGGCTAATGTGTCGACATTGATCGACGGTGTAATGAAATCATTGTCCAGCATGAGCAGACAGAAGATCGCTTCCAGCGCGCCCGCCGCGCCCTGCGCGTGACCGGTCATCGACTTGGTCGATGAAATTGGCGGCACGTTGCCCTCGCCGAAGATGCGGCGCACGGCCTCAACCTCACCCACATCGCCGACCGGGGTCGAGGTGCCGTGGGCGTTGATATAGCCGACCTTGCGGCCCTCGGGGACCGTGGACAGGGCCAGGCGCATCGCGCGCTCGCCGCCTTCGCCGGATGGGGCGACCATGTCATGGCCGTCCGAGGTCGCGGCATATCCGGTGACCTCAGCATAGATTTTCGCGCCGCGTGCCAAGGCGTGATCCAGATCCTCCAACACGACAATGCCGCCGCCGCCCGAGATCACGAACCCGTCGCGGTTTTCGTCGAATGCGCGCGAGGCCTTGTCGGGTGTGTCATTATATTTCGACGACATCGCACCCATCGCGTCGAACAGGCAGGACAGGGTCCAGTCCAGTTCCTCGCCGCCGCCAGCGAACATCACATCCTGCTTGCCCAGCATGATCTGTTCCGCCGCGTTGCCGATGCAATGCAGCGAGGTCGAGCAGGCCGAGGTGATCGAATAGTTGATACCCTTGATCTTGAACGCGGTCGCAAGGTTCGCCGAAATCGTCGAACACATGCATTTCGGCACCGCGAAGGGGCCGATCCGCTTGGTTGCACCGGTTTTCAGCACCGTCTGATGCGCGGTCAGCATGGCGCTGGTCGACGGGCCACCGGACCCGGCCACCAGACCGGTGCGCGGGTTCACGACCTGATCTTCGCTCAGCCCGGAATCGGCAATCGCCTGGCTCATGGCGATATGGGCATAGGCGGCACCGGGGCCCATGAAGCGCAAGGTGCGCTTGTCCACGTGCTCGGCCACATCGATCTTGAGCGATCCGGCGATCTGGCTGCGAAAGCCGTGTTCGACCATTTGCTCATTTGCCTCAATGCCGGACTTGCCGGCCTTGAGCGAGGCCAGAACCTCTTGGGCATTGTTCCCGATGGAGGAGACGATCCCCAAACCGGTGACAACTACTCGACGCATATGCGTGCTCCTTGTTTCGGGCCGGTCTGCCTCAGGCGTCAGACAGGACGACTTTCATGTCTTTGACGTCGTAAATCAATTCACCGTCCGCTTCGACGATACCATCCGCCACACCCATAGTCAGGCGGCGGGTCTGGATCGCCTTCTTGAAATCAATTTTGTAAGTCAGCATTTTGCGGTCAGGGCGGACCATGCCGGTCAGCTTGACCTCGCCAACCCCCACGGCCATGCCGCGCCCCTGCCAGCCGCGCCAGCCCAGGTTGAAACCGGTCAGTTGCCACAGACCGTCAAGGCCCAGACAGCCCGGCATGATCGGGTTGCCGGGGAAATGGCATTCGAAGAACCACAGGTCGGGGGTGATGTCGAACTCGGCCAGAATATGGCCTTTGCCGTGCGCACCACCATCGGCGGACACCTCGGTAATCCGATCCATCATCAGCATCGGCGGGGCGGGTAACTGCGCGTTGCCGGGGCCGAATAATTCGCCGCGCGCGCATTTCAGCAGATCGTCCTTGTCAAAGCTGCTCGGGAATTGGGCCATTCTGCCGCCTCTCCTGCCAGGGGTCCGTTCGTGTAATCTGGCCTCGTCTAGCACCCGTTTGCAAGGGCCTGCAAGAGCAGCGCGCCACATCATGTTGTGCGTACGACATTCTTTGCGAATGAATTTCATTTGAAATTCGTCACTGGCCTCCCCTATATATAAGGACAACAGCAACAGGTATCGGACCCATGACACCTCAGAGCCGGGACATCGCGACAGACTGGTTGGTCAACGCCGGATTACGCCCCACGCGGCAGCGCGTGGCCCTGGCCGAGCTTTTGGTGGGCGATGGCCGCCATCGTCATGTGACGGCGGAAAGCCTGTTCGAGTCCGCCAAATCCAACGGCGACGCGGTTTCGCTGGCGACGGTCTACAACACGCTGCGTGCTTTCTGCGACGCAGGTGTCCTGCAAGAGATCACGGTGGATGGCTCGAAAAGCTATTTTGACACCAACACCCACGATCATCCGCATTTCTTCTGGGAAGATGAGGGCCGTCTCAGCGATGCGCCGTCGGAAGAGCTGGTCATTCAGCGCCTTCCGGAAGCGCCCGAAGGGGTCGAGATCGCGTCGGTGGATGTTGTTATCCGGCTGCGCCGGACGAAATAGCGCGCTCTGCCGTCAGGTTTTCCATCAAAACACGCTCGGCCATGGCAAGTGTCTTGTCCGTTGGCCCTGTGCCGTGACGGGCAAGGACAACGGCTTCGGTCGCGTCCGTGTCGGTGATGGGCAGCCTGACCAGCGGTTTGGTGTCATAGCTGAGGTTGCCGGGCGGGTTGGCGTAGCTGATTCCCACCCCTTCGCCATGGGCGGCCAGACTGCGCTGAATCTCCAATGACGCCGCTCTGTGGGCAACCCGCGGGTTCAGCCCGTTTCGGCGGAACAGGGCCAGAATATGCTGCGCCGACAGGCCTTCGTTCGACAGGATCAGCGGGTGGTGCTCCAGTTCCGACAATGTGACCTGCCCGCGCTTTGCCAGTGCATGGTCGGGTGACAGGATCGCGCCTGCGCGGTTCTCGAACAGGGTCGTTCGGGAAATCCGGCATCCATGCCAAGATCGTAGGTTATTGCGATGTCGACCTGACCGTCGATCAGGTCTTGCAAGAGGTTTTCAAACGGTCCGACTTTGTAGGAGGTCGCCACATTGAGCAGCGACGCCCGCAGGTGCCGAAGGGCCGAGGCCAGATGAAACGGGGCCAGATCCGTGAAACAGCCGAGCCGCAGATGTTTCGCGCCTTGTTCGGCTGTGTCCGACGCCTCGATTCGCGCCGCGGATTTCAGAACATCCTCGGCCCGTTCGATGAACCTGCGGCCTTGCGGGGTCAATGCCATCGCAGCCCCGCGCCGACGGATGAACAACGGATAGCCCAAAAGCGATTCGACCCGGGTCAGCGCGGTCGACAGGGCCGGCTGTGAAACGTTCAGGTTTTGGGCCGCCGCCGACAAGCTGCCATAGCGCCCGATGGCGCAGACATATTCATACTGGCGCAAGGAAATATATAACATGAAGTTAATTATAGCTTTGCGAGATATGATTTGAACAGAAGATATGTTCCGACGCAAACTGAGGCGGACACCTCAAGGAGAGCCCAATGCCACATCCGCTCGTTTCCGCTGACATGATCGACACCTTCCAGACCGACGGAGTTGTTCTGATCAAAGGTTTGTTTGCGGATCACGTGGACCAGTTGCGTGACGGGGTGGCTGCGAATATGGCCGATCCCGGGCCTTATGCGTCGGAAAACAAGAAACAGGGCGAAACCGGCCGGTTCTTTGATGATTACTGCAACTGGACCCGTATCCCCCAGTTTCGCGATGTGATCCAGACCTCACCCGCAGCCGAAGTTGCGGCGGACCTGATGCAGTCGCAGACCGTGCAGATGTTTCACGACCATGTTCTGGTCAAAGAGCCGGGCACATCCATGGCCACGCCTTGGCATCAGGACGGGCCGTATTACTTTGTCGAGGGCCAGCAAACGATCAGCTTCTGGTCTCCGTTGGACCCCGTGAAACAGGCGACCCTGCGCTGCGTTGCCGGATCGCACCGCTGGGAGAAAGAGGTGCTGCCGACGCGCTGGGTGTCCGAGGAAGGGTTCTTTCCGGATGAAGGCCAGTACATCCCCGTTCCCGACCCGGATGCCGAGGGGATGAGGGTTGTTGAGTTCGAAATGGAACCCGGCGATGCCGTTGCGTTCAACTATCGCACCCTGCACGGTGCGCGCGGCAACCAGTCTGACAGACGCCGCAGGGCGTTTTCGCTGCGTCTGGTCGGGGACGACGCGCGCTATGCCGAACGCCCGGGGCGCACCTCACCGCCGTTTCCGGGGCATGAGATGGTGCCGGGCCAGCGTCTGCGCGAGGATTGGTTTCCGGTTTTGCTGCGGCGGTGACTTGGGGGCGCTGCCCCCGTCGCGGCAGGCCGCGACTCCCCCGGGATATTTTTGGCCAGATGAAGTGCGGATCAGAACCATTGACCGGGTTCGATCAGGCCCAAATTGAGCAATTGCCGCGAGTTCCAGTCGAAGGGGATCGAGTTGCGCCAGCGGAAGGTCGGGATGTCGAAGGTCGAGCCTGCGTTTCGTTTCAATGCCTTGGCCGCGCGGAAGGAACATATCGCCGCTGTCATGTTGTTATGCCACGGGCAGGAATAGGTGTTGTATTCTGGGTCGTTGAACGTGTGATCCGGCAACAGGGTCAGGCCCTTTTGCGCCTTGAACACGGCGATCCTGTCGATGCGGCGACGTTCGTAAGGAATGTGGTTTTCGAACCGCCAGCGCAGACCGCCGGACATATCAAGCTGCCGGTCCAGCGGTTGGCCTGAGGCGTCGTGGCGCGTGTGTGCATAATACCCGGTGCTGTCCATCATAGCGCGATCGGGGGCAACGCCGTTCGGGAAGGCGCCCAGATCGTCCGCATACAGATCGACCACATGGCTGAGCATCGCGTTCCGGCGCTCTTCACTGTGAAATGCCAGCAACTCGCCAATGCTGCGGGTCTCGCAAAAGGGAAAGAACAGGTATTCGGCGTTGTAGCAGTAATACATCCAGATGCCGGGGGCCGAGGCGATGATCCGGTTGATCGTCTCGAACACCACCGAACGCGGCGCGCATTTCAGGGTGACGCGATGAACCTGGCCCTCAAGCGCCAGGTCCAATTCCAACTCTTCGGGCATAAACGCGATCACCGATTTGAAGCCAAGCTTCAGGTGATGGCGCAGGGTGCCTTCGACCTCGGTATCATCCTCGGCGAAAATCAGGGCGACGGGGCCCTTTGCCAGCGCCGCCTTGCCGGTGTTCAGAAAATGGTCGGGGGATTCGTACTGCATCGCCTGTTTTCGGTGCCGCCTTGCTGGAAACTGCCGCCAAATTCGGGTAATTGCGCCACCATTGCAAGCGGCGTTCGTTGCATATAGATGACGCCGATCCAGCGAATGCAAAGGCCTGCCAAATGTCCGAACCGAAGAAGCTGTTTATCAAGACCTATGGCTGTCAGATGAATGTATATGACAGCGAGCGTATGGCCGAAGCGCTTGGCGGTCAGGGTTATGTGGAAACCAAATCCGCAGACGATGCGGATATGATCCTGCTGAACACCTGCCATATCCGGGAAAAGGCGGCGGAAAAGGTCTATTCCGAACTGGGCCGTTTCAAAGGTCTTAAGGCCGAAAAGCCCGACCTGAAGATCGGCGTTGCCGGTTGCGTCGCGCAGGCCGAGGGTGAAGAGATCATGCGCCGGCAGCCTCTGGTCGATCTGGTGGTCGGCCCGCAAAGCTATCACCGCCTGCCCGAGATGGAGGCCAAGACCCGGACGGGCAAAAAGGCGCTGGATACGGATTTCCCCGAAGAGGACAAGTTCGAGAAGCTCAGGAACCGTCCCAAAGCCAAACGTGGCCCGACCGCGTTCCTGACCGTGCAGGAAGGCTGCGACAAGTTCTGCGCCTTCTGCGTGGTGCCTTATACACGGGGTGCCGAGGTCAGCCGCCCCGCCGACCGCATTCTGCGCGAGGCGCGCGATCTGGTTGAACGCGGCGTGCGCGAGATCACTCTGCTGGGCCAGAATGTCAACGCCTATCACGGGGCGGGACCGAACGGGGATATGACTCTGGCCGGTCTGATCTGGGAGTTGAACAAGGTGGACGGGCTGGAACGTATCCGCTTTACCACCTCGCACCCCAACGACATGGCGGATGATCTGATCGAGGCGCATGGGACTTGTGAAAAGCTGATGCCTTATCTGCATTTGCCGGTTCAGTCAGGCTCGGACAGGATTCTGAAGCGGATGAACCGCAGTCACACGGCAGACAGCTATCTGCGCCTGATCGAACGCATCCGCGCCGCGCGGCCGGATATTGTCATGTCTGGCGATTTCATCGTCGGCTTCCCCGAGGAAACCGAGGCGGATTTCCAAGCCACGCTGGATTTGGTCGAGCAGGTCAAATACGGCTATGCCTATTCCTTCAAATACTCGACACGCCCGGGAACCCCGGCGGCAGAGCGCGCGCAGGTTGATCCCTCGGCGGCAGACGAGCGCCTGCAGCGTTTGCAGGCATTGATCACCCGGCATCAAAGGGAAATTCAGGACGCGATGGTGGGTCGGAATGTCAAGGTTCTGTTTGAAAAGCCGGGCCGATTGCCGGGTCAGATGGTTGGAAAGTCAGAATATCTGCATTCGGTTCATGTCACCGGCCCGGACATTGCGGCCGGTGATCTGAGGCACGTGCGCATCACTGAATCCGGTGCAAATTCGCTTGCAGGCGCACTGATTTAATCCCGCCTTTAACCGCGTTTCAGATACCATCGTTGGTGTTTGTTTCTGAAATTTACCCTTGATTTATCCTTTGGAACTATGTTCCGAGGGTAGCCAGTCTTGTTCCGGGCGTGGTTTTGCGCTTGTTAGGTTTCGGTCTGCGCTGATCCGTTTCAGGGTGAAAGCGATGGAGGGTGCGAGTGACAATTATGGAAAGACTCAGCTTGTCGAAGGTCCTGCGCGCGGTACCGGTGGCTTCGGTGGTGACTTTCTTTGCCAGTGCCACCTTTGCCGGAGACCTGACAGGAACCGTCACAGACCCCGACGTGGTCAGTCCCAACCGTATCGGCAGTGATGTCAGCGCCTTTTATCTTGGAGTAAGCGGTGCTTATGGCTTTGGCAGTGATGACCGTTTCGGGCTCAACACGCCCGCCGGAACCTTCGCGATTGGCGAACAGGACCTGACCGGGAATTACGGCGGTATTCGCGGCGGCTGGCGCGGGATTTTGCCGTTTTTCGGCGGGCGCGACTATGTTTACGGCGTTGAGATTGGGTACGATTTCGGATCGCTCGAGGATGATGTTGCAACGCAAGTCAGCGGCACCCCCGTGCGGGGCGGATCCCGGGTTTCGGATGTGCTGTCCCTGCGGCTGCGAAGCGGCGTGACGAATCGCAGCAAGAGCATTCTTTATTTTGTGACCATCGGCTATGTGCGCGGGGATGTCGAAACAACCAACAGCTTTGGGTCAGGGCCCACGTTTCAGGCCTTTCGCGATTCCGACACGCGCAATGGATTTTCGGCCAGCATCGGGGCCGAGCATCGGCTGAATGAAAACTGGTCGATAACGGGCGAATACGAATACGTGCAGTTCGAATCCCAGGTAGTCCAGTTCGAATCGGGCTTTTCGACAAAATCCACGCCCAACTACCGCGGGCTGCGTTTCGGGCTGAACTACACGTTCTGACCAATCCCGGGAATCATGCCGGTTTCCGGCACCTGTTGTCCGATTTGTCGTCTACACCATATTTTTTAAAACTGTGCCTTGCGCCCACCAAGTTTTGTTGTCTACGCTCAGGTTGAAACGCCAAGACAGGAGAACGGATTGGCCATCGGTGCCCTGACCCCACCGCAAGACGAGATGCCGCAACATGAGGCATTTGTAGAGTTTCCCGACAACCGACTGTTGATTGATCTTTGTGGCGAATACGACCGCAATCTGGCTGACATCGAACAGAAGCTTTCCGTTCAGATCATCCGCCGGGGCAATCAACTGGTGGTGATGGGGGAAGAACACGCCCAGAAACAGGCGATTGATGTCCTGCAGGCGCTGTACACCCGTCTGGAAGGCGGGCGCGAGGTCGAGGCTGCGGATGTCGACCGCGAGCTTCGGATGGGCGATTCCGAGAAGGGAACCGGCAGCCGCGACGGCGATCAGCTTGAGATGTTCAAAGGCGGCACGGTCGAGATCAAGACGCGTAAGAAGCTCGTCGAACCCCGGACGGATGCGCAAAAGGCTTATGTTCAGTCGCTGTTCAACAACGAACTGGCCTTTGGCATTGGCCCGGCGGGGACCGGTAAGACCTATCTGGCGGTGGCCGTTGGCGTCTCGATGTTCATCGGTGGGCATGTGGACCGGATCATCCTCAGCCGCCCCGCCGTCGAGGCCGGTGAAAAGCTGGGCTATCTGCCAGGCGACATGAAGGACAAGGTCGATCCCTACATGCAGCCGCTTTACGATGCGCTGAATGATTTTCTGCCCGGCAAGCAACTCGCCAAGCTGATCGAAGAAAAACGCATCGAGATTGCGCCGCTGGCCTTTATGCGCGGGCGAACTCTGGCCAATGCCTTTGTGGTGCTGGACGAGGCGCAGAATGCCACCACCATGCAGATGAAGATGTTCCTGACCCGTCTGGGCGAGGGCAGCCGCATGGTGATCACCGGCGACAGGTCTCAGGTCGATCTGCCGCGCGGCGTTCAGTCGGGGCTGGCCGATGCCGAGCGATTGCTGAAAACGATCCCCAACATCAGTTTCAACTACTTCACTTCGAAAGATGTGGTGCGCCACCCGCTTGTCGCCGCCATCATCGAAGCGTATGAGGCCGACTCGGGCCGCGAAACAGGTTGATTTCAGAGCCCGCATCCGGGGTTTTGGAATGGCGTCATGAATCTGGAGTTAACTGTCGAAGACCCGCGCTGGACGGGGCTGGAACCGCTGTCGCTGCAGGCGATCAGCGCTGTGTTGCAGCATTGCGGGCTGGACCCGGATCTGTGTGAGGTCAGCGTTTTGGGCTGTGACGATGCCCGCATCGCCGAACTGAATGCCGAGTTTCGCGACAAACCCGCGCCGACAAACGTTCTCAGCTGGCCCGCCGAAGACCTGGCCTCCGAAGAGGCCGGACAAGTACCGCCGATCCCGCAGCCGGATTTCACCGGCGAAATCCCTTTGGGCGACATTGCGATTGCCTATGACACATGCGCGCGCGAGGCGGCGGAGGCGGGCAAATCCATGGACGATCACGTGCTCCATTTGCTTGTTCACGGAACGTTGCACTTGTTGGGCTATGATCACATTCGCGACCCCGACGCCACGCTGATGGAGGCGGTCGAGGTCAAGATACTTGGCAAAATGGGTATTGATGACCCATATAGGATATGAAACGGGTAATTTCACCCGATTAGTTGGAACAGGAAAATGGGCGATACAGACGGCAGTTCTAGGGCGGCGCAAAGCGCGCAACCACAGGACGGCAACGACGACATAGAAGAGAACAGCGGTTTCTTTTCCCGAATTTTTGATGCGTTTTCGGGCTCGGACGAGGACAAGACCGAGCTGGCCAACGGCCATGAAGCCCTAAGCGCGCAACCCCGTGGCATGATCAACCTGCGCCGCATGCGGGTCGAAGATGTTGCCATCCCGACCGCGGAAATCGTGTCGGTGCCCTCGACAGTCGCCAAGGATGAACTGGCTCAGCTGTTTCGTGAAAGCGGCCTGTCGCGTATCCCGGTGTATGAGGGCACGCTGGACACGCCGTTGGGCTTTGTACACCTCAAGGATTTCGCGCTGACGCATGGGTTCAATGGCGGATCGACCGAGTTCGATTTGGTGCCGATGCTGCGCACCTTGCTGTTTGTGCCGCCCTCGATGCCGATCGGTGTTCTGCTGACCAAGATGCAGACCGAGCGTCGGCATATGGCTTTGGTGATCGATGAATATGGCGGTGTGGACGGTCTGCTGACGATCGAAGACCTGATCGAACAGGTCGTGGGCGAGATTGCCGACGAACACGACGCCGACGAAGATCAGCTTTGGGTGCAGGAAAAGCCGGGATGCTACGTTGTTCAGGCCCGCGTCCCGCTTGAGGATTTCGAGGCTGAGATCGGGCGCTCTCTGACCAGCCACGAAGATGTGGACGAGGAAGAGATCGACACGCTGGGCGGTCTGGTCTTCATGCTGTCCGGCCGCGTGCCCGCACGCGGTGAGGTGGTCTGCCATCCCGAAGGGGCCGAGTTCGAAGTGATCGACGCCGACCCGCGCCGGATCAAGCGGCTGCGCGTCATGCTGCCGGATATCGCTGCATGAACCCTGCCCGGGGCTGGCCCTTTGGCCTGAGGCTTGTTTTGGCAGGGCTGCTGGGCGCGCTGGGCGCATTTGGTCTGGCCCCGTTTGGCTATTGGGCGGCGACTCTGGTCGCCCTGATCCTGATCGCGCCCCTGTTCCTTGCCAGCGAAACTCGCGGGCGGGCGGCCTGGATCGGGTGGTTTTTCGCCACCGGGTATTTTGCCCACGCGCTGAGCTGGATCATCGAACCGTTTCAGGTCGACGCCGAGCGGCACGCGTGGATGGCCCCTTTTGCGCTGGTTTTCATGGCAGGCGGGCTGGCGTTGTTCTGGGCGCTGGCCTTTTGGCTGTCGCGGTGGCCGAACGCATCGGCTCTTCGTCAGGGCGTCTTGTTGGCAGTTGCCTTGTCCTTGGCCGAGTTTGCGCGGGGATATATCCTGACCGGCTTCCCCTGGGCCGGTCTGGCACAGATCTGGGTGAATTCGCCGGTCGCCCAGTTGCTATCGCTGGTCGGACCCTATGGGTTGGGCACGCTGACGCTTGGCGCGACCTTGCCGTTAGGCGCGGTTTTTTCAGAAAGCGCTGGCGCGAAGACCAGGATCGGTTCCATCGCCTTTTCTCTGGGCACAGCGGTTCTGGCCTTTGGTTACGCCGCATCCCGTCCTCCGGTTGTCGAGGGCGATCACATCGTCCGTCTGGTGCAACCGAATGCGCCGCAGCACCAGAAATGGCACCCGGATTTCGCGCCGCTGTTTTTCGCGCGGCAGATCGAATTCACTGCGGCCCAACCCAGACCCGATCTGATCGTCTGGCCCGAAACCTCGGTGCCTGCGTGGCTGGACAGCGCCCAACCGTATCTTGGGGCCATTGCCGAGGCCGCGCAGGGTACGCCGGTCATGCTGGGTATCCAGCGGAGCGAGGGGCCGCGCATTTACAACTCGCTTGTCTATCTGGATGAGACGGGCCAGCAGCAGGCGTTATACGACAAGCATCATCTGGCCCCGTTTGGCGAATACGTGCCGCTGGGCGACCTGATGGCCCGGTTCGGGATTTTCGGCCTTGCCGCAACCTCCGGCAACGGGTTCAGCGCCGGGCCGGGGCCTGAATTGATTGACGCGGGCGTTCTGGGTCGGGCCTTGCCGCTGATCTGCTATGAGGCCGTGTTTACGCAGGACGTAAATCGCGCATCCGGGCGCGCCGATTTTCTGGTGCAGATCACCAATGACGCCTGGTTCGGAACCCGGTCGGGGCCCTATCAGCATCTGGCGCAGGCGCAGATGCGGGCAATCGAACAGGGCGTGCCGATGATGCGCTCTGCCAATACCGGGGTTTCGGCAATGATCGATCCCTTGGGGCGGATCACGGCCCAGTTGCCGCTTGGGCAGGCGGGGTATGTGGATGCCTCCCTGCCTTTGCCACAGCGCGCGACACTTTATTCCCGCATCGGGGACAGTCCTGTGTTCGTGGTTCTATTGGTCCTGTTTGCGGCGCTCTGGCGCACCACCCGCCGCGCATAGCGCAATTACCGATTGACCCTGTCCCGCTGTGCGCGTATCCGGGCCTATGCCTGTCACAACGGCTTCCTGGCGTGGCAGAGAAATCTTAATGGAGCACTTTTATGTCCCGACAGAACTACATTTTTACTTCGGAATCCGTTTCCGAGGGCCACCCGGATAAGGTCTGCGACCGAATTTCCGACGCCGTACTTGACGCATTCCTAAGCGAAGAGCCCGAAGCCCGCGTTGCGTGTGAAACCTTTGCCACGACCGACCGGGTTGTGATCGGGGGTGAGGTCGGCCTGTCGGATCAGGAAAAACTGCACGATTACATGGGGCGCATCGACGAGATCACGCGCGCCTGCATCAAGGATATCGGGTACGAGCAGGACAAGTTTCACCACCAGACGGTCGAGGTGACGAACCTGCTGCACGAACAATCCGCCCATATCGCTCAGGGTGTGGATGCGTCAGACAACAAGGACGAAGGGGCCGGTGATCAGGGTATCATGTTCGGATACGCGACCACCGAGACGCCTGCGCTGATGCCCGCGCCGATCCAGTATTCCCACGCGATCCTGCGCCGTCTGGCCGAGGTGCGCAAGAACGGAACAGAACCCGCTTTGGGCCCGGACGCGAAGTCTCAGCTGTCGGTGATCTACCGCGATGGCAAGCCGGTGGGTGTCAGCTCGATCGTGCTGTCGACCCAGCATCTGGATGAGGCGCTGACATCGGATGACATCCGCGCCATCGTCGAGCCCTATATCACGGAAACTCTGCCCGATGGGTGGCTGTCGGCTGAGACGGAATGGCATGTGAACCCGACCGGTAAATTCGTGATCGGCGGCCCGGATGGCGATGCCGGCCTGACCGGGCGCAAGATCATCGTGGACACCTATGGCGGTGCCGCGCCTCATGGCGGCGGTGCATTCTCGGGCAAAGACCCGACCAAGGTGGACCGCTCGGCGGCCTATGCCGCGCGCTATCTGGCCAAGAACGTGGTTGCTGCGGGTATGGCGGAACGCTGCACCATCCAGCTGAGCTATGCGATTGGTGTGTCCAAGCCATTGTCGATCTATGCTGAAACGCACGGCACCGGCCAGGTCGCGGATGCAGCCATCGAAAAGGCCGTCGGTCAGGTGATGGACCTGACCCCGCGCGGCATTCGCGAGCATCTGCAACTGAACAAACCTATCTACCAGCGCACCGCAGCCTATGGCCATTTTGGCCGCGAACCGGATGCGGACGGTGGCTTTAGCTGGGAACGCACCGATCTGATCGATGCGCTGAAAGCGGCGGTCTGACGCGAGTGATCCAAAGGTGCGCCCTGACGGGCGCGCCCGATTCCGGAGATTGTGGGGGCGGCTCGCCGGGTGAACCGGCTTTGCCGTCCTCTTGCTTCTGTACGGACTGCGCAGTATGGGCACGATCATGAGCACCCAGACGCCCCAACGCCCCCGCAGAAACTTCTATGGCCGTTTCAAGGGAAAGACCCTGAAACAGAGCCAGAAGACCTATCTGGACGAAGACCTCGCCGCGCTGTCGCCCGGTGATGTCGATTGGGACGCCAACCCCGAACGTATGCCGCTTGATCTGAACGGTCTGTTCGGCGGCAAGCCCGTTTGGCTTGAGGTCGGCTTTGGCGGTGGCGAGCATCTGGTACATCAGGCCGAAAGCAACCCTGACATCGGCATCATCGGGGCGGAACCTTATATCAACGGCGTTGCCATGCTTCTGGGCAAAATTCGCCGGGCAGGGGTTGAGAATCTGGCCGTGCACCCCGGCGACGCGCGGGATCTGTTTGATGTTCTGCCGGATGCCAGCATCTCGCGCGCCTTTCTGCTTTACCCTGATCCCTGGCCCAAAAAGCGGCACCACCGCCGCCGGTTTGTGACCCCGGAACATCTGGAGCCTCTGGCACGGGTCCTGAAACCGGGTTCGATTTTCCGGATAGCCACCGATATTCCCGACTATGTCCGCCAGACGCTGGAAGAGGTTCCACGCACGGGCTTTGAATGGCTGGCAGAGCGCCCCGCCGATTGGCGCGAGCCGTGGGAGGATTGGATTTCCACCCGCTACGAACAGAAGGCGCTGCGCGAAGGGCGCAGGCCACACTACCTGACCTTCCGCCGCACCGGCTGATTGCGGCTGGACCAACCGGCCCCAATTCGCTAATCCGCCCTGAACTGATAGCGAAAACAGGAGCCCTCATGTCCGGACACGGCACGCCCATCCCGATGACCTCGCATCCTTGCGGCCCGCTGACCGGCACGGCCGAGGTGCCGGGGGACAAGTCGATCTCGCACCGGTCGCTGATTCTGGGCGCGATGGCGGTGGGTGAGACGAAAATCTCGGGCCTGTTGGAAGGTGAGGATGTCTTGGACACCGCCAAAGCCATGCGCGCCTTTGGGGCCGAAGTCACCGATCACGGTGGCGGGGAATGGACGGTGCTTGGCGTCGGCGTCGGCGGCTTTGCCGAGCCCGATCAGGTCATCGACTGTGGCAACTCGGGCACTGGCGTGCGGCTGATCATGGGCGCAATGGCGACCAGCCCGATCACAGCGACCTTCACCGGCGATGCCAGTCTGAACAAGCGCCCGATGGCGCGCGTGACCGATCCATTGGCGCTGTTCGGGGCGCAAGCGGTGGGCCGCGAGGGCGGGCGGCTGCCGATGACCATCGTCGGCGCGGCGGACCCGGTTCCGGTGCGCTACGTGGTTCCGGTGCCCTCGGCGCAAGTGAAATCTGCCGTGCTGCTCGCCGGTCTGAATGCGCCGGGCCAGACCGTTGTTGTTGAAAAAGAGGCGACCCGCGATCATTCCGAGCGGATGCTGGCCGGTTTCGGCGCCGAAATCACGGTTGAGGACACCGATGAGGGCCGCGTGATCACTCTGACCGGTCAGCCCGAGTTGAAACCGCAGGTGATTGCCGTTCCGCGCGACCCGTCCAGCGCGGCCTTCCCGGTCTGTGCGGCGCTGATCACGCCCGGTTCGGACGTGCTGGTGCCCGGCATCGGCCTGAACCCGACCCGCGCGGGGCTGTTTGCCACGCTGCGCGAGATGGGGGCCGACCTGACCTATGAAAACGAACGCGAAGAGGGCGGTGAACCGGTGGCCGACCTGCGTGCCAAGTATTCGCCCGATATGAAGGGCATCACCGTGCCGCCGGACCGCGCCGCTTCGATGATCGACGAATATCCGGTTTTGTCGGTGGTTGCAGCCAATGCCACAGGCACGACGATGATGGGCGGCGTGAAAGAGCTGCGCGTCAAGGAAAGCGACCGGATCGACGCGATGGCGCGCGGGCTGCGCGCGAATGGTGTGAGCGTGGATGAAGGCGAAGACTGGTGGTCGGTCAATGGCCTTGGCATCGGCGGGGTTCCCGGCGGCGGAACCTGTGAAAGCTTTCTGGATCACCGCATCGCCATGTCGTTCATGGTGATGGGCATGGGTGCGAAAACCCCGGTCTCGGTCGATGACGGCGGTCCGATTGCGACCTCTTTCCCGATCTTCGAGCCCCTGATGGCGTCGCTGGGCGCAAAGGTCGAACGCACGTGAGCTTTACGGTCGCCATTGACGGTCCGGCTGCGGCGGGCAAAGGGACGATTTCAAAAGGTGTTGCCGCGCATTTTGGCTTTGCCCATCTGGACACTGGGCTGCTCTATCGAGCGGTCGGGCGGCGGACGCTGAACGGGGTTGATGCGGTTGAGGCGGCGCAGTCCCTGACGCCCGAAGAACTGGAACAAGGCGACCTGCGCACGGCCGAGATCGCTCAGGCAGCGTCTCGGGTTGCCGTTATCCCCGAGGTGCGCGCGGCGCTGGTCGATTTTCAGCGCGCTTTTGCAAGGCGGGAAGGCGGGGCCGTTCTGGATGGGCGCGACATCGGCACCGTGATCTGCCCGGGGGCCGAGGTGAAGCTGTTTGTCACCGCCAGCGCCGAGGTTCGGGCGGAACGGCGGTTTCTGGAACTCAGCGCTAAGGGCGCAGATGTGAGCCGCGATCAGGTGCTGGCAGATGTGCGCGAGCGCGATGCCCGCGATGCCCAACGCAGCACTGCGCCGATGAAACCAGCAGAGGATGCCGTGCTGCTGGATACGTCGGACCTGAGCATCGAAGCGGCGCTGGCCACGGCGATTGAGATCATCGAAAAAGCAAAACCCGCGACGCCGTGACGCCGCGGGTGTTTCGTAAGGCGATTACAACTCGCCGACGGCAATGCTCTTAATGTTGGCCCACTGGTCGTCGGCGGTTTTCGCGGTGCCGGTGACATCCTTCAGGAAGGCCGCGCGGGTTTCGCCGTTCAGGAACAGATACAGCTTGCCGTCCGCGATCAGGTATTGATCCGGGTCGCCGTCGAACTTCTTGCCGACCGACACGCCAAAGGAACAGAACCCGCCATGCTGGGGCAGATAGGCGGCGGGGTTGGCCTCGAACGCCTCGCGGTTTTCGGCGCTGGTGAAGTAGTACGAAGCGCCGTCATAGGTGGCTGAGTGGTTGGCAAAGCCTTCGACCGGGTTGCCGTTTGTGACCAGCGCCACCAGATCGACGCCATGGGCCGCCAGCGGCGCACCGGCGGCAGAGATCCCGTTTGAGACGTTGATTTCGTCCGCCGCAAAAGCCGGGGCTGCGATCAGGGGCAAGGTTGCGATCAGGGTGGTCAGGACCAGAGATTTCATTGCGTTTCCTTCCGTGTTCGGGTTCCGGGCGGGCAGGTTGCCAGCCGGTGAAACAAAGCTAGGGGGACGGTTCTGAACGGGCTATCGCAGGAACATCGGCAAATGTTGCAGATCGTTCGAAATTCCGTCTTTTCTGGAAATACGCCTCACCAAGCTTTGTTTAGCCAGTGGGCAGCGTGACGCCTATGGTAAACGGGCAACCTGCAGGAGCGACGCCATGATCCGACTAGCCTTTTTCCTGATTTTTCTGGCCGGTGGTCTGGCCGCGCAGGAGGCCCCGGAGGCTGAACCTCCGATGACGTATGAGCGTCTGGGCAAGATCATCTTCGCCCTCGACCCCGAGGCCCAGCCCCGCGGGCCGGGGTTTGAAATGACGGTCGCGGACATTCCCGTTCTGGTCATTGCCGACGCAAATGCGGACCGTATGCGGGCCATGGTGCCGATCCGCAGTTCCGAGGACCTGACCGCCGACGAAATGCGCCGGATGATGCAGGCGAATTTCGACAGCACCCTGGACGCGCGTTACGCGATCGCAAATGGCACCGTGTGGGCTGCGTTCATCCACCCGCTGTCCCGGCTGGACAAGGAGCAACTGATCTCGGGGCTGGCGCAGACAGTGAACATCACCAAGACCTACGGCACGCTTTATTCCGGCGGCGCGGCAGAGTTCGGTGGGGGCGACAGCACGGACCTGCAGCGCGAATTGATCGAGGAACTTCTGAAGAAGGGCGAAGAAATCTGACCCTCGCCCGCAAACGGCGCTTGGCTTGTCTTTTGCAAGCGCCAAGCCCGCAACAAATGCGGATGCATGCCGCGGCGTCATAAGCTCTGGCTGGACGCGGGAAAGCTGTTATAGTCCCCCGCAAGCAAAAAAGGGATAGCTGCGACACAAGCCCTGAAAAGGCGGAGGCAGCTGCAAAATCCCACAAGCCAACAGGGACAGAACCACATGAGTAATCGTTTGAGCAAAATCACCATCGTTGGTGGCGGCACGGCTGGATGGATGACCGCGCTGATCCTGGACATGGTGTTTTCCCGAACGTCAGGGCCCAATGACCGCCCGCAAATCTGCCTGATCGAAAGCCCCAATATCGCCACCGTGGGTGTGGGCGAGGCCACCGTGCCGCGTATGCCGGTCACGATCCGTCAGGCAGGCATTTCCGAGCGGGACTTTTTCCGCGAGACCAACGCCTCGTTCAAACTTGGGGTGAAGTTCTGCAACTGGAACAAGGACGCCAAGGGCAATCGCATCGATTATGTGAACCCCTTTGCCCACGGCCAGATGGTCGAGGGGCTGGAGGCCGCCGAGTTTTTCCTGCGCTTCGGCAACGGGGATCGGGATTTCACCCAATCCATCTCACCACACGATCATCTGGGCCGTATGTGCAAGGGCGCGCGGCAGTTGGGTCAGCCCGAATTCGAACAGCGATTTGGCTATGCGTATCATCTGGACGCGGTGAAGTTTGCGGGCATGCTCACCAAGGTCTGCACCGGGCGCGGTGTCGAGCATATCCGGGATGAGGTGCAGGCGGTCGAACTGGACGAACAGGGCAATGTCAGCCATCTGATGTTGGAGCGTGCCGGCCGCCATGACATCGAAATGGTGGTGGATTGCACCGGCTTCCGTGGGTTGATCATCAATCAGGCGCTGGGTGAGCCGTTTTTGGACTACTCGGATTACCTGCCCAACGACCGCGCCATGGCGTTGCAGATCGAGCATCCCAATCCGCGAAAGATCGAAAGCCTGACACGGTCCACCGCGCTTGGCGCAGGTTGGACATGGCGGGTGCCGCTCTACAATCGTGTGGGGACCGGCTATGTGTATTCCTCGGCCCATCGCACGAATGATCAGGCGGCGGATGAATATCTTGAGTGGCTGGGCGAAAGCGGCAAGGGTGCAACGCCGCGCGTAATTCCGATGCGCGTCGGGCGTGTGCGCAATGCCTGGGTCAAGAACTGCGTGGCGATCGGTCTGTCCGGCGGGTTCATTGAACCGCTGGAAAGTACGGCGATCCACATGGTGGATCACGCAGTGCGCTGGTTTGCCGAGCACCTGCCCACCAAAGACATCGAGCCGTCGCTGCGGGACAGATATAACCGGCAGATGGACAAGCTCTATAACGAGGTGCTCGAATTCATCTGTTTGCACTACCGGCTGGGCAACCGCACGGATGACCCGTATTGGATCGACGCGCGCACCCAGATGAAGATACCGGACCGGTTGGCCGAGAACCTGGAACTGTGGCAGCACCGCCTGCCGATGCAGCATGATGTCGAGTTCGCAACCCTGTTCGACCACCGCGTTTATCAGACGGTTCTGTTGGGCAAGCAGTCCTATGACACAGGGTACGGGACCGGTATTCGCGATCGCCTGCGGCCGCTCAAGAAAGCAATCTGGGCGCAGGGGATGAAGCACGCGAAAGCGGATCTTGCGCAGATCGTCCAAGCGATGCCGGATCACAAAACGCTGCTGCGCGATATCCGGGGCGAGTTGAAACAACCGGCTTTCGTCATGGCGACGGCGGCGAAACCGACAGTCGCCATGCCGGGCGTGAAACCGGAGCCGGTGGAGATCCAGAACATGCCCAACTTTGCCGAAATCGAAAGCGGCAAGAAGGATTTGCAGCTGTTCTAGAGTTCCCTGCGCTTTGTGCGGGGCGTGTTTTGAACGGGCTCAGACACAGCGGTTCGGCGCAGGAAACAGCACCGAACCGCAGCACGCTTTGACCGGGGACGTTGACGTACACCCAAGCCTGGTGCCTATCCGGACGCCAGCCTGTCCCGCAGGAACCGTCTGAGGATTTTGCCCGACGGGGATTTGGGGATTTCGTCAACAACCTCGACAACGTGGACCTGTTTGTAATGGGCCAGACGCTCGGCCAGAAAGCCCTGCAAATCCTCAAGAGGCGGCAGTTCCTGATCCGGGGTGGGGACGACAAAGGCCATCGGCAACTCTCCGGCCTCGGGGTCGGGTTTGCCGACCACTGCGGCGTCCGAGATGGCCGGGTGAGTCACAAGCTGCGCCTCCAACTCGGCAGGGGCGACCTGAAAGGCCTTGTATTTGATCAGTTCTTTCAGCCGGTCGGTGATGAACATGAACCCGTCGGCATCGATCCGGGCGATATCACCGGTGCGCAGCCAGCCATCGGGAAGCAGGGTTTCCGCCGTGGCTTCGGGATTGTTCAGATAACCCTTCATGGTCTGCGGGCCGCGCACCCATAGTTCACCTTCTTCCCCGACGGCTACGTCTTCCAAGGTTTCAGGGTTGACGATCCGGCATTCCGTGCTTGGCGCGGTGACACCGGACGATCCGCTTTTGTCCGCATCGGGCGGGGTCAGATGGCTGACCGGGGCAAGCTCGGTCATCCCGTAGCCTTGCACCGCGCGCAGGTTCAGCCGTTCGGCCACGGCATCCGAGATGTCGCCGCCCATGGGCGCCGCGCCGCTCAGCAATTGCTTTGTCGCGCTCAGATCGAACTTATCCACCAGCGGATGTTTGGCCAGCGCCAGCGCAACCGGCGGCACGACCCACAGCTTGGGGGTTTTGTAGCGGCTGCACAGGTCCAGATACATCTCCAGATCAAAGCGCGGGATGGTCACAACACAGCCCCCGGCGGCCAGATACAGGTTCATCACGACCTGCAGCCCGAAGATGTGAAAGAACGGCAGGAACGCAACGGTGGTTTCATGCGGTTCCAGCGCTGCGTACCCCATCACCTGATCCGTATTCGCCACCAGATTGCGATGGGTCAGCATGACGCCCTTGGGCAGGCCGGTTGTGCCCGAGGAATAGGGCAGGACGGCGATGTGGTTTTCGATATCGACCGGCACCTGATCCTCTTGCGGCGGACCCATGAAATCGGCCAGTGCCGCCGCCCCTTCGGGCGCGTCGCCGATCACGACGATCTGCCGGACTTTGGTGCCCTGTACCGCTGCCGTGGCCAGATCGTAAAACGGTGCGATCGTGACCAGCAGTTCCGCATCGGCATCTGTCAGTTGCTGGGTCACTTCGGGCGCGGTGTAGGTGGGATTGATCGTAGTGATGGTGCCACCGGCCCAGCAGATCCCGTGAAAAACAACGGCATATTCCGGCATGTTCGGAGCCATCAGGGCGATGCGGCAGCCGGGCCCGAACCCCTGTGCGGCCAAGCCGCCCGCAAATCGCTTGACCGCCGAGACGAACTCTGCACCCGTCATTTCCCGCCCCGTGGGACCATCGATCAGGACCGGTCTGTCCAGCGCGATTCCATCAAACACACGTTGGGTGATTGTCTTTGATGTCAATGCAACAGGTGGCAATGGGCTTTGGTAAATTGTCATGTCATTTCCCCCAAATGCGGCCCAGCCTACACTATTTTTCCGAAGCGCGCCCGGGTTGACGGATTTCGACGGCAAAACGCGGTGGTCCGGCGTTTCCCAACGGGTGGCCAAAAAGGGGTCTTGTGTCCGGGTTTTGATTTGTTATGAGATAACATACAATGAAACCCGCAATTCAAATCGAAACCCGCGCACTCACTTGGCTGCCAGCAACGGCCATGCCCATGTCGGCCCGGGGTCGCCATGCGTAGCAGAACATCCGGGCGGAACCTCAGAACGTCGATGAAAACTCGCCGTCGCGGCGGGTCGAGGATGCGGGCCTTTGATGCGCTGCCCCGCGACCTGCGGGTTTGGCTGGCCTCGGCCTGTTTGCCGTGGAGCCCGGAATCCGCCCTGAAAGTCTGGAGCAGGGCAGGTGGCCCCAGCAATCCCGATGCCGCGATTTCGCGGCTCGATGAAATTGAACGCGCGATGCTGCAGAAGGATGCGCAGGTTTGGGCCGCGAAAGCGCGCTGAAACATGTCGGGTGATGCCAATCCCCTTTAAAAACCGGCTTTCTGCTTGCACCGGCCAGGGAATCCGCCTATACGCGCGCTGTCTGAACAAGGGCGGTCAACGTCCGGATGACGTATCTGAGCAGGGCCGGGTCACCTCGGCCCTTTGTGTTTGTTAGCTCGGGCGCGTTCCGGATCACGCAGTCAGGCACCATGAAACAAGACCGGCGGAGACAACCGCTCGGCCAGCAAAAACGTATGTAAAGGAAAACAACGCCACATGGCTAACGCATCCATGGAGGAATTCGAAGCCCTCCTGAATGAAAGCTTCGAAATGGACACACCCGAAGAGGGTTCTGTTGTCAAAGGCAAGGTTCTGGCGATTGAAGCCGGACAGGCCATCATCGACGTCGGCTACAAAATGGAAGGCCGCGTTGATCTGAAAGAATTCGCAAATCCCGGCGAAGCCCCTGAAATCACTGTCGGTGACGAGGTCGAAGTTTACCTGCGCGCAGCAGAAAACGCCCGTGGCGAAGCCGTCATCTCGCGTGAGATGGCCCGCCGTGAAGAGGCATGGGACCGTCTGGAAAAAGCATATGCCGACGACCAGCGCGTCGAAGGTGCAATCTTTGGCCGCGTCAAAGGTGGCTTCACCGTCGATCTGGGTGGCGCAGTTGCGTTCCTGCCCGGCTCGCAGGTTGACGTCCGCCCCGTGCGCGACGCTGGCCCGCTGATGGGCCTGAAGCAGCCGTTCCAGATCCTGAAAATGGACCGCCGCCGTGGCAACATCGTTGTGTCGCGCCGCGCAATCCTGGAAGAATCGCGCGCCGAACAGCGCGCCGAAGTTATCGGCAACCTGTCCGAAGGTCAGACCGTCGAGGGTGTCGTCAAGAACATCACCGAATACGGTGCATTTGTTGACCTGGGCGGCGTTGACGGCCTGCTGCACGTCACCGACATGGCATGGCGCCGTGTGAACCACCCATCCGAGATCCTGACGATCGGCGAAACCATCAAGGTTCAGGTCATCAAGATCAACAAGGAAACCCACCGCATCAGCCTGGGCATGAAGCAGCTGCAGGAAGATCCGTGGGATCTGGTTGCTGCGAAATACCCGCTGGGCTCGGTCCATCAGGGTCGCGTCACCAACATCACCGACTACGGCGCGTTCGTCGAGCTGGAAGCCGGTGTCGAAGGTCTGGTGCACGTGTCCGAGATGTCCTGGACCAAGAAAAACGTCCACCCCGGCAAGATCGTTTCGACCAGCCAGGAAGTCGACGTCATGGTTCTGGAAATCGACGGCGCCAAGCGTCGCGTGTCTCTGGGCCTGAAGCAGACCATGCGCAACCCGTGGGAAGTGTTTGCAGAAACCCACCCCGAGGGCACCGAGGTCGAGGGCGAAGTCAAGAACATCACCGAATTCGGTCTGTTCATTGGCCTCGACGGCGACATCGACGGCATGGTTCACCTGTCCGACCTGTCCTGGGACGAGCGTGGCGAAGATGCGATCCAGAACTACCGCAAAGGCGACGTCGTTCAGGCGGTTGTCTCGGAAGTGGACGTGGAAAAAGAGCGTATCTCGCTGTCGATCAAAGCCCTGGGCGGTGACAAGTTCGCCGAAGCCGTGGGCGGCGTGAAACGTGGTTCGGTCATCACCGTCGAAGTGACCGCAATCGAAGATGGCGGCATCGAGGTCGAGTACGAAGGCATGAAGTCGTTCATCCGTCGTTCGGACCTGAGCCGTGACCGTGCCGAACAGCGCCCCGAGCGTTTCTCGACCGGTGACAAGGTCGACGTCCGCGTCACCAATGTCGACAGCAAGACCCGCCGTCTGGGCCTGTCGATCAAGGCACGCGAGATCGCCGAAGAGAAAGAGGCCGTGGAACAGTACGGCTCCTCCGACTCGGGCGCATCGCTGGGCGATATCCTGGGTGCAGCGCTGAAATCGGGCGACTAAACCCGGGGCGCACTCAGCCAAGCTTTTCGGCCTCGCACAACAGTGCGGGGCCGTTTTTGTTGCGAATCAATATGTTCCAAATACCCGGCTTAATCGCGCTGTCGTTCGCGCATTAAGTGTGGAAACGCGGGTTACGGGCAAAAATTCGCGTGAGATTGCCGTAAAATGAACCCTCGCGGCCCAGAACCTCCGTTCCCCCAATCCGGCTTTTTTCCTATACTGTCAGAACAGTAGACAAGTCACACCGGTCGCCTGGGAGGGTATCACGCATGATTCGTTCAGAACTGATTCAGAAAATCGCCGACGAAAATCCGCATCTCTATCAGCGCGATGTCGAGCGAATCGTGAACACCGTTTTTGAAGAAGTCACGGATGCCATGGCCCGCGGTGACCGGGTGGAACTGCGCGGGTTCGGGGCGTTTTCGGTGAAAAAGCGCGATGCCCGTGTCGGGCGCAATCCGCGCACCGGCGAGACCGTGCAGGTCGAGGAAAAATGTGTTCCGTTTTTCAAGACCGGCAAGTTGCTTCGGGACCGATTGAACGGTAAAGCCTGACGTCATGATGCGTTACATTCGATATGCTTTTCTGGCGGTCCTCGGGATCGTTCTGGTTTCGATTTCGCTGGCCAATCTTGAAGCGGTCGAGCTGAAACTGATGCCCGACGCCCTGTCCGAACTGCTGGGCTTTAACCTGAACACGACGCTGCCGCTGTTTCTGGTGGTTCTGGGGGGCGTTGTTGCCGGGCTCGTTATCGGCTTCCTGTGGGAATGGCTGCGCGAACACAAGCACCGCCGCGATGCCAACGTCAACAAGGGCGAGGTCCGCAAGCTTGAGCGCGAGGTCAAGAAGCTCAAGAAAAAGCAGAACCAAGGCAAAGACGAAGTTCTGGCCATTCTGGACGAAGCCAGCTAAGGCACCCCAATGTCCGATACAAGGTTCAAGATTTGCGGCCTGACCGCCGCAGAACATGTGCGCGCTGCCGCCGAGGCGGGGGCAGGCTATGTCGGTTTTGTCTTTTTCCCGAAATCGCCCCGGCATCTTGAGGTTGCGGCCGCATCGGAACTCGCCCACCTTGTGCCCGCCGGCATCGCCAAGGTGGCGCTGACCGTGAATGCAACGGACGAAGAATTGGATCGCATCCTGTCCGCCGTCCCGCTGGACATGTTGCAGCTTCATGGCCAAGAAAGCCCCGATCGTGTGGCGGAGGTTCGCGACAGGTTCGGCCTGCCGGTGATGAAGGCCATCGGCGTCGCCGAGGCCGAGGATCTGGCCGCCATCGATCTTTATTCTGAAACCGCCGATCAGTTGCTGATCGACGCCAAACCGCCCCGCAATTCCGAATTGCCGGGCGGCAACGGGCTGGCCTTTGACTGGCGGCTGCTGGCCGGGCGGAAATACTGGCGGCGTCCGTGGATGCTGGCCGGTGGGCTTACCCCTGAAAACGTTGCCGAGGCTGTGCGGATGACCGGCGCGCGGCAGGTCGATGTTTCTTCGGGCGTGGAATGTGCGCCGGGCGTCAAGGATGCCGCGCTCATCCACGGTTTTGCAGACGCGCTTCGGTGATCTGATCCGGTCCGCACAGCGTATCCCCGATAAAGGGGATGGACCATGCTGGCGGCAATTGGCGGCGTTTCTCTGAAACACTGGTATTATGCGCCGGAATTTTTCTGGCGCGCCGGGCAGGCCTTGCGACAGGCCCGCGGCGACCCGCTGTGCCATCACGCCAGCGTCTTCCCGCATGACGGCCTGTATTTTTCCCTCTCCGTCTGGCAGGACGCCGAGGCGATGCTGACCTTTGCCCAGTCCGGCCCGCATCGGCGTGTGGTCCAGGCCTCGTCGCGTTTGGCGTATATCAACCGGTTCTGTCACTTTTCCTGCGTTGGCATCCCGACTACGCAGCAGGCGTTGAATATGTGGCGGCTGCAAACTCAGGCCGCCGAGTGATGCGTTTTGCCATGGCAAATCCGCGCGCCACCTCCTATGAACAACGGGTACGACGAGGGAGACACCCATGGCCAACGATCTTTTCAATTCCTTCATGTCCGGCCCTGACGAACAGGGCCGTTTCGGCATCTTCGGCGGGCGCTTTGTCAGCGAAACGCTGATGCCGCTGATCCTGTCGCTGGAAGAGGAATATGAGAAGGCCAAGGACGATCCCACCTTCTGGGCCGAGATGGACGATCTGTGGGCGAATTACGTGGGCCGCCCCTCGCCGCTGTATTACGCCGAACGCCTGACCGAGCACCTGGGCGGCGCGAAAATCTATCTGAAACGCGATGAACTGAACCACACCGGCGCGCATAAGATCAACAACGTGCTGGGACAGATCATTCTGGCGCGGCGCATGGGCAAGACCCGCATCATTGCCGAGACCGGAGCAGGTCAGCACGGCGTGGCCACAGCCACCGTCTGTGCCAAGTTCGGCCTGAAATGCGTGGTCTATATGGGCGCGCATGACGTGCAGCGTCAGGCGCCCAACGTGTTCCGTATGCGCCTGCTGGGGGCCGAGGTGATCCCGGTAACGAGCGGCCGTGGCACGTTGAAAGACGCCATGAACGACGCGCTGCGTGACTGGGTGACCAACGTACGCGACACGTTCTACTGCATCGGTACCGTGGCTGGTCCGCACCCGTATCCGGCGATGGTGCGCGACTTCCAGTCGATCATCGGCAAGGAAGCCAAGGAGCAGATGCACAAGGCCGAAGGACGTCTGCCCGACACGATAATCGCGGCTATCGGCGGCGGCTCGAACGCCATGGGCCTGTTCTACCCGTTCCTCGACGACAAATCGGTCAACATCATCGGCGTTGAGGCTGGCGGCAAGGGCGTGAACGAGAAGATGGAACATTGCGCCTCACTGACCGGTGGCCGTCCCGGCGTGCTGCATGGCAACCGCACCTACCTGCTGCAGGATGACGACGGGCAGATCCTCGAAGGCTATTCGATTTCCGCCGGGCTGGACTATCCCGGCATCGGGCCGGAGCATTCCTGGCTGAACGACGTTGGCCGCGCCCAGTATGTCTCGATCACAGACAAAGAGGCACTCGAGGCGTTCCAGCTGTGCTGTGCCACCGAAGGCATCATCCCGGCGCTGGAACCCTGCCATGCGCTGGCGCATGTCATGAAAATCGCGCCCGACCTGCCGAAGGATCACCTGATCTGCATGAACATGTGCGGGCGGGGCGACAAGGACGTGCAGACGGTTGCGAAGTATCTGAACTTTGACATGTCCGATACCGAGGGTCGCGTGATCGACTGACCCGAGGGCATCGGTACCAGGTAAGGTGCAGGCGGCAGCCCGAGGAATCGGCTGCCGCCTTTTTCGCAATCTGAGCTTGGGTTTCCTTTGAGTGCTCAGTGACGGCTTTTTAGGCGGACTGTTGCGATAAAGCGCTTAATCGCGGTCGAAACTTGGTGTTCCGGGTTGCACAGACACCCCTTTGGCGCGGTCGGTAGTGCGCTGTTTCAGGCGGTTCGAGCCTTAAAAACTTGGCAGTATCGCGCCAGCTTGCACCTGTCTGACCAACGCCGGTACTGCGGCGATCAAACTGCACCCACCGGTTGAATCACACGCCCTTCTATACAGCGCTTTGGAATTTTATTAACGTTCCGTTAACCGGCTGTTCTCACCAGCCGGATCAGGGGAGTTTCCATTTTAGGGGAACGCAAGGTGTTGCTGTTTCGGGGGCCGCGCAGTCGGAGCGCCCTGACGTGTCGCATCTGATCGGTGCAGTAGGAGGTATGAATGGTTTGGTCCGTTATGCGCAGGGTTTTGTACCTTTTCTGTGTGGTTGCTGCCGGTCTGATGGGCAGCAGCAAAGAGGCTTCGGCCCTTGATGGCTTTATCCCCTTCACACCTATTTCGACGCCCAGCGGCGGACCTGCGGCGGTCAGCAACAACGCGGGCATCTCGACCGCGTTTATTTCACTGGGCTCTCCCGGTGCGTTTCCGGGCGGGTCGTTCTATTTCAGCAATGCGAGCACGCCGGGCGCTGCGGTAACTCCGGCGGTTTTGACCAGCCTTGGCTATCTGGACCCGACGATTATCAGCCAGAACGGCGCGGATTCCACCTATGCGGCGGACGATTACATCGGCATCGTTTTCACCGCGCGCGAAACGGTCGGCGGACCGCTGTTCCAGTATGAATTCGCGTTGTCCGGGGTCACGAGCACGCAGTTCATCAACACCCGGGTCATCGTGGACACAACGCAGCCCACGGCGACGATCGGGCCATTGACAGCGACCGGAAGCAGGACGTTTGAGGCGACGATCACCCTGAGTGAACCCAGCACGGATTTCACCGCAAGCGATCTTTCGGTCACCAATGCCACGGCCATCCTGTCCGGATCGGGGTCGAATTATGTGGCGACGCTGACGCCTCAGAACAACGGAACCATCGAACTTTTTGTTCCGGCGGGTGTTTTCACCGATGCCGCCGGCAATACAAACCTCGCGTCCAATACGGTCAGCACGGTGCAGGCGGTGGTGAACACGCAGCAACTGATCCAGGCCTTTCAGAACGCCCGGGCCAACAGCCTTGTCACGAACCAGCCCGAACTAACACGGTTCCTGCAGAACTCGGGCACCGGCGCGTTCGAATCCACGGTGACGCAAGGGGCGGGGTATCTGAATTTTGCCAGCGATCCTTCATTCCCTGTGTGGTTCAACCTGACGGGTAACTGGAGCTCGCAGGACGATTTCGATACCTCCTACGCGCTTGCGGTTTTGGGCACACACCGGCGCATAAACCAGAACCTGTTGATCGGCGCGATGTTGCAGATCGATTATGCGGAAACGGATAACGGCGCAGCCAGCGTGGACGGAACGGGCTGGCTGGTCGGGCCTTACGTGGTTGCCAAACTTCCCAGCCAGCCGGTGTTTTTCGAAGGCCGCGTGCTGTACGGGCAGGCCGACAACGACATTTCGCCCTTTGGCACGTATGAGGACAGTTTCGACAGTGACCGCTGGCTGATTCAGTCCCGCGTGACCGGCGAGTTGCAGCAGGGCGATCTGACGCTGATGCCGCTGCTCGATGTCAGCTACGCCAGCGATGATCAGGAGGCTTACACGGACAGCCTCGGGAATCTGATCCCGCAGCAGGATTTCAGCCTGACCACCGCCCGTCTCGGCATGGATTTCAGCCATCCGATTGCCGTGAAACGCGGGCAGATGCAGCTGACCGGCGGTCTGTCGGGGATCTGGAGCAGTACATCGGGCACAGGAACCGCACCGGGCGTCGCCCCTATCGGCGACACCGCCCGTGGGCGCGTCGATCTGGGCTTTGACTATCGGTTGGAAAACACCAGTTCTCTGGCGGCTGATCTGTTCTATGACGGCATCGGCGAAAGCGGCTTTGAAAGCTATTCGGTCAGCCTGACCTGGCAGATGGCCTTTTGATCCGCGCAGACTCAGCCTTCCGCCGCGTGCTGGCGCAACAGCTTTAGCGGAACGATTTCTAGCGCGCGTTGATGCGTGGCCTCCAGATGCACCTTTGGGGCGCAGCCTTCGTCATGGGCCTGCAGAAACCGGGCCGCACACAGGCACCAGCTGTCGCCGGGTTTCAGGCCGGGAAAGTCGAACTCGGGGCGTGGGGTGCTCAGGTCGTTTCCAACATATTTCGAATACGCCAGAAACTCGGCCGTCATGACCGCGCAGACGGTGTGGCTGCCCTGATCTTCGGGGCAGGTATTGCAGGCCCCGTCCCGGAAGAACCCGGTCAGCGGATCGCGCGAGCAGGGGGCCAGAACGCCGCCCAGAACATTGATGCTGTCTTGCTTTTGCATAAGGGCACTTTACAGGCTTTGCGCGATTTTGCGGAACATTTCGATGTTCAGCTCGCGGATTCCGGGGTCACGAAACTGCCGGTCAGCGCCCGTGGTCACGACCAGAACGCCGCGCGCCTGATCGAAATAGATATGCTGGCCGTAGATTCCGCGGGCCAGAAACTCGCCCTCATGCGCGCCGACCGGCACATACCATTGATAGCCATATCCGATTTCTCCGGGTTCGGTCGGGGCGCTGGGCCAGGTGGAATCGGTAATCCAGTCTGCCGGTACGATCTGCTGCCCATCCCGCGTGCCGTTCTGCAGGATCATCTGCCCGAACCGCGCGAAGTCGCGGGTGGTGAAGTTCAGGCCGCCCAGCACAAAGGCAACGCCCGCGCCGTCGGTGATATAGTACCCGTCCTGCTCCAGCCCCAGCGGTTCTATGATCTTTTCGGTCAGCAGATCGGCCATGCTACGCCCGGTCGCATCCCGGATCACCATGCTGAGCACATGAGTATCGATGGACACGTATTGCCAGACCTCTCCCGGTGGCGCGAAAGTTTCTCGCAGCGATGCGGCGAAATCATCCAGTTCGCCACCCAGCGCGACAACGCGACCCATGCGATTGATGTCCGAGTTATAGTCCAGATAATCCTCGTCAAAGGTCACGCCGCTGGCCATGTTCAGCACGTTGCGGAGTGTGGCTGTGTCATAGGCGGTGCCCTTCAGTTCCGGGGCATATTGCACGACCGGGTCGTCCAGGGACGCAATCGCGCCGTCCTCCATCAGGATGCCGAACAGGGCCGACAGATAGCTCTTGGCGACAGACCAGGAAATCCGCCGGTCATCGGGGCCGGTGCCGAGGTAATATTCTTCGAACCGGATCTCGCCATCCTGAAGCACCAGCAGAGAGGTCACGGCACGCTCGTCAATCCATGAATCGGCACCATCCGGCAAGTCAAAGCCGGGGCCATAGGGCAATTCCCACGTGGGTCCATCCCCGCGCGGCAGGGTGACCGTCAGGAAGGCATCGTCCATATGCGAGAAATTGTTGACGATCTTGTCAGGCGCAAACAGCGAGTTCACGGCCATCAACCGCTGAATCTCTTCGCGTTTCCAGACGCCGACCACAACGGCAGCCAGCACCAGCGCAAGAACGATGCGCAGCAGCCACTTGAACATTGTTCTCATGCAATGCCTCCCTCGCAGGAAGATTGGCGCGCGGGTCCGGAAACCGCAATTGCAACGTTACGGAAGCGCAGGTTTTGACCTATTTGAACTTGTCCAGCAGCTTTTGCATGGCTGACCGGCTGTCCGGGGCCGAGTCTGCCTGTTCCTGGGCTGGTTGAGCCTGAGGGTCCGGTTTCGCCGGTGTTTTGGACGATCTCGGCGGGGCGGTGCGCAGGGCGACCGCATTCATGAACTTGCCGCCATCGCCGTCGGCCAGATAGGCGGCCCCGTCAGACACGCCGCGCAGCACATCGTCCAGCCAGTCTGCATCGGCTTTGGCAAAGTCGCTTAATACATAGGGCGAAACCATTTCTTTCCGACCCGGATGCCCGATCCCCAGCCGGACGCGATCATAGGCCGGGCTGATATGGTCATGGATCGACCGCAACCCGTTATGCCCCGCATGACCGCCACCCGCCTTGACCCGCACCTTGCCGGGGGCGAGGTCCAGTTCGTCGTGAAACACCGTGACGTCGGTGGAGTCCAGCTTGTAAAATCGCATCGCCTCACCCACGGACTGGCCGGATCGGTTCATGAAGGTCTGCGGTTTGATCAGCAGGACCTTGTCGCTGCCCAGACGGCCCTCGGCAATCTCTGCCTGAAACTTGGATTTCCAGGGGCCGAACCCGTGATCTTGGGCAATCCGGTCCACAGCCATGAAGCCGATATTGTGCCGGTTGCGGGCGTATTTCGATCCGGGATTTCCCAATCCGACAAACAGTTTCATCGTCCAGCCTTTGCGTCGCGTTGCGCCGTGATTGCACGGTTTTGTCCGAAAATTCCAGCCCGAAGGCGGGAAAAGAAAAACGGGGCTCCGTTGGAACCCCGTTTCCCAATCCGGATGCAGTCCGAACTTATTCTTCAGCTTCGTCCTGACCGATGACTTCAACTTCATCGGCAGCGACTTCACCCTCTTCACCTTCTTCATCGTCACTGGACGACAGGCCGGTGGGGGCCGAGACGTTGGCGATCACGAAGTCACGATCAATGGTCGGCTTGGTGCCGCCGGGCAGGTCAACGGACGAGATGGTGACAACGTCGTTGATTTCCATACCGGTCAGATCAACGGTGATCTTCTCGGGGATATCGCCGGCGGTGCACATCAGTTCGACCTCGGGGCGGACAACGGTCAGAACGCCGCCCTTCTTGATGCCGGGGGCTGCTTCTTCGTTGATGAACTCAACGGGAATGAACAGTGCGATCTTGGTGGTCCGGCGCAGGCGCATCAGGTCCAGGTGGGTCGGCAGGTCTTTGACGACGTCACGCTGAACGTCACGGCAGATGACGCGGACGTCTTCGTGGCCTTCGACCTTCAGGTTCCAAAGGGTCGACTTGAACCGGCCCGCTTTCAGACGCTTGAACAGAACGTTGAACGGGATCTGGATCGGCAGCGGGTCTTTGTCGCCACCAAACACAATGCCCGGAACCATGCCGTCGCGGCGTGCCTGACGAGCGGCGCCCTTGCCTGTCCCCGTCCGTTCCAGAGCTACGAGATCAGGAATCTCTCCAGCCATGATAATTCTCCAATGTTAGGGCGGGCATCCTCCAAGGCTGTATGCCCGCGTGAAGCCGCGTCCTTAGCTTGATTCATTCGGTTTGGAAAGGGGTTTTTGACCGCTTAGGTTTTTTGCGAGGCTCTGCCTCGCGCTCCGGGATGTTTAGAGCCAGATGAATAAAGGATCCCCTGCTTCATCTGGCCAAAAATATCCCGGGGGAGTCGCCCGCAGGGCGGCGGGGGCAGCGCCCCCAATCCAGATTGTCAGTCTTGCCAGCGACCGCCGAAATCTTTGGGCACCAGCAGGTTGTGGCGACCCAGATCGCCAACCGAGCGTTCACCGCACAGGGCCATCGTGGTATCCAGTTCTTTTTGAATAACATCCAGCGCGGTGGTCACGCCCTTCTGCCCCATCGCGCCCAGTCCATAGACAAAGGCGCGCCCGATATAGGTGCCTTTGGCCCCCAGCGCCAAGGCTTTGAGAACGTCCTGTCCCGAGCGAATTCCGCTGTCGAGGTGCACTTCAATATCGCCGCCAACCGCATCCATGATCTCGGGCAGCATGCGGATCGAACTGAGCGCCCCGTCCAGCTGCCGCCCGCCGTGGTTTGACACAACGATGGCGTCCGCGCCCAGTTTGACGGCCATTTTGGCGTCTTCGGCGTCAAGAATACCTTTCAGGATCACCTTGCCGCCCCATTCCTCCATCAGCTTTCCGACCTTGTTCCAGTCGAGTCTGGGATCGAACTGTTCGGCAGTCCAGGCCCCCAGAGATGAGGCATCCGAAATGCCATCGACATGGCCGACGATGTTTCCGAATTCGCGCCGCTGCGCCCGCAGCATCTCGATGCCCCAGGCCCATTTGGTCATCAGGTTCGCGATGGTCCTGGGCGTCAGTTTGGGCGGGGCGGACAGGCCGTTTTTCAGGTCCTTGTGGCGTTGACCCAGGATTTGCAGGTCCAGCGTGATCACTAGGGCCGAGCAGTTCGCATCCTTGGCACGTTGGATCAGGCGGCTGACATAATCTGCGTCCTTCATGGTGTAGAGCTGAAACCAGAAGGGTCTTTCGGTGTGGTCCGCCACATCCTCGATCGAGTTTATCGACATGGTGGACAGCGTGAAAGGCACGCCAAAATCCTCGGCCGCCTTCGCGGCCTTCATCTCACCATCCGCGTGCTGCATGCCGGTCAGGCCGACAGGGGCAAGCGCCACGGGCATTGAGACATCTTCGCCGATCATCTGCGACGCGGTCGACCGCCCCGACATGTCCACGGCAACCCGCTGGCGCAGGCGGATTTTCTCGAAGTCCGAACTGTTTTCGCGGAACGTCTGCTCGGTCCAGCTGCCGCTTTCCGCGTAGTCATAGAACATCCGCGGCACGCGGCGTTCATATATCTGCCGGAGGTCTTCGATGGTGGTGATGACGGGCATCCTCAGCCTTTCCGGTTCAGGCCGAATGCGCCCCGTCGGCGAGCGTTTTGACGAAATCCAGAACCTCGGCCACCGGTTTGCCCGCGCCGATCTGGCTGACGATGGCCGATCCCACGACCGACCCGTCCGCGACGCTGGCGATGGCCCGCGATTTCTCGGGCGTGTTGATGCCGAAGCCCACGATGACCGGCAGGTCGGTCTTGGCTTTGATCCGGGCAACCTCGGGGCCGACATTTGTGGCCTGCGCCTCGGCGGCTCCGGTGATCCCGGTGATCGAGACGTAGTACACGAAGCCCGAGGTATTTTGCAGCACGCGCGGCAGGCGGTTGTCATCCGTGGTCGGTGTGGCCAGTCGGATGAAGTTCAGACCGGCGGCCTGAGCAGGCAGGCAGAGTTCCGCGTCTTCTTCGGGCGGCAGGTCGACCACGATCAGCCCGTCGATGCCAGCGGCCTTGGCGTCGTCAAGAAACTGATCGACCCCGCGGCTGTAAATCGGGTTGAAATAGCCCATCAGAACAATCGGCGTGGTGTCGTCGGTCTCGCGAAAGGCGCGGGCCAGATCGAGTGTGCGCTGCAGGGTCATGCCCCCATCCAGGGCCCGCTGCCCGGCCAGCTGGATTGTCGGGCCGTCCGCCATCGGATCGGTGAAGGGCAGGCCCAGTTCGATCACATCCACGCCCGCGCCCGGCAGGCCTTTGACAACCTCGAGCGAGGTTTCATAGTCGGGATCACCGGCCATCACATAGGCGACAAAGGCCTTTTTGCCTTCGGCTTTCAGGGCTGCGAATTTGGCGTCGATACGGGTCATCGGATGTCCTTGCAGTCAGGTTTGAACCTGATGTGCAGAAACTTTGACCGGAAATCAATCCCGCAGGGTCAGATTGCCTCAGAACCCGTAGTGATACCGCAGGAACAGCGAGTTCACACCCGGGTTGAAGCTTTCGGTGCTGGCGTTGGATTTATGGGTAAGGGCCAGCGAGATGCTGTTACCGCTGTCCAGCGTGTAGCCGACGCCCAGAAGGCTGCGGATCTGGAAATTGCCGCCCAGATCGTTGTCGTCATTTGCGGCATTGTAGTAGCCCGGCATAAAACTGAGCTCGGCGAACCAGCGATCCGAAAAGGAATAGATGCCGATCAAGCCCGCGCCGATATGAGTGTCTCCAGCGGCATCCACGGTCAGCGCTGCGCCCCATGTCGCGTTGAAACGAGTTGCCTCGTAGAAGGGGCGGTGTTGGTATTCCAGCGAAAATATCGCCTCGTCGTCGCCATTGCCGTTGGAAAAATCCGCATAGCCTGCGCCAAATATGACGGACTGAGCCTGTACGGATGTTGCTGCAAGGAAAAGGGCGACGGAAACAAACAGTGATTTCATAGGACTTCTTTGTCGTTGCATAAGCGGCACTTGTTACTTGGTAAGCTTTGAGCAGCAATCACAACTCACGCAAGTGCAAATGTCATAACGGTGCTGTGATGTTGCAAAAGCGACTCGGGCATTTTGGCAGGCCGGGTTGCGCATTTTCCCCGACGTGCATAGAAGACGCCGTCGTATCGCTTCAGGAGGCCGCAATGGGCTTTAAAATGGGAATCGTGGGTCTGCCGAATGTGGGCAAGTCGACCCTGTTCAATGCGCTGACCAAGACCGCAGCCGCGCAGGCGGCAAATTTCCCGTTCTGCACCATCGAACCGAATGTGGGCGATGTGGCTGTTCCTGACGACCGGCTGGACAAGCTGGCGGCGATTGCTGCGTCCAAACAGACTATCCCGACACGCATGACCTTTGTGGATATTGCCGGTCTGGTGAAAGGTGCCTCCAAGGGCGAAGGTCTGGGCAACCAGTTTCTGGCCAATATCCGCGAGACCGACGCGATTGCCCATGTGCTGCGCTGCTTCGAAGATGGCGATGTGACCCATGTGGATGGCCGCGTCGACCCGGTGGCCGATGCCGACACCATCGAAACCGAGCTGATGCTGGCCGATCTGGAAAGCATCGAAAAGCGCCGCGCCAATCTGGTGCGCAAGCTGAAGGGCAACGACAAGGAGGCCGCGCAACAGGACCGTCTGCTGGCCGAGGCGCAGGTGATGCTGGAAAACGGCAAACCCGCGCGTCTGGTCGAAGTGTCCGACGAGGATGCGAAAGCGTGGAAGATGCTGCAGCTGCTGACCACCAAGCCGGTGCTCTATGTCTGCAACGTATCCGAGGAAGAGGCCGTCGACGGCAACGAATACTCGGCCAAAGTCGCCGAGATGGCCGCCGCGCAGGGCAATGCCCACGTCATCATCAGCGCCAAGATCGAAGAAGAGATCAGCCTGCTGGAAGACGACGAAGCCCAGATGTTCCTTGAGGAGATGGGGCTGGAAGAACCCGGCCTCGACCGCCTCATCCGCGCCGGTTACGACCTGCTGAAGCTTGAAACCTATTTCACCGTCGGCCCGAAAGAGGCCCGTGCCTGGACCATCCGCACCGGCACCGCCGCGCCGCAGGCCGCCGGTGTGATCCACGGGGATTTCGAAAAAGGCTTCATCCGCGCCGAAACCATCGCCTATGACGACTACATCACCGCCAATGGCGAGCAGGGCGCGAAAGAAGCCGGCAAGATGCGGGCCGAGGGCAAGGGCTACATCGTCAAGGATGGCGATGTGATGCACTTTTTGTTTAATACCTGAGCATTACGTGCGCCCGGGTTAACAAAGCTTTGGCGCTAGCCCCCAAGACCCAACTCGTGCCGTAGTGTGAAGTAGTCCCAGACAACCCAGCTTTCCGCAATCTTTCCAGCGGCGATGCGATCGATCTGAACGCCGGTCCAGTTGACTGTATCGCCAGTGGCAGGCTGGCCCAGGTAAGTCCCCTTCTGTGTCCCATAGAAACGCCAATGGGTGGATACGCGGTCGCCTTCGGCGATCTGTGCAAAAATTTCGACTTTCAGGTCGGGAAAGGCTTTGTGATTTTCCGCGACTATGCTGGCCCAAGTGGCTAAATCGATACTCCCGGTGCCTCCGGTCGCCAAGGGCGCTTGGTGGTTTTGATACCCTTCGGCGAATATTGACTCGTCAATTGAGGACTCTGCTGCCCACATTTCAACGGCCTGCCGGGACAGGTTTTTTGCTGCGGAATTGTCGGTCTGTTGTGCCATCGCATCTCCTCCTGAGGCAAAGGTCAGGAAAATCGCCACTGCCCAAAAGCGCGGTACCAAGCTGATGTACTTTCTAGCCATTGACCTCCTCCTTGCATCATGACCACTTCGGGTAGGATAACGTGTTCGCTTCGACTGGGGAAATTGCGATTTTTCGGCGCGCGCAGGTGCAACAAGAGCTTTCACAGGGCTGTAAACGCGCTACTCTGCGCTTCTGACTGAAAAAAGAAACCGAGGCATGATCGAAATCCGCGACCTCCAACTGCTCAGCGCCCTCGCGCGGCATCGTCATTTTGCCAAGGCGGCCGAGGAATGCGGGATTTCGCAGCCTGCCTTCTCGATGCGCATCCGCAACCTCGAAGACCGGTTGGGTGTATCCATCGTCCGCCGGGCCAACCGGTTTCAGGGCCTGACCGAAGAGGGTGAGATGATCGTTCAGCGCGCGCGGCGTATCCTTGACGACACCAAGGCGCTGGAGCAGCAGGTGCTTGCCTCGAAGGGTGAGATTACGGGGACCCTGATCCTCGGCGTGATCCCGACGGCGATTGCTTTCACCGGTCGGCTGATCAAACGGTTGCAACAGGCGCATCCGCGCATCGTGACGCGCATTGAAACCATGTCTGCGACCGCCATTCAGCATCGGCTGGATGAGGGCAGTCTGGACGCGGGTATCACATATGGTGACAGCATCGGCACTGATCTGCGGCAGGTCCAGCCATTGTACGAGGAAACCTATGTGCTGCTGATCCCGTCCCACATGACCAAGGAAGCCGGCCCGATCCCCTGGGCGCGGGTTGCCGATTTTCCGATCAGCCTGCTTGAGCCGCAGATGCAGAACCGGCGCATCCTTGAACGGATTTTCGCCGAACAGGGCCTGCATCCGCATGTGGTTGCGGAAACCAGCGGCTTTACCGCCTCGATGGTCATGGCGCGCGAGGGGTTGGCGGCGACTGTTGTCCCCCGCGTTCTGGTCCGGGCGCTGGGCGATCTTAAGGGCACAAAGGTGCTGCCGTTGGTTGATCCGATTGTCAGCAAACCGATTTGTCTGGCGACGCTTGCACGTGACCCCGAACTGCCCACGGTCGAAGCTTTGCGTGCGGTGGTGACGTCTTTGCGGTGATAAGCTGTCGTTATCGTGCGATTGCGACAAGCGATTTGACGATATGCTGGTCTGATGAGAGACCGAACCTCAATCGGAGGGCATCATGGCACCATTAGATACCAAGCCATCGGGCGCACCCAAGGGCGTCTGGAAGTCAGGTAAAGGCAAGGGGCGGCACACGCCCAAGGGCCGGCAGTTCACGGATGAGGCGCAGGCCGAAATCGCACGCCTGCTGGGCGACCGCCCGCGCCGCCGCGATCTGCTGATCGAATTCCTTCATTTGATTCAGGACGCACACGGCCATATCAGCGCCGACCACATCGCCGCCCTGGCGGTCGAGATGCGGATCGGTCAGGCCGAGATTTACGAGACCGCCACCTTCTACGCCCATTTCGACGTCGTGAAAGAGGATGAGGCGCCGCCGCCCGCGCTGACGATCCGCGTCTGCGATTCCCTGTCCTGCGAGATGGCAGGTGCCCAGCAGTTGCAGAAGGCGCTGGAGGATGGTCTGGACGCCTCGCGGGTCCGGGTGCTGCGCGCGCCCTGTATGGGTCGCTGCGATACGGCGCCGGTTTTGGAGATCGGCCACAACCATATCGACCATGCGACCCCCGAAAAGGTGCAGGTCGCGATTGCCGCCGGTGACACCTACGCGCATCTGCCCGATTACGAAGCCTTTACCGCCTATGAGGCGAATGGCGGCTACGCCAAGCTGAAAGAGCTGCGCGAGGGCAGTGACTGGGAGAAAGTGCAGGAAGACGTCCTGTCCTCGGGCCTGCGCGGCCTGGGTGGTGCTGGCTTCCCATCGGGCAAGAAATGGGGCTTTGTGCGGATGAACGAAGGACCCCGCTATCTGGCCGTCAACGGCGATGAGGGCGAACCCGGTACGTTCAAGGACCGCTACTATCTGGAACGCACGCCGCACGTTTTCCTTGAGGGCATGTTGATCGCCGCATGGGCGGTCGAGGCGGAAACCTGCTTTATCTATATGCGCGATGAATACCCGGCGGTGCTGGAAATTCTGCGGCGTGAGATAGCGGCGCTGGAACAGGCCGGGATCGTTGAATCCGGCTATATCGACCTGCGCCGGGGGGCCGGTGCTTACATCTGCGGCGAAGAATCCGCGATGATCGAGTCGATCGAAGGCAAGAAAGGCCTGCCGCGTCATCGTCCTCCGTTCGTGGCGCAGGTTGGGGTCTTTAACCGTCCGACGCTCGTGCACAATGTCGAGACGCTCTATTGGGTCACGAAAGTGTGCCGTGAGGGGCCGGAATGCCTGAACAGCACCGTAAAGAATGGCCGTAAAGGCCTGCGCAGCTATTCGGTCTCGGGCCGGGTGGCGAAGCCGGGTGTCCACCTGCTGCCTGCCGGATCGACCATTCTGGACGTGATCGAGGCCGCCGGAGGCATGGCTGAAGGTCAGACCTTCAAGGCGTACCAGCCGGGCGGTCCGTCCTCGGGCCTGTTGCCAGCGTCGATGGACGACATCCCGCTGGATTTCGACACGCTGCAACCGCATGGCACCTTCATCGGCTCTGCCGCCGTGGTGGTTCTGTCCGATCAGGACACTGCCCGCGATGCGGCGCTGAACATGCTGCGGTTCTTCGAGGATGAAAGCTGCGGCCAGTGCACCCCCTGCCGGGCGGGCTGCGAAAAGGCGGTCAAGCTGATGCAGGCCGACAAGTGGGATCAGGACCTGCTGGAAGATCTGTGTCAGGTCATGGGCGATGCCTCGATCTGCGGTCTGGGGCAGGCGGCCCCGAACCCGATCCGTCTGGTCATGAAACATTTCGCTGACGAAATCTGAGGGGAGACAGAGCCATGCTTGACGCAAGCCCAAACAAGACCGTCACCTTCAACCTGAACGGCGAAGACGTCACCGTGCCCGAAGGCTGGACCATCTGGGAAGCCGCCAAAGGGCAGGGGTTCACCATCCCGCACCTGTGCCACAAGCCGCAGCCGGGCTACAAACCCGACGGCAACTGCCGCGCCTGTATGGTCGAGGTAGAGGGCGAACGCACTCTGGTCGCCTCGTGCATCCGTCCGGCCGCCGACGGTATGGTGGTGAAAACCGACAGCGAGCGGGCCGAGAAGTCGCGCGCCATGGTGATGGAACTTCTGGTCGCCGATCAGCCGGAACAGCCGCATGATGCCTCGAGCCATTTCTGGGACATGGCCAAGCTGAACAATGTCAGCGACAGCCGTTTCCCGGCGAAAGAGCCCGAGAAAATCCCTCTGCTGGATGACAGCCACGTTGCAATGCGCGTCAATCTGGACGCCTGCATCAACTGCAACCTCTGCGTTCGCGCCTGCCGCGACGTGCAGGTCAACGACGTGATCGGCATGGCCGGTCGCGGCCACACGGCTCAGGTGGTATTCGACCAGAACGACCCGATGGGTGCCTCGACCTGCGTGGCCTGTGGCGAATGCGTTCAGGCCTGCCCGACCGGTGCCCTGATGCCCGCCACTGTGCTGGATGATCAGCAACTTGGCGACAGCAAGGATTACGATTCCGAGACCGAAAGCGTCTGCCCGTTCTGCGGCGTGGGCTGCAAGGTCTCTCTGAAGGTCAAGGACGGCAAGGTGAAATATGTCGAGGGCATCAACGGCCCCGCCAACGAAGGCCGCCTCTGTGTCAAAGGCCGGTTCGGGTTCGATTACATTCACCACCCGCATCGCCTGACCAAGCCGCTGATCCGGCGCGAGGATGCGCCTGCCAAGGGCCTGAACGTCGATCCCGGCAATCTGAAAACCCATTTCCGCGAAGCGACCTGGGACGAGGCGATGGATCTGGCCGCCACCAAGCTGAAAGCCCTGCGCACCGAAGATCCGCGCAGCGTTGCGGGCTTCGGCTCGGCCAAGTGCACCAACGAAGAAGCCTACCTGTTCCAGAAGTTCATCCGTCAGGGCTTCAAGCACAACAATGTCGACCACTGCACCCGTCTGTGCCACGCGTCGTCGGTTGCGGCTTTGATTGAGAACGTCGGTTCGGGCGCGGTGACCGCAACCTTCAACGAGATCGAGAACGCCGATGTGGCGATCATCATCGGGGCCAACCCGATCGAGAACCACCCGGTGGCTGCGACCTATTTCAAGCAGTTCACCAAGCGCGGCGGCAAGCTGATCGTGATGGACCCGCGCGGCGTTGGCATGCGCAAGTTCGCCGATGAGATGCTGCAATTCCGTCCCGGTGCCGATGTCTCGATGCTCAACGCGATCATGAACGTGATCGTCGAAGAGGAACTATACGATAGCCAGTACATCCACCGCTGGACCGAGAACTGGGAGGCCGAAAAAGAGCATCTGCGCCAGTTCACGCCCGAGGCGATGTCGCCGATCTGCGGCATCGAACCCGATCAGCTGCGCCGTGTGGCACGCACCTTTGCGCAGGCCAAGGCAGGTCTGATCTTCTGGGGCATGGGCGTCAGCCAGCATATCCACGGCACGGATAATTCGCGCTGCCTGATCTCGCTGGCCCTGATGACCGGCAATGTCGGCAAACCCGGCGCGGGTCTGCACCCGCTGCGGGGGCAGAACAACGTGCAGGGGGCCTCGGATGCGGGTCTGATCCCGATGTTCCTGCCGGATTATCAGTCGGTCACCGATGATGGAATACGCGCCAAGTTCAACGAGGTCTGGAACTCGGACGACTTCTCGAACGAGAAGGGCCTGACCGTCACCGAGATCATCGATCAGGCCTATGCGGGCAATATCAAGGGCATGTATATTCAGGGTGAAAACCCGGCCATGTCCGACCCGGATGTCGGCCACGCGCGCGAGGCGCTGGCCAAGCTGGAACTGATGATCGTGCAGGATATCTTCCTGACCGAGACGGCGAACTATGCTGACATCATCCTGCCCGCCTCGGCGCTTTACGAAAAGAACGGCACCGTGTCGAACACCAACCGGCAGGTGCAGCGGGTGCGGCCCGCGGTGACCCCTCCGGGTGAGGCGCGCGAGGATTGGGCAATCACCGTCGAACTGGCGCAGCGCATCGGGCTGAATTGGGACTACACGGATGTGTCGCAGGTCTTTGCCGAGATGAAGCTGACCATGGCGTCGCTGGATAACATCACGTGGGAACGGTTGGAGACCGAGACCATCACGTATCCATCTCTGTCCGAGACCGATCCGGGGCAGGCGATTGTGTTCGGCGATGGCTTCCCGCGCGCCGATGGCCGCGCCCGATTCACCCCGGCCAGCGTCATTCCGCCGGATGAGGCCCCGGACGACGAATATCCGATGATCGCCACCACGGGCCGTCAGCTGGAACATTGGCACACCGGATCGATGACCCGCCGGGCCAGCGTTCTGGATGCGGTGGAACCGGAAGCGAATTGCTCGATGAACCCCCGGACTTTGAAACTGATGGGCATCGAACCGGGCGACACGATCCGCCTGACCACCCGTCGCGGTTCGATCGAGATCATGGTGCGCGCCGATCGGGCGATTGCCGAGGATATGGTGTTCATCCCCTTCGCCTATGTCGAAGCGGCGGCGAATATCCTGACCAACCCGGCCATCGACCCCTATGGCAAAATCCCCGAATTCAAGTTCTCGGCCATTCGCGTGGAAAAGATCGAAGACGCCATCGCGGCGGAATAATCCGCCACCACGCACCAAGCCAATACAGGCGACCCCGACCGGGTCGCCTGTTTCGTATCTTGACAGCGTATTGCGCGCGGCCAACCCTGTAGCGGCAGCTCCCGGGAGGAAAACATGCCCCGCCGTTTTGTCGATCTGTCCGTTCCGCTGGAAACCGGCATCGTATCCGACCCGCCGATCATGCTGCCCGAGATCGAATACATGACCCATGATCAGACGGCGGAACAGGTCATGGCCTTCTTTCCGGGGTTGCAGAAAGAGGACCTGCCGGGCGGTGAAGGCTGGGCCATCGAACGCCTGCAGATCGCCACGCATAACGGCACCCATCTGGATGCGCCCTACCATCATCACTCGACCATGAACAGCGGCGAGCGGGCGATCACCATTGATGAGGTGCCGCTTGAGTGGTGCATGAACCCCGGCGTGAAGCTGGACTTCCGGCATTTCGAAGATGGCTATGTCGCCACCGCCGCTGATGTCGAAGCCGAACTGAAGCGCATCAGGCACGACCTGCAACCGCTGGATATCGTCGTCGTCAACACCGCGGCCGGAACCCATTACGGCAAGCCCGATTACCTGATGAAAGGCTGCGGAATCGGGCGCGAGGCGACGCTTTATCTGACCGGACGCGGGGTACGCGTCACCGGCACCGATGCCTGGAGTTGGGACGCCCCCTTCCCACTGACAGCGCAGGCCTATGCCGCGACACAGGACCCGTCGATTATCTGGGAGGGGCACCGCGCCTCGATGGACATCGGCTATTGCCATATCGAGAAACTGACCAACCTCGAAGACCTGCCGCCCACGGGTTTCGAAATCTCGTGCTTTCCGTTCAAGATCAAAGGGGCCTCGGCCGGGTTTGTCCGGGCGGTTGCCATATTCGACGATCCGTGAAGCGGTTTGGGGGGCGCTTCGTTTGGCGCGCGCGCAGGCCCATTTGGATAACTGTTTGGGATGGCCAAACAGCCCAAGTCACTGGGGCCAGCGGCCCGGCAAGGCCAGCCGGCAGGTGCTGGCAGAGATCAGTTTTTCGCCGGTTAATAGTCCCGTTCGAAGAACACGCCGATCCCGGTTTCTCCGCGCCCATCGACGGTACCGCGCACGGTGAAATTGTCGGTGACATCCAGGTTCAGATTCACCTCGGTATCGCCCTCGGTGTTGACGGTGAAATCCGTGTACAGATTGTCGCTCAGATACGCGCCTGCGCCCAGACGACCGGCCCCGCCCTCGGTCGCGCCGATATCGACGGTGTCGAGCCCGGTGGACTTGCGCAGCCCCCTGGTGGCATCCCCGCCCGCACCGCTGAGCTGCGCCAATGATGCCGCCATCTGCGCGATCACAAACGGCGAAAGTTCGGAAAACCGGTTTCCGAACAGAAGCATGGCAAGGGCCTCTTCCGCAGGGCGTTCGGGGTCCGAGAACACGTTAACTTCGGGCGAATCCAGCGGCCCGGCAATTTCGATAGTCGCCGTCCCGTCCGAGGTGCTGGCCGAGGATTCGAACTCGATATAGGGCGTCAGGTCGCCCTGCAGGGTGACAATGCCCTTTGTCAGCGCCAGACGGCGGCCCAGAATGTCGAAGTTGCCCCGGATCAGTTCGATCTGGCCCGAGGGGACAACCGATGCCGTGGTGCCGCCGATGAACAGACGCCCCCCCAGTTCCGCGTTCACACCGCGCCCGTTTACAAACACGGCCTTGGGGGCCAGCAGGCTGATATCCAGCGAAATCCGGGAATCGCCTTTCGTTTCGCTCTCTGACACCACAAGCTGCGCGCGTTCTCGGGTGACATAGCTGGCGCGGCTTTCATTCACATGTTGAATCTCGGGGATCGGGGCCGCGCCCACCGCGCCCGAGGCGGCGGCGAGGTTGATGTTGGTCTCGCCAAAATTGATCTGACCCGAAAGCGCGCTGTTCCCGGCCAAAGCTCCGGTCATGGAAATCTGGCCGTTCAGCGTGGTTTCGTACAGCAACTGGTCGGTCAGCACCAGATTGTTGAGCGCGGTCGTGATCTGCGCGTTGAAAGGCGGTGTCAGGTCCACCGGCCCGCTGACCGTAAAGCCTCCGCCCGCGCGCATGCTGCCATTCAGCGAGATTGTGGCGCGGCTTTGCGCAAGATCGACCGACCCGCCAATGCCGGTGATGGTCTGGCCCGCGGTCGGAATGGCCAGCGAGGTGCCCGAGGTCGTGATCGATCCGCTTAAGGAATCCAGCGCCGGATTGCCTTTCAGGGCAAGGTTGAACTGGGCGGTGCCGTCGATCTTGTTGGGCGAGATGAAGATATTGGCGATGCCGATATTGATCCCGCCCTGCGCCGTCAGGTCCGCCTGGCCCGAGGTTTCGTCGAACGTGCCCTTCACGTTACTGTTGATCTCGGCCGGTCCTTCGGCCTTGGCGTCGATGGTCCAGACACCGTTATCCCGTTGCGCGCTGCCGGTGGCGGAAATATTGCCGGGAAAATCGGGCGCGAACCGTTCGATCCGGTTGAACTTGGCGTCGAAATCCACATCTGCCGAACCGTTCCTGTCCACCGTTCCCACAAGGCTGGCATAGGAACTGTCAGGCCCTTGCAGCCGCGCGTTGCCCTCAAGCCCCGATCCGGTGGGGGCCACATTGCCGTCCAGCGACAGCGGGCCGGACAGGGTGTTTGACAACCGCCCCAGATCGTCAAGTGCGGCCGAGAAATTAAGCCCGCCGGACTCCCTGTCCAACTGCCCCGACGCGTTTGCCGACAGGGCCGAGCCTTTCAGCGAGAAGGTGCGGATATTCAGACCCTGATCGTCATTCACCGCATCCACGTTCAGGGTCGTGCGCCCCTGAATCAGCTTATCAGCCAGCTCGATGCCGGTCTGAATGTCATCCGCCGCCACGTTGCCCTGCAGGTCGAAATACTTGCTGCCCATGGCCCCCTGGCCCTGCAGATCGGCCTGAACCGATCCCGCAAGATCACGCCCGGCCAGCCCCGAGAACAGCGACAGGTCCGGCGCGTTCACCTGTGCCTGACCGTCCACTGCCAGTTCGCCGGTCGGGTCGTCGATGGTGGCGGCGACCTGCGCCGTCAGCGCGTTCCCGTTCACCTTGGCCTCGCGAATGACGATCTGATCCTGACTGATAGCCCCGTCAAACTCGACCGAAGTCTGGCCGGTCAGCAGCGGGTCAATGTCGGATATACCGGTCCTGATGCTGCGCCCGGAAACGCTCGCCGTGCCGTCAAACTCCAGCGTCTGAATGGTACCCTTGCCGTCCAGCTTCGCCTGCACCGACCCGCCCAGATCGCGCTTGGCCAGACCGGAAAAGACCGACAGATCGCGTGCATCCACGCTGGCCTGACCGTCGATCGAGACATTCCCGTCGGGCGTTGTCACCGTGCCGCTCGCCTGCGCGCGCAACGCGTTGTTGATCACCGAGAAATCCCGCAGCGTCAGGCCGTCTTCGCCGCGTTTGGCATCGACCGTGACCGTTGTTTCGCCCTTGATCACCGGGTCGATATCGTCGCGCCCTGTGGACAGATCATTGCCCTCGACAACTAGTTTGCCGTCGAAACTGCCCTCAAGCGGCGAGCCGTTGCCCTCGACCCGGACCGTGGCGTTCCCGCCCAGATCGAGCTGTGCCAGATCCGAGAAGCGCGACAGGTCCGAGGCCTCGAGCAGGGCGGAACCGTCCACCTGCAACCCGCTGGTCAGGCCGCTGATCAGCGCGTCGACACCAAGCGCGTAATCCGAGCCGACCAGTTCGAACCCCGACAGGTTCAGGGATTCGTCGCTGCCATAATCGAACAGGCCGTCCAGCGTGATCCGGTCGCCAAGCGCCGTGTTCAGCGCCGCGTCGGTCATGTCGATCCCGTCAAGCGCGGCTTGCAGATCACCATCGACTTTCAGGATATCCCCCTGTTCCAGCGTGCCTTGCGCCGTGATCTGCGCCCGGTCCAGACTGATCTGGGGCGATTTGAACGCGTTTGCCGTCAGGCTCAGGTCCCAAAGATTGCCGTTCTTCCGGTCGAACAGCGCCGATAGCTGTGCCGCCTCAATCGACGTCTCGCCGCCCGAGACCGGCAACACGACCGAGGTCCCTTCGGGCGGAGTAATGCGCCCTTGCAGGGCAGCAAGTTGCAGGGTGCCGCCAGTGGCCAGCTGCAGTTCACCCTTCAGGTTCAGCGCCTCGGTTGTCAGTTCCAGATCGCTGATGTCCAGCGCACCGTCCGGCTTGGTCAGCCCGTCCACGAACAGGCGGGTCTGGGTGCCAAAGAACGTGTCCATGTTCTCGGCGACAAAGGGCGTCAGGTCGCCGCCCAGATCGGCGGTAAAGGCAATCCCGTCCTCGGCGCTTGCCGCCGCGGTCGGGGCCGCGCGCAACCGCACCTGACCGTTGACGCGCACCTGGTTGTCGCTGCTCAGGCCAATGTCGGCGGTGAAATCGGTGACGGGGCCGGACCCTTTGGCCGTCAGCCCGATCGGCGGGCTGTCCGGTATCTTCAGCGCGGTCGAGATCAGCCCGCCCGATGCCTCGATCACCTGCAAATCCAGATCGATCTGGCTGTTGGAATTCTGGAAGCCTGCGGCCAGTTTGATCTCATCCCCGGCGCGGTCCAGCCGGGTGATGTCAAGATTGGTGTCCAGCGTTCCATCTGCCAGCGACAGGTTGCCGTTGACGGCAAGATCAGCCGCGACGCCGATCAGCGGCTCGCCCAGTGACAGCTCATCGATCCGGATCTCGCCGATTTCGATGGATACCGGCAGTTCCGGCAACTGAAACGGCGTGGTTTCCGCCGAAGGTGGTGGCGTGTCCTTGGTGGTTGTTCCCGGAGCGCGGGCGACATCGATTTCCTGCGCGGTCAGCGCGTTGACAGAAAACCGGCCCCGGATCAGGGCCAGACGGTTCCAGTCCAGCTCGGCATCCTTGATGGTCAGCCAGACGCCTTCGTCATCGGAAACCGTAATCTCCTGAATCGTGGCGCGGGAACTGAGCGCCCCTTGCAGGCCCCGGACCGTCACGTTCTGGTCGTCACCCGACAGCGTGTCCTGCAGGAAGCGTTCGATCATGCTGCCGCCGCCATCCTCTTGCGCCTGAACCGCAAGTGGGGCGCAGGTCAGGGTGCCGATCAGCAGAGGATATGAAAGACGCCGTATCAAAATGCCTGCCCGATCCCGATATAGAATTGCAAACCGTTGCCGGTCGTGCCCGAAACCGGCCAGGCCAGATCAAAGCGCAGCGGTCCGAACCCGCCAAGGTCATATCTGACCCCAAGCCCGGCACCCGCGTGATCGCGCGCGCCGCTGCCGATGAACGAAGACGTATCGACCACACCGTAGTCGTAAAACCCGACCAAAGACAGGGTTTCAGTAACCTTGCCGCGCACCTCGCCCGACAGGCCCAGAAACGATTTGCCGCCCGCAACACCGGTGCCGACCGGGATGCCGAGGCTTTCAAACGGCTGGCCCCTGACCGTGCCCGCACCGCCCGAGAAAAACAGAAAGTCCGGCGTGACCCCGTCCAGCGAAGGGCCGAGGACCGAGCCCAGCTGCACCCGCCCCGCGAGCACGATGCGCCCATTGGTTCTGAGGCTGGTATAGGCACGCCCGTCAAAGAACAGGCGAATGCCGGTGTCGGTGCCGGATAGCCCGACAAACGGCATGACCTGCGAATCCAGATAGTACCCCCGCGTGGCGCTGACCCTGCTATCGCGCAGGTCCCATTCCGAACGGAAGGGCAGGATGAAATACCGGAACTTCCGCCCGTCGCCAAAAGCATCATCCGCATCCGACAGTTGGAAACCTGCTGACGCCTCGGCATAGAGCCGGTCCGAGAATGTGCGCCGCGCACCGTAGGACAGCGACGCCACCGTGACATTGTAGTTGTCAGTGTTGCGCTGTTCCAGCAGGGCGCTCCAGAACGTGTTGTCGTCCGGGCCCAGACGATCGGGCTGATCCAAACGCAGGCCCAGTCGCCCGTCCAGCGGTTCGGACCCGCCGATATTGCGCAGCGCCGCCTCAAACCGCAGCCTCTCGGCGCGCCGGAACATGTTGCGATGGGTCCATGTGGCGGTCACATCGACACCAGCGCGCGATGCCAGTTCCACCCCGAAGGTCAGGCGGCGTTTGGGCAGGTCTTCGAATGTGGCATCGAAATCCAGCGTGCCGTCGGGATTGGGCGTTTCGCGTTCCTGAATCGAGACCACGTTGAACGTGCCGGTCCGCCGCAAACGCGTGCCGACCTTTTGAATCTCGGCGGGCGAATACACCTCGCCGCTGGGGAAGCCGGCGATCTTTTCAATCGAGCGGTGGCGCACATCGGTGTCGCCCTTGATGAACATCTTGCCAAAGGTCAGCCGCCTGCCCGGGGCCAGATCGACCTCGGCGTCCAGACGCCTTTGCGCGTGTCGGGCAATGACGGTCTGACCGGCCACTTCGGCCTTGGCGTGACCGGCATCCCGCCAGCCCTGCACGCCAGCGGACGCCGCCTGTTGAATGGCCCCGGTGGTTGCCAGCTTGCCTGTCGCAAACTCCTCGGGCAGGACGGTATCGGGGGCCAGGGGCTGCACGACGGCCTCGCCGAACCTGAACGTCGGGCCGGTTTCAACCGTGATGACGGCGCGATTGATTTGCGCGGGTACGCTGAGTGAACTCAGGTCAGCGGCCTCGCGCCCGTCCAGTTTGATGCTAACGACGGGGCTGAAATACCCTTCGTCATACAGGATCTGAACGATGGTGCGGTAATCCGACAGCGCCCCGGACAGAATTTCCAGCGGCGTGTCCAGCCCACGGGATTCGGCGGTTGTGACCGAGGATGTTTCCTCGATCCGTTCAACCAGTTCCTTGGAGGCGCCGGGGATGGACAGGGTGGTTTCCAGCGCCGCGACAGACGTCGGTATCAAAGCCGCCAGCGCGCCCATAAGCCAGCGCCCAAGACTGCCCTGCGGCTTGTTCCCCTGCATCAGATGGCTCCAACTGCCCCTAGTCGAAATCACTTTTGCCGCATTGTTGTGCGGCTGTTTGATTTCCAGTTAGAGCATCTGAATCCTTTCGGGGAAAGAAAATTAACACGCGGCCCGCCAAATTGCGGGGAATAGTCGTGTTAAAGCCCGGCGTTGCGCACCCAACGGATGATCGCGTCGCGGTCTTCGGGTTCCATATAGGTCACATTGGCGGGCGGCATCGCATGGGTGACACCTGACTGCAGATAGATCTGTTCCGCATTGCGGGCGATATCGGCCTCGGTTTCCAGCAACACGCCTTTGGGGGCCCAAAGGATGCCCTCCCAAACCGGTTCGCGCGCGTGGCACATTGAACAGCGGCCCAGCACGATATCATGCGCCTCTTCAAACCCGGCGGCCGAGGCGAAACGTTCCTCGTAAGACGTCAGCGGCTGCGCCTCGGCCTCTTCCAGCGGTTTGTACATGGGTGCGGTGGACAGCCACATGATGGCGATGAACAGCAGGGCGGTGGCCAGCCATGTCCAGGTGGGATTGCCCGCGCGAGCGTGGCGGGTGTTGAAATAGTGCCGGATGGTGACGCCCATCAGGAACACCAGCGCGGCGATGATCCAGTTATACTGCGTGGCAAACGCCAGCGGATAGTGGTTTGACAGCATCAGGAACACGACCGGCAGCGTCAGGTAGTTGTTGTGGGTCGATCGCAGCTTGGCGATCTTGCCGTATTTCGGATCGGGTGTGCGGCCGTTCTTCAGATCATCGACCACGATGCGCTGGTTCGGCATGATGATGAAGAACACATTCGCCGTCATGATCGTGGCGGTAAACGCGCCCAAATGCAGCATCATCGCGCGGCCGGTGAAAATCTGGTTGTACCCCCAGCCCATCACCACCAGCAACGCAAACAGCAGCACCATCAGCAGTGTGGGACGCTCGCCCAACCCGGACTTGCACAGGAAATCATAGACCAGCCAGCCGACGGTCAGCGAGGCGGCTGAAATCAAAATCCCCTGCCACAGCGCCAGATCGGCCTTTTGCGCGTCGATCAGATAAAGCTCTCCGCCAACCCAATAGACGATCATCAAAAGCGCCGCGCCGCTCAGCCAGGTGGCGTAACTTTCCCATTTGAACCAGGTCAGGTGTTCGGGCATCCGCTCGGGCGCGACGAGGTATTTCTGGATGTGATAAAAGCCGCCGCCATGCACCTGCCATTCCTCGCCATCTGCCGGGCCGGGGATGTCGCGGTTCAGGCCAAGGTCCAGCGCGATGAAGTAGAATGAGGATCCGATCCAGGCGATGGCGGTGATCACGTGCAGCCAGCGCACGGCAAAAGCCATCCAGTCCCAGAACACGGCGAAGTCGTACATTTCAGAGGTCTCCGATTGCGTTGCCGCCACACTAGGCAAACGGGCTTTTCTTCGGTATTCCCGTATATTGTCAAACTGTATCAAAAAAAACGATAAGATGTCCTATCTCGACAACATCCGCACCTTCGTCCGCGTCTACGATCTGGGCAGCATGTCCGCTGCGGGCCGGGACCTGCGCATATCGCCCGCCGTGACCTCGGCACGGATTTCGCAGCTTGAGGATCATCTGGGCGTGCGCCTGTTCCAGCGCACAACCCGCAACCTGTCCCCGACGGAACAAGGCAAGGCGTTCTATCCCGGCGCGGTGGCGGTTCTGGATGCGGTGGACGACGCCGAGGCGCAGGTGACCCACCTGACCGAAGCGCCGCGGGGCTCGCTGTTCGTGGCCGCCCCGCTGGGGGTGGGGCGGCGGCTGCTTGCGCCGCATGTGCCTGATTTTCTGGCGGAATACCCCGAGATCGACGTGCGCCTGCGCCTGACGGACCGGTCTGTGGACCTGACGACCGAGGGGTTGGATCTGGCGTTTTTCATCGGTCAGCCCGAGGACAGCACCCTGCGCATCCGCAAGATCGCTGATTGCCAGCGCGTGCTGTGCGCCGCCCCGGATTATGTGAAACGGCGGGGCATGCCGCAGACCGGGGCCGAACTGATCTCGGACAAGCATGAATGTCTGAACCTGCGCTATCCCGGCGCGACCGAGTTTCAATGGATGCTGGAAACGCCGGAGGGCCCCAAGAGGTTCGCGGTCTCGGGGCGGTTTGAATGCGATGATGGCGATGTGCTGACGGATTGGGCGCTGTCAGGGCAGGGCATCGCGATGAAGCCGGTGTTTGAGGTCGCGGATCACCTGAAAGCGGGGCGTCTGGTTCCGGTTGCCCCGGACACGCCGCCGGTGTCGGTACAGATGGCCTGCCTGTACACCCACCGCCGCCATCAGGACCCCAAGGCACGCCTGTTCATGGATTTCATGATCGAACGGATCAGCGGGGTGGTGCGCAGTTCAGAACTGTGACGGTCAGCTACCGCGATAGGTCGAATAGCCGTAAGGCGACAGCAACAGCGGCACATGGTAGTGCGCCGAGGCATCCGACAGGCCGAACCGGATCGGAACCTCGTCCAGAAACAGAGGGTCGTCGCCTGCCTGACCGGTCGCGCGCAGGTAGTCACCGGCATGGAAGATCAACTCGTAAGCTCCGGTTTCGAACGCGTCCTGCGGCAGGATCGGGCCATCGGTGCGCCCGTCGGAATTGGTCTGCATTTCGGCGAGTTTCTCACGCCCTTCACCATTCAGCCTGTATAGAACAATGCGTAGCCCCTCGGCCGGGCAACCGCGTGCCGTGTCCAGAACATGGGTCGTCAGATAACCAGCCACGGCGATCTCCTTTGATTTGCCTTTCGGTTTGTCACAGTGTGGAACAAACTTCAAAACGGTGGAAATGCCGAAAGAACCGGAAACAGCGTTCGGATTGATTTGATAATCCCGGACCGATTTCTGGGCTAAGCCTGTCGAAACGCCCAAATATGGAAGACGCCATGCAGCCCCCTCGTTACCCCCGCGACATGATCGGATATGGTGCCAACCCGCCAGAGGCCCAGTGGCCAGGCGGGGCGAAGCTGGCCGTGCAGATCGTGCTGAACTACGAAGAGGGCGGCGAGAATTGCGTTTTGCACGGCGATGACGCGTCCGAGGCGTTTCTGTCCGAGATTGTCGGGGTCGCATCGTGGCCGGGGCAGCGCCACTGGAACATGGAATCGATCTATGAATACGGCGCGCGGGCCGGGTTCTGGCGGTTGCACCGTTTGATGCAGGACCTGCCGATTACCGTCTATGGTGTTGCGACGGCGCTGGCCCGGTCCCCCGATCAGGTCGCCGCCATGCAAGCCGCCGGGTGGGAGATCGCCAGCCACGGGCTGAAGTGGATCGAACACAAGGACATGCCCGAGGACGAAGAACGCGCCCAGATCGCCGAGGCCATCCGTCTGCACACTGAGGTCGTCGGCGACCGTCCGCGCGGTTGGTACACCGGGCGCTGTTCGGAAAACACCGTGAGGCTGGTGGCGGAAGAAGGCGGCTTTGCCTATGTGGCCGACACCTATGCCGACGATCTGCCCTACTGGATGCAGACCGGCGGGCGGGATCAGTTGATCGTGCCGTACACACTGGACTGCAACGACATGCGCTTTGCCACGCCGCAGGGGTTCAACTCGGGCGATCAGTTCTTTTCGTACCTTAAGGACAGTTTTGATGCGCTCTACGCCGAGGGTGAGTCGGGGGTGCCCAAGATGCTCTCGATCGGTCTGCACTGCCGCCTGATCGGGCGTCCGGGGCGGGTGATGGCTTTGAAGCGGTTTCTGGACTACGCGCGGGGCTTCTCGGATGTGTGGTTCGCGACACGGCTGCAAATCGCCGAACATTGGGCGCAGACCCATCCGCCCGTGTCGGCCCCGAAACCGTCGCGCATGGCGCGGGAGGAATTCGTTGCGGCCTATGGCGGCATATTCGAACATTCCGCCTGGATCGCCGAGCGGGCCTTTGATCTGGAACTTGGCCCCGCCCATGACACAGCAGGCGGATTGCACAATGCGCTGACGCGCATGTTCCGGTCGGCCTCGGACCAGGAACGTCTAGGCGTCCTGACCGCCCACCCCGATCTTGCCGGCAAGCTGGCGCAGGCCAAGCGGCTGACGCAGGAAAGCACGTCCGAGCAGGCCTCGGCCGGGCTGGATGCGCTGACGGATGCGGAGCGTGGTTCGTTCTCCGATCTGAACCGGCGCTATACGGATAAGTTCGGCTTTCCCTTCATCATCGCCGTGCGCGATCACGACAAGGCCTCGATCCTGCAGGCGTTCCAGCGCCGGATCGAACAGGACCGCGACACCGAGTTTGCCGAAGCGTGCCGACAGGTCGAACGGATCGCCGAATTCCGCCTGAGGGACTTGTTGCCGTCATGAGCCGTCGGATCGTGATCGAACCGCTGACAGCCGCCGCCTTCGCGCCTTTTGGTGATGTGATTGAGGTTTCCGGCGCGCCGGACAAGATCATCAATCAGGGTCAATGCGGGCGGTACCATGACCGGGCACTGGTGGACTTTGCCGACGGGCGCGCCGGGATCAGCCTGTTCGACGCCAATCCGCGCGGCCTGCCGTATCGGCTGGACATGGTCGAGCGGCACCCCGAGGGCAGTCAGGCCTTTATCCCGATGACCCACCAGCCGTTCCTTGTGGTCGTCGCCCCGGACAACGGCGGCCAACCCGGCCAGCCCCGCGCCTTTGTCACAACGCCGGGGCAGGTAGTGAACTATCATCGCGGCACATGGCATGGGGTTTTGACCCCGCTGCACGGGCCCGGCCTGTTTGCCGTGGTCGACCGGATAGGTGACGGAGCGAATCTGGAGGAGTTCTGGTTCGAAGAGCCGTTCGAGGTGGTCGAAAGCTGAACCAGAGCGCTCCCGCCAGATCAACCCTCGGCCATCAGGCGGGCGACGTCGAGCATGCGGGCCGAGAAACCCCATTCATTGTCGTACCAACCGAAGACGCGGATCTGGTTTTCGCCGATCATCCGGGTTTCCGGGCCTGCGATAACCAGCGATTCCGGCCGGGACCGCAGGTCTGAAGACACAAGCGGAAGGTCCGTCCAGCCCAGAACGGGCGAGGCATCGACCTCCTGACGCAGGGCGAGGTCGAAGGCGTCGGCGCTTTGACCGCGCTCCAGCGTCACCACAAGATCAACCGCAGAAACACTGGCCGTCGGAACACGCACGGCGGCACCCGAGATACGTCCTGCCAGATGCGGCAGGACCACGTCGATCAGATGGGTCGCGCTGGAGGTCGTGGGCACCATCGACAGCGCCCCCGCACGAGACCGCGCAAGGTCGCCGCGCGGGGCATCGACCATCGGCTGGCTGTTCGTGTAGCAGTGAATGGTGGTCATATGCCCCGAGGCAATGCCTCCGATCTCATCCAGCAGTTTGACCAGCGGTGCCAGCCCGTTGGTGGTGCAGGAGGCGTTCGAGACGATGCGGGCACCGCCCAGCTGATCCTCGTTCGCCCCCATCACGATCGTCACTTCGGCAGCGGGTGAGGGCCCCGAGATCAGCACTTTGCTTGCCCCGGCAGACAGCCCCCGGCGCGCAACGTCCGAGCTGCGGGCGACCCCGGTGCAATCCAGCACCACGTCCACGCCCGACAGATCGACCTGCGCCAGATCGACGCTGTGCGTCATCGCAATCGCGTGACCATCCACAATCAGCGCGCCGTCGCCTTCGGTCACGTGACCGGGATAGGGGCCAAAGGTGCTGTCGTATTTGAACAGATAGGCGCAGGTTTCCAGCGGTGCGATGTCATTGATCAGCACAAGCTCGATATCCGACCCGTGCGGCAAGGCCAGCACCTGCCGCAGAATCGTGCGGCCGATGCGGCCGAATCCGTTGATCGCGAGTTTCATGCGCAACCTATGGCAGGCGGATCAGGCGATCTCAACGAGAGTATTGTACCAATTTCAAGGGCAACTGACCTGCGAGAAGAACTGGCCCGAGATGTTCTGATACATGCTGGGCACGATCGGCTTGCACCCCGTCGCGGCCTGAATCGCGGCAATGGCCTGAATGGTGCGCAGGCGCGGCGGCGGGCCGAACGGGTTGAGGTTATTGTTGTCGCGCGTGGCGCGGTAGATCACCGGCGCGTCCGAGACCTGAGTCACCGCCCAGGTGCGGCTCATTACGAAGACGGATTTGGTTTCTTCCTTGGCGGCAACCGGGCCGGGTTGGGCAATCGCCAGTGCGGCAAAGGCTGCTGCGGCCAACAGGGGAATATGCAGTTTCATCGATCAATCTCCGGTACTCGAAAAAGGAATTTGCTTGGATTTCAGCAAATTCCAGGGCTTGTGTGAACCCCCGGCCCGAGAGATTCAGGCAAACTGTCGGTAATTTACCCTCTAGCCGGTCGGGACAGTCAGCGGCATGTGGCGGTTGACGTCCTTGTAAAGCAGATACCGGAACCGCCCCGGCCCCCCCGCATAACAGGCCTGCGGGCAGAAGGCGCGCAGCCACATGTAGTCGCCGGCCTCGACCTCGACCCAGTCCTGGTTGAGCCGGTAAACGGCTTTGCCTTCAAGCACGTACAGGCCGTGCTCCATCACATGGGTTTCGGCAAAGGGGATCACGGCCCCCGGTTCGAACGTCACGATCGTCACATGCATGTCATGGCGCAGATCCTGCGGGTCGACAAAGCGGGTGGTGGCCCAGCGCCCCTCGGTGCCCGGCATCGGGTTGGGGGCAACATCACGTTCGTTGGTGATGATCGGGTCGGGGACCGGCAGGCCGGGAACCGCCTGATAGGCCTTGCGGACCCAGTGAAAGCGCGCGGCCTGGTCGCCGGTATTGTGCAGCGTCCATTCCGACCCCGGCGGGATATAGGCGTATCCCCCTGTTTCCAAACGGTGAATCGCACCCCCCAGCGTCAGCGTAACCGTTCCTTCAACGACAAACAGAACGGCCTGCGCGCGGCTGTCGGTCTCGGGGTGGTCGCTGCCGCCGCCGGGCTGAACCTCCATGATGTATTGTGAAAACGTCTCGGCGAAACCGCTCAGGGGGCGGGACAGGACCCACAGGCGGGTGCCCTCCCAAAAGGGCAGGTAGCTGGCGGTGATGTCGCGCATCGTGCCCTTGGGGATCACCGCGTAGGCCTCGGTGAACATGGCGCGGTCGGTCAAAAGCTGCTCCTGACCGGGATGCCCGCCGCTGGGCGCAAAATAGGTTGGTTGTGTCATCGCATGCCCTTGTATCGTTTGCCCGGCACTATGCGGGGAATGACGGCGCGCCTCTAGCTGCGGCCTTTCGATAGGTTTGTTCGGGATATTTTGAAGGTGGCCCGCGCAGGGGTTGGCCCCGTCCGCGCCAGGGTATATCCTTGAAGGTGAACCGATTTTAGCCAAGCGAGGCCGTCATGAAAGCCCGGATTTCTTTTGCAGCCATTGCCCTAAGCATCGCGGGCTTTGCGATGGCCGCGCACGCCAAGCCACTGTCCCGAATCATTGCCGAGATGGGTTTAAGCCCCGCCGACTTCGAAGTGCTGAACGCGGCGTCGGATTCGCTTTTTGCGGGTGGTGTCCCCGGCAACGGGACCGAGCGGTCGTGGGTGAATGAAGATACCGGATCAAAGGGCACGATCCGGGTGAACGGCGTGGATGGCAACTGCGTCCGCCTGCAGCACTTCATTCAGCCCGAAGGGGGCGATCAGACGCGCGAGGTGCGGACCCGTCGGTGCAAGGATGCCGAAGGCAACTGGGTACTGGCCCCCTAAGGGATTGGCTTCAATAGCCCCGGTCCCTGTCCACTTCGTGCAGCAGCGGCGCTCCGGCTGTCAGCCGCTGGAAGTTCTCGGCCACATCTGACAGCGCATCGCCCAGATGCCAGCCCGACACGTGCGGCGTGATCTTAACGCCCGGATGCCGCCAGAGCGGGCTGTCCTGCGGCAGTGGTTCCTTGCGGGTCACGTCCAGAACTGCATGGCCGGGTGTGCCACTGTCCAGCGCGGCGATCAGCGCCTCTTCGTCGATCAGGTTGCCGCGCCCTGCGTTCAGCAACTGGCTGCCGGGTTTCATCGCGGCCAGCAAGCCCGCGTCGAACAAACCCGTGGTTTGCGGGGTCGAGGGCAGAATGGCGCACACGTGATCGCACCGGCCCAGCATGTCGGGCAGGGCGTCTTGACCATGCAGGCATTCCACCCCGTCGATCTGCTTGGCTGAACGGCTCCAGCCGATGACCTGAAACCCGACGGCGCGCAGCATGCGGGCGGCGCGATTGCCGATGTGACCCAGCCCCAGAACGCCCACCACGGTGTCGGGCGTGAGGATGGGTTCTTTCGAAAGCCACTCGGCTCGCTTCTGCGCCGCTTCGTGAAACGCCATATGGCGCTGGGTGCGCAGGATATAGGCCAGAAACCACTCGGCAATTTCGCGCGCCGGTGCATCCGGTTTCAGCCGCGTAACGCGGACATTTGGCGGCAGGTTCGCGTTGCCCACGATGGTTTCCACCCCGGCCCCCAGTTTCTGCACGAGTTTCAAGTTGGGGAACTGGCTCAGGTGGCCGTCTGTCAAACCGACGACCGCGATCATCGAAATCTCGTGCGGGTTTCCGAGTGTCTCGGGCGTACGCACATCGGCGTCGGGCGATAGCCGCAGAATCGATTCGGCGATTTCGGCGTTGCTCATCCAGTCGGTCAGGCCGGTATCGATCAACAGGGCCAAGGGCTGCTCCTTCCGGGACATCGCGTCACCCCAGACGGGGGCGGTTTTGGGTGGCGTTTGTTGTGACTATGCCGTTTGGTGTGCAAAAGAAAACCCTGGGTGATTTGCACCCCGGGGCGCAGAGACAGGATGACAGCCCCGATGACAGCGGATCGCGACGCGCAGCCCTTTTTCCACCTTGCCGAAGATGGTGCGTTTATCGGCCTTGACCCGGCGCGCGGCCCCTGGTCCGCCGATCATTGCCACGCGGGACCTGTGACCGGGCTGATCGTACGTGCGGCTGAAACCGAGGTTGGCCCTGACAAGATGCTGACCCGCCTGACGGTGGATTTGCTGCGCCCCTTGCCCCTTGCCGGGTTGCGCGTGGCGGCTGAAACCACACGCCACACCAAGACGCTGGCGACCACAAAGGTCACGGTGCATGACCTTGACGACACGCTGTGCGCAACCGCAACGACGATGCACCTGATCCGCAAGTCGATGGCGGATGTGCCCAATGTCCAAACCGCCCCCTTGTCGCTGGCAGCCACGGTAAACGGGCCTTTTCCGATTGGTGAACTGCGCCATGGTCTGACAGGCTTCGCCCATTGCGTCGATGTGCTTTACCCCGAAGGCGGCAATCAGGGACCCGGCCCCAAGGCCATCTGGATGCGCACGCCCGCCTTGCTGGAAGGTGAGAGGCCCTCGCCGATTCAGGCGCTCTGCCCCTTGGCCGATTGCGGCAACGGTATCTCGTGGAATGCGCCCACGTCCGAGATGGGGTTCATGAACACCGATCTGACCGTGCAAATCCACCGAGAGCCTGTGTCGGACTGGCTGGCCTCGGATTCGGTGTCGCATTGGCAGGATACCGGGATCGGGATGTCACAATCGGTTCTCTATGACACGGAAGGTCCCGTGGGGACCGCGCTGCAGACGCTTGTCCTGTTCCCGCCCGCATGATCCCGTCGGCTGAATTCTGCAGTATGAGCGCGATACGCGTTGCCGCCGGACCCCTCGCACCCTATCTTTCGGGCATGCGTTGGCTGACCGCTCTTCTGACCTGCTGCCTTCCGATCCCGGCTTTGGCGCACCCGCATGTCTTCATCGACACGGGGCTGGAGTTCATTGTCGACGATGCGGGCCAGTTGACCCATGTACGCGTGACCTGGGCCTATGACGAATTCTACTCGCTGCTGCTGCTTGAGGATATGAAGCTGGATCAGGACGCTGATGGCGTTCTGACCGAGGCCGAGGAACAGTTTCTGAACGGCTTCGACGCGCAGTGGATCGAAGGGTACAATGGCGATCTGGTGGTCACCGCAAACGACGCGCCCGTTGCCCTTTCTGGCCCACTCGAAGCGGTTGCGACCACCGAAGACGGGCGCATCGTCTCATCACACATTCGCGCGGTCGAAGGCGGTGCGGTTGCGGCCAATGCCCTGTCCGCCAAGGCCTTTGATGAAACGTTTTACACCGCCTATGAATTGAACCGCCCCGTCACCGTTTCCGGACCCGCCACATGCCAGCTTGAACGGGTCGATCCCGATATCGACGCGGAACTGGCGCAGATGCAGGCGTTTCTGCGAACGCTGGATGTGAATGTCGATCTGGAAGAAAACGATATCCCGCTGGTGGGTGAGAAATTTGCCACCGAGATCCGCCTTTCATGTCCAAATACCTGATTTTCCCGGTCGCGATCGCCATAGCCTTGCTGCTGTGGTTCTGGGGCAGCGGCGGCTTTGACAGCCTGGCCGCCTGGGCCGCAGGTGAGCAGCGTGAGTTCCAGAACCAGATCGCCCGGTCTCTGCGCGCCGCCCGTGCCCAGCAGCCCGAGGCCGTCGCAACCCTGCTGACGGTCTGTTTCGCCTACGGGTTCTTTCATGCAATCGGTCCGGGTCACGGCAAGGTTCTGATTGGCGGCTACGGGCTGGGCCGACGCGTCGCCTTTTGGCGCTTGTCCGCGATCAGTGTGCTGTCCAGTCTGGGGCAGGCGGTGACGGCTGTTGTTTTGGTCTATGCCGGGGTGCTGATCTTCCAGATGTCGCGCGAAAGTCTTGTGGGTACGACCGAACGGGTCATGGCCCCGATCAGCTACGCCGCGATCGCGGTGATTGGCCTGTGGCTGGTGTTCCGATCCGTTCGCAGCTTCGCCCGGCGGCACCGCAGCCAGACCGCCCACGCACATCATCACCACCATCATGAGGGTGAGGCCTGCTCAGAGTGCGGCCACCGCCATGGCCCTAGCGCGGAAGAGGTCGCCCAGGCCGGAACCCTGCGCGAGGCGCTTGTGCTGATCGCAGGCATCGCAGCCCGCCCCTGCACCGGCGCTTTGTTCGTGCTGATCCTGACATGGCAGATGGGCATCGCGATGGTCGGCATCGCCGGGGCCTTTGCAATGGCACTGGGCACGGCGACAGTCACGACGCTGGTGGGCTGGACCTCATTCGGATTGCGCGGGGGGCTGCTGGCGTCGGCCTCGGCCACGCGGTTTGCTTCCGTTCTGGCCCCGACCATCGAACTGGTGGCCGGTTTGCTGATTGTGGTGATTGCCGGCGGTTTGCTGCTGCGGGCGATTTGAGTCAGTCGAACACCGGCTCGGGATAGCCAACCCGCGCCAGATACAGACCCTGCGGCGGACAAACCGGCCCGCAGGCCGCACGATCGGCAGCTTCCAGAGCATCGCGCACATCCTCGGGCGACCAGGCACATGCACCGACCCGCTCCAGCGTGCCCACGAAGCTGCGGACTTGATTATGCAGGAACGACCGGGCGCGGACGTGGAAGTGCACCTCGGGGCCCGAGAATCCCTCAACTTGCTCGACGCGCAATTCGTCCAGCGTCTTCACAGGGCTGGCGGCCTGACAGATCGAGGACCGGAAGGTGGTGAAGTCATGCCGCCCGATCAGCATATCTGCCCCTGTTTGCATCGCGTCGATATCCAGCCGGTGATTGATCCGCCAGACCTGACCCCGATCATGCGTCGCAGGCGCGCGGCGTATCAGGATGCGGAACAGATATTGACGCTCGATGGCCGAGAACCGCGCATGCCAGTCGTCATCCACCCGCGCGGCCTGAACAATCGCGACGGGCTGGGGTTTGAGGTGATAGTTCAGCGCCTCGGACAGGCGGAACGGGTCCCACTCTTTGGCCAAGTCACAATGCGCGACCTGCCCCAGCGCGTGCACGCCCGCATCGGTGCGTCCGGCGGCGGCGATCGTGTGCTCTCCGGGCTGGATGTGGGACAGGGCCTGTTCGATGGCACCCTGCACTGACGGCAGTTCCTTTTGCCGCTGCCACCCGGCAAACGGCTCCCCCTGGTATTCGACTTTCAACGCGTATCTGGGCATGGGGCGCTGGTACAGCGCGGCGCGGGAACGGGCAAGGGGGCGAAAGCGCTGGTATGTGGCGCACCCGCTACCTATCTTGGGCAAAACAATAATTGCGGGGCGACGGCTTGGTCATCTCATCACTGGCAGACAGTCTTGTGCGCGGCGTCGAATCCATCGGCGACAGCGTGTCCGAGACGTTTTTTGAGCCGGTCATCCGGCTTGGCGTTACCGGGTTGGCGCGGTCGGGCAAGACGGTCTTCATCACCTCACTGGTGGCGAACCTGCTGGATCGGGGCCGGATGACCGGCCTTGCCGCGCAACAGGAAGGGCGGATCAACGCCGCTTATCTGCAGCCGCAGCCGGACGATACAGTGCCCCGGTTCGACTATGAATCCCACCTGTCCGACCTGACCGGTCCCAACCCGCATTGGCCCGACAGCACCCGCGCGGTGTCCGAGCTGCGCCTGTCGTTCAAAGCCCGCCCCGCCGGATTGCTGGCCGGGCTGCAGGGGCCGCGCACGGTCCATCTGGATATCGTGGATTATCCGGGCGAATGGCTGCTGGATCTGGCGCTGATGGACAAGTCTTATCAGGACTGGTCGCAGGAAACGCTGTCCCGCATTGAACAGCGCGCCGAGGCGGGATCGTTCCTGTCGGCCCTGGATTCTGCCGACCCAACCAGCGCACATGATGAACCGACGGCGCAGGCTTTGACTGCGGCCTTCACCGCCTATCTCAACAGTGCGAGAGACGCGGGGTTCTATGACTGCACCCCGGGGCGGTTCCTGCTGCCCGGTGATCTGGCCGGGTCTCCGGTTCTGACCTTCGCGCCCCTGCGCATGTCCGGCCCGTCGCGCCGCCACACCCTGCAGCGCGAGATGGAGCGGCGGTACGAGGCTTATAAATCCCGGGTCGTCAAACCGTTCTTTCGCGACCATTTCGCCCGGATTGACCGGCAGGTCGTGTTGGTCGACGCGCTGGGCGCGATCCACCGGGGGCCGCAGGCGGTCGAGGATATGCGCCGCGCGATGGGCGATATCCTGTCCGCCTTCCGTCCGGGCCGGAACGCGTGGCTCAGCCAGTTGCTGCTGGGCAAACGGGTTGAACGTATCCTCTTTGCCGCCACCAAGGCCGATCACCTGCATCACCTGCAGCACCCCCGCCTGACCGCGATCATGGAGGCACTGACGCGTGAGGCTCGGGACCGCGCCAAATTCGCGGGTGCCGAAACGGCGGCGCTGTCGCTGGCCTCGCTGCGCGCCACGACCGAGGAGATGCGTACTCATAACGGCGCCGAACTGCCCTGCGTGCGCGGCACCTTGCTGGACAGCGGCAAACAGGCGGCCTTCTACCCCGGGGACCTGCCGGATGACCCCGCGCATCTGCTCGGCCCCGCACGAAACGGGGCGGACACATGGCTGGGTGAGGATTACGGTTTCATGGCCTTCGCCCCCGCGCACCTGACCCTGCGCCCCGGCGATGGCCCGCCGCACATAAGGCTGGACCGCGCGGCGCAATTCCTGATCGGAGACCGGCTGTGACAGTAACCTTTCGCCCCGCGCGCAGCACCGATGCCGGTGTGACAGGTACAATCCTGCACAGTTTTGCGCGGGAAAATGACTGGATGCCGGAACTGCACAGCTGCGCCGAGACCATCGCCTTTTGCGGCCGTATGATCGATCAGGACTGGGTGACAGTGGCCGAAACGGATGAGGGCGTTGTTGGCTTTCTGGCGCTGAATGGCGCGGAAATCCACTCGCTTTATCTGGCAGAACCGGCGCGCGGGCAGGGGATCGGACGGCAACTTCTGGATCATGCCAAATCGGGGCATTCTCGCCTGAGCCTCTTTGCCTTTCAGCACAACGCTCCGGCCTGCCGCTTCTACGAACGCAACGGCTTTGCCGAGGTCGCCCGCAGCGATGGCGCAGACAATGACGAAAACCTGCCGGACATCAGATATGTCTGGCGCAGCAAGGGGTTGAACGATGGCTAAGGGCCCGGTTCTGATCGATCTCGAAGCGGATGAACCTGCCGCCGACGTCGCGCAGGCCCCTCCGGTGCCCGATATCGCCCAGCCGCAAGGGCAGGCGATGCAGAGCGTCGCGCGATTTGCGTCGCGCAAACCCTCGGCGCTGTCGCGGTGGTTCTGGGGGCTGGCGCTGGCGGTTGTCGGAGCGGCGATCTCGGTCGCGGCCTGGGATTTTGCGACCTCGCTGGTCCAACGCGCGCCCATTCTGGGGTGGATCGTCACCGGGCTGCTGGCAGCTCTGGTGCTGGTCGCCCTGATCATCGCGATCCGCGAACTGGCGGCGATTGGCCGTCTGTCGCGTGTGGACGGCATGCGCCGCGCGGCAGATGCGGCACTGGCCGAGGCGGATTTGGCGCAGGCGCGCGCGGTGACGACCCGGTTGATCGCCTTCTACAAGGCGCGCGAGGAAACCCGATGGGGCCGGGATCGTCTGGCTGAGCGGATGGCGGACCAGTTCGATGCCTCGGGCCTGCTGCAACTGGCCGAGGATGAGCTACTGGCCCCGCTCGATGCCGCCGCCAGCCGCGAGGTTGAGGCCGCCGCCCGTCAGGTCGCGACGGTGACCGCGCTGGTGCCTCTGGCGCTGGCGGATGTGGTGACGGCTTTGGCAGCGTCGCTGCGGATGATCCGGCGGGTGGCCGAGATTTATGGCGGACGGGCCGGGTTTCTGGGCAGTTGGCGGCTGACCCGCGCCGTATTCGTGCATCTGGTTGCCACCGGTGCTGTGGCCGTGGGCGATGACCTGCTGGAACCGGTTCTGGGCGGCTCGGTTCTCAGCAAACTGTCGCGGCGTTTCGGTGAAGGGCTGGTGAACGGCGCGCTCAGCGCCCGCGTTGGCGTCGCCGCGATGGAGGTCTGCCGCCCCCTGCCATTCTCGGACCGCCACAAACCGTCCACGCGCGGCATCATCAAGCGCGCGTTGCAGGGGCTGTTCTCGAAGGGTTGATCCAACGCAAGGTCAGGCCGCGCCCGCTCCGGCACAGTTGAGGTGACGGAGGGCAAGCCATGACGGATCACGGTCACAGCCAGCAGGAAATCACCGCCCGGATCAACGCGCCGCCGGGACGGGGCGTGTTGCGGGACGTGGTTTATGGCGGGATCGACGGATCGGTGACGACCTTCGCCATTGTGGCCGGTGTCGCCGGGGCGGGCCTGTCGTCTTTCGTGATCGTCGCGCTGGGGCTGGCCAATGTGCTGGCCGACGGGTTCTCGATGGCGGCGGGAAATTACTCGGGCACCAAGGCCGAGTTGGACAATATCCGCCGCATCCGCGCGATCGAGGAACGCCACATCGCGCTCTACCCCGAGGGTGAGCGGGGTGAGGTGCGCGAAATTCTGGCGCAGAAGGGGCTGTCGGGGCCCGTTCTGGACGAGGCGACGCTGGCGATCACGGCAAACCACGACAACTGGATCAACCTGATGATCGAGGGCGAATATGGGCTGGGCAGCGTCGATCCCCATCCGATGAAAGCTGCACTGGCGACGTTCTTTGCCTTCCTCGTGGCCGGGATGATCCCTTTGCTGCCGTTTCTTTTGTCGGTCGAGCGCGCCTTTCCCATGTCCGCATGGATGACGATGGGGGTATTTTTCGCCATCGGCGCACTCAAAAGCCGCTGGTCGCTGGCCCCGTGGTGGCGGTCGGGGCTTGAGACGTTGCTGATCGGCGGGCTGGCCGCGTCGATTGCTTATCTGGTCGGGTCCCTGTTCCATCCCTAACCGGCAGTGTTGTCGCAGATGGCCTGTCTCGGCTGGTTTGCGGCGGCCAATCGGCTAGGGTGAGGCCAAAGGGACAAGGTGCCATCATGCCGTTGCACTTGCAGGGAAAAAACGTTCTGGTTCTGGGCGCTTACGGGTTCATCGGCGCGCCGGTTACCCGAGATTTGCGGGCCAGCGGTGCCTGCGTGACCGGCATGGTCCGCTCACTTTCGACGGGTGCCAAAGTCCTGCCCGGCATGCCACTGAAACAAGGCGATCTGCGTGCGTTTCAACGTGCAGAGGATTGGCGCGACATCCTCTCGGATGTCGACGTCGTGGTGAACTGCGCCGGAGCGTTGCAGGATGGCGGCAGTGACGATCTTAGGGCGGTTCACCACACCGCCATCGCTGCTCTGGGTCAGGCGTGCGCCGGGGCGGGTATCGCGATCGTGCAGGTCTCGGCCATCGGGGCCGAGCCTGAAGCGGGCACCGAGTTCATGCGCACCAAGGCCGCAGGCGACGCGGCCCTGCGCACCTCAGGGGCCGCGCTTTGGGTTTTGAAACCCGGTCTGGTCATCGGGCAATCGGATTATGGCGGCACCGCCTTGCTGCGCATGTTGGCGGCGGTGCCTTTGGTTCAGCCGGTGGCCTATCCCGAAACACCGGTTCAATGCGTCGGGATGGTGGACCTGTGTCGCGCTGTTGCCTCTGCCGTCGCGGGCCAGTTGCCACAGGGAACCTATGATCTGATCGAGGATGCGCCCAATCCGCTGTCCGATGTCTTGACCGCCACCCGCGCGTGGTTGGGTTTCCGGCCCGCCGTGGCCCGTATCTCTGTGCCGCACTGGATGACCGGGGTGATTGCGGGTGTTGCAGATCAATTGGCCAGACTGGGCTGGAAGTCACCCTTGCGTAGCACCGCAATGACCGTGATGCAGGACGGCGTGACCGGAGACCCCGGCCCATACGCGGCAGCCACCGGCCGGTCGCTGGCGTCGCTGAATGACATCTACGCAACGATACCTTGCGCCCGCGAACACCGGTTGGCGGCGCGGATGGCGTTGCTGATGCCTCTGGTCATCGCGATGCTCAGCCTGTTCTGGGTGTTGTCCGGGCTCTTCGGCCTGCTGGGTCTGGGCCAGTCTGCTGGCGTTCTGACCGGCGCGGGGTGGCCGTCTGGTTTGGCGACATTCAGCGTTCTGTTCTGGTCGCTGGTCGATATCGCGCTGGGGCTGGCCGTCCTGTGGCGGCCCTGCGCCGCGCGGGCTTGCCTTGCGCAGTTCGGTGTTGCCCTGTTCTATCTGCTGGCCGCTTCGCTGACGGTGCCCGAACTGTGGCTCGACCCTCTGGGGCCGCTGGTAAAGATCATACCGGCGATGATGCTGTCGCTTGTTGCCATTCCAATGCTGGAGAGCCGCTGATGGACCCCGACCTGTTCCTGCGCTGGCTGCATGTGATCGGGGCCTGCGTTCTGTTGGGCACCGGCGCGGGCATCGCGTTTTTCATGCTGATGGCCCATCGCGGCCACGACGCGCGGGTCATCGCCCATACGGCGGGCATTGTGGCGCGAGCCGACCTGCGGTTCACCACAACCGCCGTCATCCTGCAACCGATCACCGGTGCCTTTCTGGCGTGGCGGTTGGGATGGTCCCTGACCGAGGGCTGGATCGCGCTGTCGCTGGTTCTCTACGCGCTGACGGGACTGTTCTGGCTGCCTGTGGTCTGGATCCAGTTGCGCCTGCGCGCCTATGCCCAGGCCGCCGTGGAGCAGGGCGGCCCATTGCCCGAGGCCTATCACCGTCTGTTCAGGCTTTGGGTTCTCTGCGGTATTCCGGCGTTTCTGGCAGTGCTGGCCATTCTGTGGCTCATGATCTCGCGACCTGCGCTGGGCGGCTTCTGACCGGCGTGACGCAACGGTTTGAATCATTGCGGATTTTCGGCCTGTTACCCCCGGCCAGACCACGTTAGCCTTTGCAACAGGTTTCGCCCGGAGGTTGCCTTTGGAATCGCTGCTTGTCCTTGTCGGCCTGGTCGTTCTGGCCATTCCGGTCACGATTATTGCGCTACTTGTGGGGCAGGCGCGTCTGCGCCGCCGTGTCGAGCAGCTCGAGCGGCAATTGCGCGCGATGCACGCTGATCGCGCTGCATCAGAACCCGTTGAGCTGAAAAGACCGGTCGAGAAGCCCGCAGAAAAACCAAAGAAAGCCCCTTGGGCCCCAGCCAAAACGCAGCAGGTAGAACCGCAAACGCAGACAACGCCCGAACCGCAGGGACCGGTTGTCTTCCGCGAGGATCGCTTGACTGCGCTGGGCGCGTGGCTGCGCGAGAACTGGTTCTATGCGGTTTCCGCCCTGTCGCTGGCTTTGGCCGGTATCTTCCTTGTCCAATACGGCGTCGAAAACGGCCTGCTGCCCCCAACCGCACGTGTTGCGGCCGCGCTGGCCTTTGGCGTTGTCCTGATCGGGACCGGGGAATACCTGCGCCGACGGTTCGGTGATGATGAGGCCTCGGCCACCGCCTATCTGCCCTCGGTCTTTTCCGGCGCGGGCCTTGTGACCCTGTTTGGCGGCATTCTCTCCGCCCGACAGCTTTACGATCTGATCGGGGCCGAGGTTGCCCTGGCAGGCATGGTTCTGGTGGCCCTTGCGGGGCTGGTTCTGGGCTGGTTCCACGGCCCGCTGCTGGCGGCTGTCGGGCTGATCGGAGCGTTCGCGGCCCCCTTTCTGGTCGGCGGGTCCTCGGACGATCCCACATGGCTTTATGGCTATTTCTTTGTTATCGCGGTGCTGGGTCTGGGCATCGACACGGTGCGGCGCTGGGCGTGGATTTCGGTTCTGACCCTGTTCGGAGCGTACTGGGCCAGCCTGATAGTGATCCTCGGCGCGCCGATGACCGAACCAGGCTACCTGATCTTCGCCACCGCAATGGCGCTGATCGCCATCGCCATTCCTGCGCGCCGTTTCCGGCCCAACCATTCTGGGCCATTGGTCACGGAAATGCTGGTGCGATCGAACTGGAGGCCCTGGCCCGAGTTTCCCACAAGGCTTGCCTTCGGCGCGGTGGCCGTCACCTCCGCCATCCTCTCGCTGCATTGGGCCGATACATCGGATGAGTTCTGGCTGGCGGTTTGCCTGACATCCGGCCTGCTTGCGGCCCTGATCCTGTGGGCCAAGAACGCGGAGGCGCTGCAGGATGTGACGGTGCTGCCAGCCATCGGGCTGATCTGGGTCGTGCTGGTGCACGGTCTGGACCACGGGGTCGTTCAGCGCAGCTTTGCCGAGACCTACCTTGAAACGGCCGAGGCAGACTATCCATGGGTCGTGACAGTATTGGTCGCGCTGGGGGCGCTGATCACCCTGCTGGCGGCGTGGCGGTCCTTTGCCGCCGGGCGATACGCGGTTGTCTGGGCCGGGGCGGCGGCGTTGTTTGCGCCGCTCATGGCCATCGCGCTTGAGGTCGGCTGGCACCCGGCGGAGGTTATCGGCGCTTACCCATGGGCCCTGCATGCCATCGCCATAGGGGCCTTGATGGTTGTCCTCGCCGAACGGTTCGCGCGTGTGGACGGCGAGGACCGGATGCGCGCCGCGCTGGCGACCTTGTCTGCCCTGTCCTGTCTGGCCTTTGCCTGCGTCATCGTGCTCAGCTCTGCCGCGCTGACGATTGCTCTGGTCGCGACAGTCGTGGTCGCCGCCGCGCTGGATCGGAAGTTCACGCTGCCACCGATGAGCTGGTTCATCTGGGCGGGCGTGTTCACCGTCACGGTGCGGCTGGTCCTGAACCCGGGGCTGGATTGGGCCGATACCGCGCCGGTGTGGGAAATGACGCTGGTTTATGCCTCGGCGACACTCGGGTTTCTGGCGGGCTGGCGGCTTTTGATCCCCTTGCAGCGCCCGGTTGCCAAACTGCTGCTGGAAAGCGCCGCCTGGGCGACCGGAGGCATTCTGCTGTCCCTCCTGCTGTTGCGCTGGCTTGAAGGGTTTGGCGAGGGCGGTGCAGGGGACAGCCATTGGGGTCTGGGGCTGCTCTCGGTTATCTGGCTGTTGCTGGCTTATGCGCAGGTTCAAAGGTTCGAACTGGGCGGCAAACTGAATTATGCGCGATACGCGCTGGCCGTTTTCTTCGCTGCCCATGGCCTGTTCCGGCTGTTTCAGGCGCTGGCCGAGCGCAACCCGCTGATCACGCCATATGCCGACCCGGTGCTGGGGCCGCCGATCCTGAACACGCTGGCCGTGGCCTATCTGTTGCCCGCGTTTGCCATCGGGTTCTCGGCATGGCGGATCAAGGCGATGCCCGTTCTGCTGCGACAGGCCAGCTTCGCCGCTGCCAGCGCCCTGGCGGCTTTCTGGCTGGGCCTGACCATCCGCCATGTCTGGCAGGGGGCCGGGGGCATGTATCAGGGCAATGGCGTCACCCAGCCCGAGCTTTACACCTATACGATGATCCTGCTGCTGATCGGCGCGGTGTTGTTCTACCAGTCCCTCGCGCGCCGGTCGGACCTGATGCGCAAGGCAGGACTGGTGGTGATCGGGCTGGCGGTTGCCAAGGTATTTCTGATCGATATTTCGGGCCTTGGCGGGCTGATCCGGGTGTTTTCGCTGCTGGCGCTGGGGCTGGCCTTGGCCGGTCTGGCGTGGCTCAACCGCTGGGCCAAGCTGCGCCATTCGCAGCAAGGCCCGGAACCTCTGGACCATTGAGGGCGGGCGTCTTATAAGCGCGGCCATGCATGACCGGATGGCCATCATTATTCGAATTATATCCCCGGCGCTCTGATCCTCGAGACGCCGGGCAAAGGTGTTTGAGACTTCGCACCGACCGCTTCGATCCAAGTACGACCAGATCATCCAAAGGACGCCCCAAATGTGCGCCGACACGATCCAGACACCTGACTACAAAGACACGCTGAACCTGCCCAAAACCGATTTCCCCATGCGCGCCGGATTGCCGAAACGCGAACCCGCATGGCTCGAGCGGTGGGAGAAGATCGGCGTCTATGACCGCCTGCGCGAGAAGCAAGGCCGCGCGCCCTTTACGCTGCACGATGGCCCCCCCTATGCGAACGGTCACCTGCATATCGGCCACGCACTGAACAAGACCATCAAAGACATGATCGTGCGGTCGCATCAGATGATGGGTCATGACGCGCGGTATGTCCCGGGCTGGGACTGCCACGGCCTGCCGATCGAGTGGAAGATCGAGGAACAGTACCGCAAGAAGGGCAAGAACAAGGACGAGGTGAATATCGTCGATTTCCGTCAGGAATGCCGCAAGTTCGCTGAGGGCTGGATCGACATCCAGCGCGAAGAGTTCAAGCGTCTCGGCATCACCGGCAACTGGCCCGATCCCTACATCACCATGGACTATCACGCCGAGGCCGTGATCGCGGACGAGTTCATGAAGTTCCTGATGAACGGCACTTTGTATCAGGGCTCGAAACCCGTGATGTGGTCGCCCATCGAAAAGACCGCTCTGGCCGAGGCTGAGGTCGAGTATCACGACAAGGAAAGCTTCACCATCTGGGTGAAGTTCAAGGTCGTGAACACGGGCGACGTGACGCTGGACAACGCCTATGTGGTGATCTGGACGACGACTCCGTGGACCATGCCGTCGAACAAGGCAGTGGTGTATGGCGAAGACATTTCCTATGGCCTCTACGAAGTGACGGGCCGCCCCGAGGAATGCTGGGCGCGGATTGGCGAGCGTTATCTGCTGGCCGACGACCGCGCGGCGGATGTGTTTGCGCGCGCGCGTCTGGACGACTCGATGTATCGACGTCTGTGTGACGTGACACAGGAGGATCTGGCCAAGATCCAACTGACCCACCCGCTGGCCGGGGCCGAGGGTGGCAATGGCGAATGGGACGATATCCGTGACTTCCGCGCCGCCGAGTTTGTGACCGATACCGAAGGTACAGGTTTCGTTCATTGTGCGCCGTCGCACGGGATGGAGGAATTTGAGCTTTACCGCGATCTGGGTATGTTGGAGCAGGTCATCACCTATAACGTGATGGACGATGGCAGCTTCCGCGCGGATCTGCCGTTCTTTGGCGGCAAATACATCCTGTCCCGCAAAGGCGGCGAGGGGGATGCCAACAAGGCGATCATCGACAAACTGGCCGAGGTCGGCGGGCTGCTGGCGCGGGGCAAGATAAAGCACAGCTATCCGCATTCGTGGCGCTCGAAGGCTCCGATCATCTATCGCAACACACCGCAGTGGTTTGCATCCGTTGACCGCAAGCTGGAGGACGGCATGGGCGAGATGGGGGACACCATCCGCGAACGCGCCCTGCGGTCCATCGATGAGCTGGTGAAGTGGACCCCGCAGACCGGTCGCAACCGTTTGTATTCGATGATCGAGGCCCGCCCGGACTGGGTGCTGTCGCGCCAGCGCGCGTGGGGCGTGCCGCTGACCTGCTTCACCAAGAAAGGTGCGCTGCCTACCGACGCGGATTACCTGCTGCGCAACGCGGAACTCAACGCCCGCATCAAGGCAGCGTTTGAAAAGGACGGCGCAGACGTCTGGTACACCGACGGGTTCAAAGAGAAGATCCTCGACGGTATCGCCAACCCCGACGAGTACGATCAGGTGTTTGACGTGCTGGACGTGTGGTTTGACTCGGGATCCACCCACGCCTTTGTTCTGCGGGATCGTGAGGACGGGACCGAGGACGGCATCGCCGATGTCTACATGGAAGGCACCGACCAGCACCGCGGGTGGTTCCATTCGTCGATGCTGCAGGCCTGTGGCACCAAGGGCCGTGCGCCCTATCGCAATGTGGTGACCCACGGCTTTACGCTGGATGCCAAGGGCAACAAGATGTCCAAATCGCTGGGCAACACCATCGTGCCGGAGGAGGTCGTCAAGCAATACGGCGCCGATATCCTGCGCCTGTGGGTGGCGCAGACCGACTATACCGCCGACCAGCGGATCGGGCCGGAGATCCTGAAGGGAACCGCCGACAGCTATCGCCGGTTGCGCAACACCATGCGGTTCATGCTGGGCTCGCTGGCCGATTTCTCTGAGGCGGATCGGGTTGCACCCGAGGATATGCCACGGCTGGAGCGTTGGGTGCTGAGCCGTCTGGCCGAACTGGATGAACAGGTGCGCAAAGGCTATGCCTCGTTCGATTTCCAGGGCGTGTTCAGCGCTGTCTTCACCTTTGCCACCGTCGATCTGTCGTCCTTCTATTTCGACGTGCGCAAGGACGCTCTGTACTGCGATGGCGACAGCCTGCGCCGCCGGGCGGCGCGGACCGTGCTGGATATCCTGTTCCACCGCCTGACCACATGGCTTGCCCCGGTTCTGGTCTTCACCATGGAAGAGGTCTGGCTGGAACGCTTCGAAGGCGACGACAGCTCGGTCCATCTGGTGGACTTCCCCGACACGCCCGCCGATTGGCGCGATGCCGAGCTTGAGGCGAGCATGGCCAAAATCCGCCGCGTGCGCCGCGCCGTGACCGCCGCGCTTGAGGTGCAGCGTCAGGACAAGGTGATCGGTTCCAGCCTCGAGGCCGCGCCGATTGTGCATGTCGAAGACGTCGCCACCCGCGACCTGCTGGCCACATTCGACGTGGACGATCTGTGCATCACCTCGGGTCTGACCGTGACCGGCGACCCGGCCCCGGCCGAAGCATTCCGTGTGCCCGAAATCGAAGGCATTGCGGTTCTGTTCGAGAAAGCCGAAGGCGACAAATGCCAGCGTTGCTGGAAAATCCTGCCAGACGTGGGCCTGCACGCCCATGCGGGTGTCTGTGGCCGCTGCGACGAGGCGCTGCGTTAAATCCAAGGCCCCCTCGGACACCCGAGGGGGCTATTTCGGTACTTGATGCGTTTTGGGATCAAACAGGTCGAACCCGATCTCATCCCCCGTCAGCACGCGCCAAACCTCGTGATCGGTGAAATACCCCGTATGCCCGCCGGGCGGGACGGGGATGTTGCGCTTTTTGCGGATCAGGTCGCCCTCGATCCTGGTGCCGACAAAATCATCCTCGCGGAAGATGTTGAACCAGGCGGCTTTCAGGTTTGCGGGGTCGACTGTGAACATCTCGGGGAAATAGCGCTGATAGATGTGCGTCACCGGTGCGCCCATGGTGATCAGCGTCACCGGGCGGCCTTTGATGCGGCGCTGGACCCGCTTGTCGGCCAGCATCTGGGTGGCAATCACCGTTCCTTGCGAATGCGAGATCACCGTGATCTGATCCGCCGGAAAGATGTCCAGCGCGTAATAGAGCGTTCTGTAGAACCGCTCATCAATCAGCCTGCGCGCCGGATAGTTCCGGCGTCTGGCGGCCAGATCCCAGCGCAGCGCACATTTGTCGCGGATCGCGTAGGTGACGATATCGCGCGCAACGCCCAGCCCCGCCGCCACGAAGTCCGAAAACCGATACAGCATCGCCGTCGCCCCCAACACGGCGATGCCGATGATGCCCTGCGCGTCCGCCAGCCGGTTCAGCGCCTTGCCGGTCAAGCTGCAGTCCGGCCTGGACGACTCTGAACCCGAGGCGATGTCGCAGTGAAGATCAAGGCCCAGAACCTGCAGGGTCAGTTCGCGCAGGGCGACCAAACCCAGCACCACCGCCGCGACCAGAAACACGCCCTGCGCCAGCCTGTTGACAATCGCGCGGCTCAGGAAGCTGTGTTTTTCGTACAGCTTCTCTTTGCCCAGTTTGCGCCCCACGAACAGGCCGATGCCGACGACAACCAGCAGAACAACCGCCCCAAAGGCCACCCCCAGCGTGTCGAGAGAGCCGCGCAGGTTGTTGTCGAACAGCTTGATCAGCGTTTGGCTGGACAGGCTGGGTACGCTTTTGACCAGTTGCTCGAATGTCAGCCAGAGACCGGCGATGAAGAACATCCAGAAGACCAGCATGCCCGCGCAGATGCTGGGATACAGCCGCCTGTGCCCCGGCAACGCCGGTTCGACCTGCAGCGTGGTGAGCGAGACCAGATACAGTGCAATCGTGATGAAAATCAGCGCGGTCCAGAACGCAGCAAGCACCAGAATCTGAAACACGACGAACTGCTCCAGCCCGGTGGCGCATGTGATTTCCAGATTTGTGGGGTCGCACATTTGGCCCCAGATCCCTGCGCCAAGCGGCCCGGTCACAAGCGCCAGCGCCAGAACCGCGCCCATCGGGACCGCGCCGCGCCAGAACACGCGCCTGAGATAGGTCGGTGCAGTTTTCTGGCGCTTCAGCCCGACCCACCCCGCGCCCAGATAGATCAGCAGCAAAAGACCGAACAATGCGGCTGGCGTTTGGGCAAAAGCAACGGGCAACAGTTCGATCATCACTGCTGCGGCACCAATCAGCAAAAAGGCGTTCATCGGTGCAACCGCGCCAAAGAAAATCCAGGTAAAAAGATGTACGATCTGGGCGGCGAATGTATTCCTGCCGTTCGCATCCGACGGATCGACCCCTTTGCGCGCATGGGTCTGTTCGACATTGTCCATCGCCAGATACCCCAGTGCCAGCACCACCCAGATCAGGTCGACCAGCGTTTTGATGGCACCCTTGGGTTTGGGGGACCGGTCTGCCCAGAAAACCTCGGCAAACAGGGCCTGATCGGTGCTGTCCTGCGGCTTTGTCACTTTGCGCAGATGCACCTTGTACAGGTTTGCATTCCGGCTGCGGCCGTCAAAGGGGGTCTCGGCCAGTTCGATCATCTGGCGGTCGATCTCGACCGGCGGCTGAGGGTGCCCGTCCAGCCAGGTCGTGGCCGCGCCCGCCACCTGATCGACGGTCTCACCGGGCTTTTGCTCACCAATCCCGTGAACGGTGAGGATCAAGTGTCGCCCCATTCCAGCCTCCGAATTTTTTAATCAATGTGAGGAGATTAGCATACAGGCCATCAAGCACCTAACAGTAGCTTTCCAAGCTTGCGCTTGGCAGGGTGATCTGAAACCCTCGGGCTTATGGCTATGATTGCAGTGGATACGCAGTTCGGGCGGTTGGGCATCGAGGAAACCGGTGGAGCGATCACGCGGCTTGTCTGGAACGGCAGGGATCAGGGCGAAGCTACCCCTTTGCTGCACGAGGCCGCAGCCCAGATGCGCGCCTATGATGCCGGGCAATTGGAGCGGTTCGATCTGCCGTATCACGTGAACGGCTCGGATTTTCAGAAACAGGTCTGCGACTTGATGTTCGCCATCCCGCTGGGAGAAACCCGCACCTATGGCGACATAGCGAAAGAACTGGGCCAGCCAGCGCAGCCGGTGGGGCAGGCCTGCGGTGCCAATCCCATCCCGGTGATCATTCCCTGCCATCGGGTCCTGGCGGCCAATGGTCTTGGCGGGTTTTCCGGCGATGGCGGGGTCGAGACCAAGGTGGCCCTGCTGCGTCACGAACAGGCGGCGGGGCTGTTGATCTGAGTGTCGGAAATCTGTTGCAATCCTTGGAACTCGGGCACAACGTATGTCTCATGGTGAATTTGAAGGACCGGATTGAATGACTACCGAAGCAGACCGCACCGCCCGGAAGAAGGCCATCATCGACCATCTGATGTCGCTGGAAGAGCAGGAACTGGCGACTGCTCAGGCGCATTACGATGCGTTTTTGAAAGACGCCCAACTGGACGACCGTGAAGGGCATGACAAGGATGATATCGCCGCCTCGCGCGAGAATGCGGATCTGGCTGCGGCCTTTGATGCTCCGGTCCATGCCCATCATGCCAAGATCGATGTGATCGAAAACACCGATTTCGGCCTGACCGACACGGTGCAGCCGGGCGCAGTGATCAAGTTCAACAACCGGCGTTTTGTGGTTTGCGTGTCCACCACGCGGTTCGATGTGGACGGCAAGACCTATATGGGCATCTCAACCCAAAGCCCGATCTATCTGGCCATGGTCGGCCTGCAAGAGGGCGATCTGTTCACCCATAACGGGACCGAGTTCGAGGTGCAGGAAGTCCTGTAACCTGCCCCCCGCAGGGCTGCGTTAGCCGCGCTGCGGGATAATCTGCTGCGCGATCCCGGCAAAAACCAGATACAGGCTGGTGATGACCAGCCCCCAATGGGCCCAGCTTTCGGGGTGGAAATCGACCCAGGCGGCCCAGCCGGCGAAGAAGGTCCAGGCAAAGGCCATCGGCAGCGTCAGGCCGCGCCAGCGTTCGGTGCGGACGGGATGGACGAATTTCAGCGGCAGGAACATCGCCAGCGACAGCAGCGAGACCATCAGCAGGATCAGCCAGAAATTCGGCTCCAGCGCAAAGATCACGATGACAAACATGTTCCAGCAGCCGGGGAAGCCGGAAAAGGAATTGTCCTTGGTCTTCATCCTGGTGTCGGCAAAATACATCGCACTGGCAAATGTGATGACGATGATCGCAAACCACCCGGTCCAGCCGTCCATCAGCCCGGATTTGAACAGGGCAAAGGCGGGAATGAACACATAGGTCAGGTAGTCGATGATCAGATCCAGCAGCACGCCGTCAAACTCGGGCGCGTTGTGTTTGACGTGATAGTGCCGAGCCAGCGGTCCATCGATCCCATCGACGATGAAGGACACCACCAGCCACAGATACATCAGGCTCCACTTTGCCTCGACGGCGGCCAGCATGGCCAGCATGGCGAAAACGGCTCCGGTGGCGGTGAAAAGATGAACGGCTAAGGCTTTGAATCTAAGTGTCATGGACGCGTCATGTACGAAGCAAGGCTGAGATGCAAACCAAAAGCCCGTCAACTGCGGCTGATCTGCGGGGAAGCGTCACGCTTTGGGATGGGCGCGGTTGTAAACTTCCATCAGCCGTGCGGTATCGACGGCGGTATAGGCCTGAGTTGTCGACAGCGAGGCATGGCCCAGCAGTTCCTGAATCGCCCGAAGGTCGCCGCCGGCAGACAGCAGGTGGGTGGCGAAGCTGTGGCGCATGGCGTGGGGTGTTGCGGTTGCGGGCAGCCCCAGTTGCATGCGCGCCTTGGCCATGACGCCCTGAATGGCGCTGGGGTTCAGCGGACCACCCCGAACGCCGCGAAACAGGGCGGCCTCCGGTGCCTGCGGGTGCGGGCAGAGGCGGGTGTAGCGATCCACCGCCTCGCGCGCTGCGGGAAGGACGGGAACCACACGTTCCTTGTTGCCTTTCCCGACAATGCGCAAGGTCGCCGGCAAAGGCGCGTCGGAACCGGTCAGCGACAGCGCCTCGGAAATCCGCAGCCCGCAGCCATAAAGCAGGGTGACAACGGCCACATCCCGGGCGGCGACCCAGTCCGAACCGGATTGCAGTTCGACAGTATCGATCATGGCGCGGGCGGCGTCTTCGGCCAGCGGGCGGGGAAGCTTCTTGGTAAACTTGGGCGCGCGGATGGACAGGACGGCGGTTGGTTCAAAGCCTTCCCGCTCGGCCAGCCAGCGATAGAAGCTTTTGACGGCGGAAAGCTTGCGCGCAAGCGACCGCGCGCCGACGCCCGAGCCCCGCTGATCCGCCATCCAGGCACGCATATCCGCGATCGAAATACGTTCGAGCGCGGCCAACCCCTGACGCTCGGCGTGGTGCAGGGTCATGAAGGACAGAAACTCGGCCACATCGCCGCGATAGGCGGTCTGTGTATTTTTGGACCGTCCGGCCAGCGCCCCCAGACTGTCCAGCCAATGCTGCAGCGCATCGCGGCAGGCTGGGGAGATCAGGCTCACGACAGCCAGTGGCGCATCGAGCGTTCGAACACGCCGGCAAAGAAGGTCAGAAGATCGGTTCCGAGTTGCGGCGTAAAATGCCGCGGGTCCCTGGCCCCCATGACAATCATGCCCGGCAGGCGGCCTGTGCCCAGATCAAGCTTCAGGCAGGCCTCGGACCGCAAAATGTCGCCTTGCGCGCCAAAAATCCGCCGGTTGGGCTGCAGGATTTCACGCAAGGTCACCTCGCGCGCAGGCCCGCTGCGGTCATAGGTCAGGTAGTTTTCGATGAAACCGGGCTCAACAATGGTCAGAACCCCGCCCAGCTTGTCGATGGCGGGGTCGTCCTGAATGGCGGTGGTTTCCAGAACCAGGGTGATCTTGTCGACCCGGAGGATTTCGGCGACTTCGGTGCCAAGCGTGCGCAGGAAATCTTCGAACTCGACCGGTTCCAGCAGGCGCAGGATGGCGCGGTGCACCTGATTGGTGCCTGCCAGATTCTCGTAGGCGGCGGCGATGACCGAGCGATGCGTATCCTCAAGCCGGTCCAGCCGTTCTTCAAGCCGCTGCATGGCGATGCCGCGCAGGTCGATCACGTTGTCGCCGCGGGCCTGTTCATTTGCCGAGACCAGCGCCTGCATCAGGTCCTTGTCGTCCAGCAAGGCGTCCGGCTCGGCCAGAATCGCCGCGCGGAGGTTATCCTCGAGTTTTGGGTTGCTGCTCATGTCCTGCCCGGTCTTTTTTGATTGAGGGGCTTATAACATAGCCTGCCGGGTTTGACTCGGGAAAAATGCACGTTTTGCGCGATTTAAGGCGGGATGTGTCGGGGGCTCCCGCTGGCCACATGCTGATCGAAGATCAGCTTTGGCCGTTGGGCCAGGCGCGGTGCCTGACGGCACCGCGCGGCAGCGCAATGGATCAGAGGATTTTCTGACCGGTTTTGGCCCAGTCGGCCAGGAAGGTTTCAAGGCCCTTGTCGGTCAGCGGGTGATCGGCCAGCTTCTTGATCACACCCGGAGGTGCGGTGATCACATCAGCCCCAATACGTGCGCTTTCGGTCACGTGGTTCACGGTGCGGATCGACGCCGCCAGAATTTCGGTCTCGAACCCGTAATTGTCGTAGACCTGACGGATATCGGCGATCAGGTCCATGCCGTCGAGGTTGATATCGTCCAGACGGCCAATGAAGGGCGAGATGAAGGTTGCCCCCGCCTTGGCCGCCAGAATCGCCTGATTGGTTGAGAAGCAGAGCGTGACGTTGACCATCTGGCCTTCGTCGGTCAGCGTTTTGCAGGTTTTCAGACCGGCCCATGTCAGCGGCACTTTGACCGCGATGTTCGGCGCGATCTTGGCCAGCTTGCGGCCCTCGGCGATCATGGCGTCGGCCTCGGTGGCGACAACTTCGGCCGAGACGGGGCCATCGACCAGATCACAGATCTCTTTGGTGACTTCCAGAATGTCGCGGCCTGATTTCAGGATCAGCGAAGGGTTGGTGGTGACGCCGTCCACCATGCCCAGATCGTTCAGTTCGGCGATGGCGTCGATCTCGGCGGTGTCTACGAAGAATTTCATGAGGGCAGTCCTTTGATGGGTTGGCCTTGTTTGCGGATGGCTTTACCCCAATAAGACCGATGCTGAAACCCCCTGCCAAGGATATGCAGTGAGCGCTAACAGATTTTTCGACCAAGGAGAGCTGGTTGCAGTGCTGACCACGCAGCCACTGGACCGGACGCTGGATTACAATGCGCCCGACGGCGGGTGTTTTCTGGGCGCGTTTGTCGAGGTGCCGCTTGGCCCGCGCAAGGTTCTGGGTGTGGTCTGGGGGCCGGGGCAGGGCGGTTTTGACCTGAGCAAGGCGCGGTCGGTGATCCGGGTGCTTGAGGTCGCGCCGATGCGGGAAGAGATGCGTTTGTTTCTGGGCAAGGTGGCGGATTACACGCTGACGCCAATGCCCGCGATGCTGCGTCTGGCGACGCGCGCGCCGGGATTGGGCGATCCACCCTCGATGCGCAAGGTGTATCGGTTGGGCGATGCTCAGCCGGATCGGATGACCGATGCGCGGACCCGTGTGCTGGAAGTGTTGCGCGACTATGGCGGGCTGGCCTTTACGCTGAAAGAACTGGCCGAGCAGGCGGGGGTGACATCGTCCGTTGTCAAAGGCTTGGTCAAACAAGGCGCGGTGCGCGAGGAAGACAGCCCACGCGATCTGCCCTATCCGCATCTGGACCCCGACCTGCCGGGAAAGGACCTGACCGAGGATCAGGCGGAGGCGGTGGCGCGATTGCAGGCGGGGCAGCGGACCGGCGACTATGGAACAACGCTGCTGAAGGGCGTGACGGGTTCGGGCAAGACCGAGGTCTATCTGGAAGCTGTTGCCGAAACCCTGCGCATGGGGCGGCAGGCGCTGGTGCTGTTGCCTGAGATTGCGCTTACGGCTGAGTTTCTGACACGGGTGGAGGCGCGGTTTGGCGCGCGGCCTGCCGAATGGCACTCGGGCGCCACCATGACCGAACGCCGCCGGGTCTGGCGGATGGTCGGGCAGGGGGATGCGCAGCTGGTGGTGGGTGCCCGGTCGGCCCTGTTCCTGCCGTTCCGCGATCTGGGGCTGGTGGTGGTCGATGAAGAACACGACACCTCCTACAAGCAGGAAGACGGGGTGCATTACAGTGCGCGGGACATGGCGGTGTTGCGGTCCTCGATCTGTGGGGCACGGGTGATTCTGGCCAGCGCGACACCCTCGCTGGAAAGCTGGGCGAATGCCGAGGCGGGGAAGTATGAACGGCTGGACCTGACCGCGCGGTTCGGCGCGGCGGTGCTGCCCGAGATGAAGCCCATCGACATGCGGGCCGAGCAGATGCAGCCGGGGACGTGGATTTCGCCCTCGCTGCGGCAGGCGGTACGGCAGCGGATCGATAGGGGCGAGCAATCGTTGCTGTTCATCAACCGCCGCGGCTATGCGCCGGTGACGCTGTGCCGGGCCTGTGGGGAACAGATCGCTTGTGACCATTGCGACGCGCGGATGGTGGAGCACCGGTTTCTCAAACGCCTGATGTGCCACCAATGCGGCGAGACCAAGCCGATGCCCGAGGCCTGTCCGTCCTGCGGGGTCGAGGGCAAGCTGGCCCCGGTCGGGCCTGGGATCGAACGGCTGGCGGAAGAGGCCGAGGCGACCTTCCCTGAGGCGAAAATCGCGATGCTCAGCTCCGATCTGTTTGGCTCGGCAAGGGCGCTGAAGGCCAAGATCGAGGAGATTGCCGAAGGGGACGCCGATATTGTCATCGGTACGCAGCTTGTCGCCAAGGGGCATAACTTTCCCAAGCTGACCTTGGTGGGCGTGATCGACGCCGATCTCAGCCTGCATGGCGCAGACCTGCGTGCGGCGGAGCGGACGTTCCAACTGATGCGGCAGGTTGCGGGGCGTGCCGGTCGGGCGGACAAACCGGGGCAGGCGTTGCTGCAGACCTTTCAACCGGAACATCCGGTGATCCGGGCGATTCTGTCCGGTGACGAAGAAGGGTTCTGGAAAGCCGAAGCCGCCGGGCGTCAGGCCGCCGGGGTGCCGCCCTATGGCCGGATGGCCGGGATTGTCCTGTCGGGGCCAGAGGTCGGCCCGGTTTTCGACATCGGCAACGCCATGGCGCGGAACGATGCGCCGCTGCGGCAGATCGATGCGCAGGTCTTTGGCCCCGCGCCCGCACCCATCGCCCGCATCCGGGGCAGGCACCGCGTGCGGCTGTTGGTCAAGGCCCCCAAAGGCGCGCCGATACAGGATGCCATTGCCCGCTGGATCGCGCCGTTGCGGCTGAAAGGCGACATTCGGCTGACCGTCGATATCGACCCGCAGAGCTTTTACTGATCTCTGCACCAACGCAGACCCGCTGTGCGCCACGCGCTTCCCTCTCGCCAAACCGCAAAAATAGGCGTAGAGGACTCTCATGCTGAAACCTATGCCCCTGTCCGAGGCGCAGAGCCTTCCGTTCTGGCGCCGCCCCGTCACGCTCTTGTTCGTGATGGCGCTGACCATGCCGATTGCGTTCAACGGGTGGAGCGCGCTGCTGAACAACTTCGTCATCGAGGTGGCGAACTTTGACGGCGCGGATATCGGCCTGTTGCATACGGTGCGCGAGATTCCGGGGTTTCTGGCGGTTGGTGTGATCGCGGTGATCATTTTCATCCGCGAGCAGGTGCTGGCGATGATCTCGCTGATGATGCTGGGTGTGGCCACGGCTGTGACCGCCTGGTTCCCCAGCCTGGGCGGGTTGCTGTTCGTCACGCTCTTCAGCTCGATCGGGTTTCACTATTACGAGACCGTGAACCAGTCGCTGCAACTGCAATGGCTGCCGAAAGACCGCGCGCCGCAGGTGCTGGGTTGGCTGGTGGCCATGGGCTCGGCCGCGACGGCGGTGGTTTATGGCCTGATCGTGTTGACATGGGACCGGTTCGATCTGTCCTACAACACGGTTTTCATGGCGACCGGAGGTGTCACGGCCCTGCTGGCGCTGTTCTGCCTGCTGGCCTATCCGCAATTCGATGCGCCCACGCCGCAGACCAAGAAACTGGTCCTGCGCAAACGCTATTGGCTGTATTATGCACTGCAGTTCATGGCAGGCGCGCGGCGGCAGATATTCATCGTGTTTGCGGGCTTCATGATGGTCGAGAAATTCGGCTTTGAAGTGCATGAACTGACCAGCCTTTACCTGATCAATCTGGTGATCAACATGCTTGCGGCCCCGTTGCTGGGCAAGGCGGTGGCGAAGTTTGGCGAGCGCCGCACCCTGATCTTTGAATACACCGGGCTGGCCATCGTCTTTGCGGCCTATGGCGGCATCTACTGGTTCGGCTGGGGGGTGGTGCTGGCGGCGACCCTCTATGTGATCGACCATGTGCTGTTCGCGCTGGCGCTGGCGTTGAAAACCTATTTCCAGAAAATCGCCGACCCGGCGGATATTGCGCCCACCGCCGCCGTGGCCTTTACCATCAATCACATTGCCGCCGTGTTCCTGCCCGCGCTTCTTGGCCTGCTTTGGGTGGTATCGCCGGGGGCCGTGTTTGGCATGGCGGCTGCGATGGCTCTGATCTCGCTGGCGTTGTCGCTGCTGATCCCGCGCCACCCCGAGCCCGGTAATGAGACCATCCTGACCAAATACGCTCCGGCCCCTGCGGAATAAGCGCAAACGCTTGACCTTGCCGCCCCGCCGCCCTAGGCGCTGGGGCAGCTTTGACAGGAGGCCCCCATGCCCACATTCACCGCGCTGACCACCCTGACCGGCAAGACCGCCGCCGAAGGTCTGGGCGAAGCGATGGAGCGTCTGGACCCGGAACCAACCGGCGTTGGCGTGTTCGAGGTCGAGGATGGATCGGGCCTGTGGGAAGTGGGCGGCTATTTCACCGAAGCCCCTGATGAAACCGCGCTAGCCGTTCTGGCCGCCGCGTTCGAGGCCAAGCCCTTTGTCGTGTCGGAACTGCCCGAAACCGACTGGGTCGCCCATGTGCGCCGCGAACTCGCCCCGGTCGAAGCAGGGCGCTTTTTCGTCTACGGCAGCCACGACGCCGACAAGCTGCCCGAGGGGCGAATCCCCCTGCTGATCGAGGCCGCGATGGCCTTTGGCACCGGGCACCACGGGACCACTTTGGGCTGCCTCAAGGCGCTGGACCGGCTGCTGGACGAAGGGTTCACGGCAAAAAAAATCGCCGATATCGGCTGCGGCACCGCTGTTCTGGCGATGGCCGCCGCGCGTGTCTGGGATGGCGAGATTCTGGCCAGCGACATCGATCAGGTCGCCGTTGACGTGGCCGAGGCCAACCTGACAGCAAACGGCATGTCCGGCGCCGTCCGCTGCGTCGAGGCGGCTGGATTCGATCACCCGGACCTGCAATCCGCAGCCCCTTACGATCTGATTTTTGCCAATATTCTCAAGGGCCCGCTGGTCGCCCTGTCACCGGAAATCGCAGCGAATCTGCGGGACGGAGGGCATGCGATTCTGTCCGGAATCCTCAATGAACAGGCCAATGATGTGGTGCAGGTTTATTCCCAAAACGGCTTCAATCTGGCCAGCAGAGATGAGATTGGTGAATGGACGACGCTAATCTTAACGAAACAGGGCTTAAATTAGGCCATTTGCTGGAGTTTTATGGATTTTCGCCACGCTTTTGTCGCAATCTCTATCTAGCCTCTTTTGACTAAGTCGAGGGGGGCGGTTTGTTGGAGGCTGCCATGACTGGAAAGCAACTGGAGTTTAATCAGCGCGTTCATCGCCTGAACAAAAAGCATCAGAAACTAAGCCACGGCTATCGCGCGACCATGCGCAAGGATGGGCTGGTGGTGATGAAGCCACAGCGTGTGCGCTCGGGCGTTCCGGGCAGGGTGCTGCTTTTCAGCCTTTTGGGATTTTTCGCCTTCAAGACCTTCCTGCTGTCCAGCCTTGGTCCAACAGGATATGAATACAGGGTCGACGCCCTGAAAGAAGGCACCTCGGTCGAACAGGCGGGGGCATGGGTCATGCAGATCGACCCGCTGTCACAGTTTCTCTCGGTCCAGTTGAACAAAGTCCTGTACTGAGTTCTTGCTGATCCAAACGAAAAACACCGCGTGCCATCCGGGCGCGCGGTGTTTTCTGTTTCGCCCCTCAGGGAGGAAGGGGCAAAGTTAGGTAATACGTCTTACCGACGGCCTTCGGCGAGGGTGTCGATGTCGCCACGGCACAGGCCGATATCGCCCAGTTCGCGGTCGCTCAGACCGCCCAGCGCGTTGCGGGTGACGCGGGCGTCGTTCCATTCCACAATGGCGGCCACGGCCGATGCGAAATATGCGCCGATACGGCCAACGAGGCCGAACGAGCCAGTGGTAGCAAAGCGGTTGGTGTCCAGTGCAGCCATATCCTGTTTCCTTCTGGTTTGTGTTCACGTTCAATCTTGCGATCTTTCCGGCATCTAGTGCTGTCATTTTTCCTGCGCAAGATCAGTTTTTGCATGTGTCCTATGCATTTTTTGCAACGCTTCACGAACCTGTAATCCCCTTAAATAATTGGTGAATTCGCGCTCATGAACAGGTCGAATTCAGACCATTCCAGGTCGCAATCCGGCCTTTCTGTCGCGGCCGGAACAGGCCTGTCGTTTTCCGCCTTTCGGTCAATTCGCTTGGAAAATGTTCACGCTTCGTGCTAGGCGTTGGAAAAAGAGCACATAACCCGAGCAGGCCGAGGCAAAACATGCGAATTCTGGGCATTGATCCGGGGCTGAGAACCCTGGGATGGGGCGTCATCGAATCGAATGGCAGCCGCCTGAGCCATATCGCCAATGGTCTGTGCAAGTCGGATGGCGATGATCTGGGCGAACGGCTGTTGTCGCTGCACAATCAGATCGTCGAAGTGATTGCCGACCATCAGCCGGATCAGGCGGCGATCGAGCAGACCTTTGTGAACAAGGACGGGGCGGGAACGCTGAAACTGGGTCAGGCGCGGGGCGTCGCCTTGTTGACGCTGGCGCAAGCCGGGCTGCCGGTGGGTGAGTATGCGCCCAACCGGGTCAAGAAAACGGTCGTGGGCGTGGGCCATGCCGAGAAAGAGCAGGTTCTGCACATGGTCAAGCTGCAACTGCCGGGATGCCGGCCCAAGGGCGCGGACGCGGCGGATGCGCTGGCGATTGCGATCTGTCATTCCTACTACGGGACCGCCCCGCAGGCGCGGATGAAAGAGGTGCGCGCATGATCGGCAAACTCACCGGACGGCTGGACTATCGCGCCGCGGATCACGTGCTGATCGATGTGCGCGGGGTCGGCTACATCGTCTATTGCTCGGACCGGACCATGGCGGCCCTGCCGGGGGTGGGTGAGGGTGTCTCGATCTACACCGACATGGTGGTGCGCGAGGACCTGATGCAGCTTTACGGCTTTCTGTCGCTGGTCGAGAAGGAGTGGCACCGTCTGCTCTGCTCGGTTCAGGGGGTGGGGGCCAAGGTATCGCTGGCGATCCTGTCCGCGCTGGGTCCGGATGGGGTCAGCCGTGCGATTGCGCTGGGGGATTGGGCGGCGGTCAAAGCGGCCAAGGGCGTCGGCCCCAAGACGGCGCAGCGGATCGTGCTGGACCTGAAAGACAAGGCCCCCGGCGTGATGGCGATGGGCGGCACCGTGACCGAAGCGACGGACGGACCGGCGCTGGAGGTTGTCGAGGCCGCGCCCGCACCTGCGCCGAGGCGCATGGCCCAACCGGCCTCGGGCACTGCGGCGGCTTCGGCTGGTGCTTTGTCGGCGCTGGGCAATCTGGGATATGGCCCGTCCGAGGCAGCCTCGGCCGTGGCCGAGGCGGCAGCGAGCCTGCCGGATGCGGGCGAGGCGGAGTTGATCCGGGCGGCGCTCAAGCTGCTGGCGCCGAAAGGGTAGATAAATGGTAGACGCTGACCCCACCCTGCGCCCCGAGCCCATGCCCGAAGACAATGACCGCGCCCTGCGCCCGCAGGGGTTGGACGAATTCATCGGTCAGGCCGAGGCGCGGGCCAATCTGCGCATCTTCATCCAGTCTGCCCGCCAGCGGGGAGAGGCGATGGACCATACGCTGTTCCACGGCCCTCCGGGGTTGGGGAAGACGACGCTGGCGCAGATCATGGCGCGCGAGTTGGGGGTGAACTTCCGCATGACCTCGGGGCCGGTGCTGGCCAAAGCGGGTGATCTGGCGGCGATCCTGACCAATCTGGAATCGCGCGATGTGCTGTTCATTGACGAAATCCATCGCCTGAACCCTGCGGTCGAAGAGGTGCTGTATCCGGCGATGGAGGATTTCGAACTGGATCTGGTGATCGGCGAAGGCCCGGCGGCGCGCACGGTGCGGATCGAGTTGCAGCCCTTTACGCTGGTCGGGGCGACGACCCGGATGGGGTTGCTGACCACGCCTTTGCGCGATCGGTTTGGCATTCCGACCCGGTTGCAGTTCTACATGGTCGATGAACTGCACGAGATCGTCACCCGCAATGCGCGGAAACTTGGCGCGCCCGCTGACACCGAGGGCGCGCGCGAGATCGCACGGCGGTCGCGCGGCACACCCCGGATCGCAGGGCGTTTGCTGCGGCGGGTGGTGGATTTTGCCATTGTCGAAGGCGACGGGCGGATCACCCGCGATCTGGCGGACGGGGCTTTGACCCGGCTGGGCGTGGACAATCTGGGGCTGGACGGGGCGGACCGGCGGTATCTGAAGCTGATCGCCGAGAATTATGCTGGTGGACCTGTGGGGATCGAGACGCTTTCGGCAGCCTTGTCGGAAAGCCGGGATTCGCTGGAAGAAGTGATTGAGCCCTATCTGTTGCAGCAGGGTCTGATCCAGCGCACGCCACGGGGGCGGATGCTGGCGCAGAAGGCGTGGGTGCATCTGGGGATGGCCGCGCCCAAAGGGCAGAGCGATCTGTTTGGTTGATACCGCGCGCTTTAGATTTTAAGCCTTCGGCGAGAGTATTTTTGAAAAGATGAAGGGGCGGGCGTGACTCCGGACCAGATCGAGGCGCTGTTTACCCGCGAAAGCGGTGAGTTTCTGTTTGCGCGCTGGGGGCGGCCCATCGCGCCGATTGTGTTTGGCGTCGAAGACGAGACGCTGGCCACGGTCAAAGGCGCGTTTGAGGCGGTGGTGACGCTGGCCGGTCACAAGATGGCCGAGACCGACCCGGAACTGGGCGCCAACTGCATGGTCTTCTTCTTTCGCGACTGGCAGGAACTGCTTGAGGTGCCCGATCTGGATCGGCTGATCCCCGATCTGGCCCCGCTGGTCGAACGGCTTGTGGCGGCGGATGCCAATCAGTATCGCATCTTCCGGTTCGAAGAAGACGGCGCGATCCGCGCAGCCTTTGTATTCCTTTGCATGGACGGGGAGTTGTCCAAGGTTCCGGCGGAAACCCTTGCGCTCAGTCAGGTGGTGCAGACCATCCTGCTGTGGTCTGATGCTGCCTTTCGCAGCAAATCTCCGCTGGCGATTGCGGGTGAGGCGACGATCCTGCGCCCCGAGATTGCGGCGTTGATCCGGGCCGCCTATGATCCGGTGTTGCCTGACGCGGCGCGTGACCCGTCCCATGCGTTGCGCATGTTTGCCCGGCTGGAGTTGCCGCAATGAAGCATAGCTTTCCGGTCCGTGTGTATTACGAGGATACCGACATGGGCGGTGTCGTCTATCACGCGAATTATCTGCGCTATATCGAACGGGCGCGGTCGGACTGGGTGCGGAAACTGGGCAATGATCAGAATGCGATGCGGGACGAGGGCATCGTTTGGGTCGTGCGGCGGCTCGAGGCCGATTACCTGTCGCCTGCGAAGTTTGACGACGAGTTGATAGTCGACACCAAAGTGGTCGATGTCTCGGGCGTGCGCCTGACGATGGCGCAGCTTGTCCGGCGCGGCGAGACCGAGATTTTCCGCGCCACCGTCACCGCCGTCTGCATCAACAGCGCAGGCAAGCCAATCCGGCTTCCGGCAGAGATTCGCGCATTGATGTAACAATTTGCGGGGCCGGGGTGGTTCTGTTGGCTTTTCGCCCCCAACTGCGTTAGCGTTTGGCAAAACAAGGCCAAACGAATGGCTGTCAGGCAAAACAAAGAGCAGGTTCATGGAAGCTGAAACGCTGGTTCTGGCGCAGGAGATCGATTTCTCTCTGTGGGGGCTGTACGCCCGTGCGACATTTATCGTCAAACTGGTAATGCTGATGCTGGTCGCTGCATCCTTTTGGTCCTGGGCGATTATCATTCAGAAACTCATCAACTACCGGGCCGCGCGGCGCGAGGCGCAGGTGTTTGATGAAAGCTTCTGGTCAGGCAACCCTTTGGACGAGTTGTTCGAGCAGATCGGAACCCGGCCCGATGGCAGTTCCGAGAAGATTTTTGCCGCCGGGATGATCGAATGGCGCAGGTCCCATCGCAATGATGGGGGGCTGATCGCGGGGGCAACTGCGCGGATCGACCGGTCGATGGATGTGGCCATCGCGAAGGAATCCGAGACTTTGCAAAAGGGGCTGCCGGTTTTGGCAACCGTTGGCTCGACCGCCCCGTTCATTGGGCTGTTCGGCACCGTCTGGGGCATCATGAACGCCTTTATCGAGATTGCCGAGCAGCAAAACACCAACCTCGCCGTTGTCGCTCCGGGTATTGCCGAGGCGCTGCTGGCCACCGGTCTGGGTCTGCTGGCGGCGATCCCGGCGGTGATCTTCTACAACAAGCTCAGCGCGGATAGCGACCGTATCGTTGGCGGGTATGAGGCGTTTGCCGATGAGTTCGCCACCATCCTGTCGCGCCAGTTGGACAGCTGACGATGGGCGCGGCGGTTCAGCAACCCTCGGCCGGGAAAGGGCGCAGGCGCGGGCGGCGGCGTGGCCGCGCGCAGCCGATGTCCGAGATCAACGTGACGCCGTTTGTGGACGTGATGCTGGTGCTGCTGATCATCTTCATGGTGGCCGCGCCGTTGCTGACGGTAGGCGTGCCGGTGGACCTGCCGAAGACGGCAGCCAGTGCGCTGCCGGGGGATAGCGAAGAACCGCTGACAGTGACTCTGACAGCCGATGGCCGGGTGCAAATCCAGACCACCGATGTTCTGCGCGAAGAATTGATTGGCAAGCTGCGCGCCATCGCGGCCGAGCGCAGCAGTGATCGTGTGTTCCTGCGTGCGGATGGGGCCATCCCCTACGCGCAGGTCATGCAGGTCATGGGTGCGCTGAATGCGGGCGGGTTTTCCAATGTGGGTCTTGTGACGGATACCGGCGGGCCAACGCTGGATGATGGGTAAAGGTGAGGTGGCGCGGTGGATACCGGCACCAGGATTTCGGCGATTGCGCATGTCGGCCTGATTGGCTGGGCGCTGTTTGGCGGCGCGTTCCGGTCCGAACCGCTGCCGATGGCCGTGCAGGATGTGTCCGTGATCTCGGCTGAGCAATTCGCCGCGATGACCGCGCAGCGCGATGCGCCCGAGGTGCCGGTGACGCCATCGGCTTTGCCACAGCCGCCGGAACCGGAAGCCGAAGCCGGTGCGCCTGAGCAATCGCAGGAGGTCGAGCCGCAGCCCGAGCCCGTGACCCCGCCCGAGCCAGAGCCTGAAACCGTGCCGGAAACGGTTGAGGCCCCGCCTGAACCGGAGTTGCCTGAGGAACCTCCGGTTCTGACCGAACCAGAGCCCGAGATTGCCGCGCTGCCGGTCCCGCCCGGACCCGAGGCGCAGCCAAGCCCCTCGGACCGGGTCGCACCCGAGCCGGTTGCGCCCCCGCCGCCCGAGGCCAAGCCGGATGAGGTGGAAACGCCGCCGGTTTCACTGGACGAAGGGGCGGAGACCCAGCAGGAACAGCAGGATCAAACCGCGCGGGAAGAGGCTCAGCCAGAGATTGTGACCGAGGCTGAGGAAACCGAGGAGCAATCGCCGCTGACCTCGCCCCGTCCCCGCGTTCGGCCAAACCGGCCGACCCCGCCGCCCGAACCCGTGGTGGCTGAAGCGCCCGAGCCAGAGGCCACACCGCAAGCCGACGAGGCCGCCATCAACGATGCGCTGGCCGAGGCGTTGGGCGACAGCAGCGCGCCCTCGGGCCCGCCGCTGACCAGCGGGGAAAAGGACGCGATGCGTCTGGCGGTTTCGCAGTGCTGGAACGTAGGGTCGCTGTCCACGGATGCGCTGAACGTTGTGGTGGTTGTCGGGTTTTCCCTAACACCCGACGGTAAGGTCGTTGGGGGCAGCCTGCGTATGATCGACAGCTCTGGTGGTTCTGCCGGTGCCGCAAAACAAGCCTATGAGGCCGCCCGCCGCGCAATCCTGCGCTGTGGCGCGAAAGGATACGATCTGCCTGCTGACAAATATGCGCAGTGGCAGGATATTGAGATTACATTCAATCCCGAGAGGATGCGGATCAAATGATGAAACTTCTGACCGGCCTCTTTGTTGGCCTGACCCTGATGGCGGCTCCGGTATACGCGCAAAGCGGGCCGCTGCGATTGGAACTGGACCAGGGGATCATCGAACCCTTGCCATTCGCGGTGCCAGATTTCGTGCCCGACGGTCCGGCGGCAACGCAATATGCCACGGATATTTCGCGTGTGGTGGCGTCAGACCTGACCGGGACGGGGCTGTTCCGCGAAATCTCCTCGGATGCGTTCATCAGCCGGGTCAGCAGTTTCGACGCGCCGGTGCAGTTTGCCGACTGGAAGGCCATCAATGCCGAGGCTTTGGTGACGGGGGCCGTCAACGTCTCGGGCAACCGGCTTACGGTGCGGTTCCGGGTGTGGGATGTGTTCTCGGGTCAGGAACTGGGCAATGGTCTGCAATTTGCAGGCACGACCGAGGGCTGGCGGCGCATGGCGCATAAGGTGGCGGATCAGGTCTACAGCAGGGTGACGGGTGAGGGTGGCTATTTCGACAGCCGCGTTGCCTTTGTCTCGGAAAGCGGGCCGAAGGATCAGCGGCTCAAGCGGCTGGCGATCATGGATTATGACGGCGCGAATGTGCAGTACCTGACTGACAGCGCCGCCATCGTGCTTGCGCCGCGCTTTTCGCCCGCCGGCGACCGGCTGCTGTATACCAGCTACGAATCCGGCAGCCCGCGCATCTATGTGCTGGACATTGACCGCGTAAAACCGCAGGTGCTGAACACCCCTGGCGGTACGATGAGCTTCTCGCCCCGCTTCTCGCCGGATGGCCGGTCGATTGTCTATTCGCTGATCCAGGGCGGCAACACCGACCTTTGGAAGATGGATCTGGCCTCGGGGCAAAGCACGCGGCTGACAAACACGCCCGCGATTGAAACCGCACCCAGCTATTCGCCCGATGGCAGCCAGATCGTGTTCGAAAGCGACCGGTCCGGTACGCCGCAACTGTATATCATGCCCTCAACCGGGGGTGAGGCGACCCGGATCAGCTTTGGGCAGGGCCGCTATGGCACGCCGGTCTGGTCGCCGCGGGGCGATCTGGTTGCGTTCACCAAGCAGAACAAGGGCCGGTTCCATATCGGCGTAATGCGCACCGATGGCAGCGAAGAACGCCTGTTGACCTCGTCCTTCCTGGACGAAGGCCCGACATGGTCACCGAACGGGCGTGTCATCATGTTCACCCGCGAAACGCAGGGCGCAAGCGGTCGGGCGACGCTCTATTCGGTGGATATCTCGGGCCGGAACCTGCGGCCTGTGCGCACGCCAGATGGCGGCAGCGATCCGTCCTGGGGGCCGCTGCAGAATTGATCGCCGCCTAGGCGCGGCAAAGTTCACAAGAAACCGCCTCTGTGGTAGACAGGCGGCAATAAAACAAAACACGAGGCACTTGAGATGAACGTATTGGGCAAAATTCTTGCAGTGGGCGCGCTGGGCGCGATGGCTGCCTGTACCAGCAACGATCCTTCGGCATTGGGCGGCGGGGGCGCAGGCGGCAGTGGCTCGATCCTGCCGGGCTCGCCCAGTGATCCGCGCTCGCCTGCGTATTTCCAGCAAACCGTTGGGGACAGGGTGTTGTTCGCGGTGGATCAGTCGACCCTGACGCCGCAGGCACAGACGGTTCTGCAGGGTCAGGCGGACTGGCTGCTGGCGAACCCGGATTATGTGGCGACCATTGAAGGTCACGCAGATGAGCAGGGGACGCGGGAATACAACCTTGGGCTTGGTGCAAAGCGGGCCAATGCGGCCAAGGAATTCCTGATCTCGCGCGGGGTTGCGGGCAACCGTCTGACCACCGTCAGCTATGGCAAGGAACGCCCGATCGAGATTTGCAGCACCGAGGAATGTTATTCCAAGAACCGCCGTGCGGTGACGGTGCTGACCGGTTCAACCTTGGGGTAAGACGATGAAACTTGTTGGATGGGTTCTGGCAGCGGTGGTCGCGACCGCTGGCGTGGCAAAGGCGCAGGATCAGCAGACTCTGGCGGATATCCGGCAGGAACTGACGGTGCTGCATGTGGAAATCCAGCGCCTGAAGCGCGAGTTTTCGACCACCGGCTCTCCCGCGCCTGACCTGTCCGGCAGTTCGATACTGGAGCGGGTTGATGCGATTGAAGCCGAATTGCAACGGCTGACCAGCCAGACCGAGCAGTTGAACCAGCGGGTGCAGAACATCGTCACCGATGGGACCAATCGGATTGGTGATCTGGAATTCCGTCTGGTTGAACTGGAAGGCGGCGATTTGTCGTCGCTGGGCGAAACCTCCACTCTGGGTGGTGACGGACAGACGGCGACCGCCGTTCTTCCGAACCCAACCGAACCGGCAACTGCGGATCAGGGTGAGTTGGCCGTAGGCGAACGCGCCGATTTCGACACCGCCTCTCAGGCTTTGGCGGATGGCGATTTCCAGAACGCCGCGGCTTTGTTCGCGCAGTTCGACACGTCCTATCCCGGCAGCCCGCTTGCGCCCGAGGCGCATCTGAAACGCGGGCAGGCGCTGGAAGGGCTGGGCGACACTCGCGAGGCCGCGCGCGCATTCCTTGCCAGTTTCACCGGCGATTCCGAAGGCGCTTTTGCGCCCGAAGCCCTGTTTGAGCTTGGGGCTGCGCTGGGCCGGTTGGGGCAGACGGATCAGGCCTGCATCACCTTGGGCGAGGTCGGTGTGCGCTTCCCCGCTTCGGCCACCGTATCTCAGGCCAGTCAGGAAATGACGTCGCTGGGATGTACTTGAGCGAGCAGGCCGCCAGCTTACGATCCGAACTGCGCGCGCGGCTGCCCAACCGGCTGCCGAAACGTCTGGGCGTTGCGGTCTCGGGCGGAGGCGATTCCGTCGCATTGATGCACCTGCTGCACGAGATTGCGCAAAGCGAAGAGGTAAAGATTTTCGCAGCCTCCGTCGATCACGGTCTGCGCGCCGCCTCCGTGCAGGAAGCCGAAACCGTCGCCGCACAGGCCGCGCGTCTGGGCATTCCGCATGAAACCCTACGCTGGCAGGGGTGGGACGGGGCCGGAAACCTGCAGGATCAGGCGCGGCAGGCGCGGTATGCGTTGCTGACGGACTGGGCGCGCGACAACGGGATCAGCGCGATTGCACTGGGCCATACCGCCGATGATCAGGCCGAAACGGTTCTGATGCGGCTGGGCCGCGCTGCGGGCGTGACAGGGCTGTCGGCCATGCCGCCCTCGCATCACCGGGGCGGGATCGCGATGCTGCGCCCGATGCTGGGCATCACACGCCGGCAATTGCGGGATTACCTAGCCGAAATCGGGGTCAGTTGGGTCGAGGACCCCTCGAATCACGACAGCCGGTTTGACCGTATCAAGGCGCGGCAGGCGTTGGACGGATTGAAACCGCTGGGAATTTCAGCGGAAACCCTGTCTCGGGTTGCTGAAAATTTAGCACAAGCCCGTGAGGCTTTGGCCATCTTTACGCAGGAATCCGCCCGCAATGTGGCCTTGGTCGATGCCGGGGACGTGTTGTTGGACCGCGCCGGGTTTGCGGCCCTGCCTGCCGAGATTCGCCGCCGGTTTATGCTGGGCTGCATCGGGTGGATCGCAGGTCCGGGATACCCGCCCCGGCAGACTGCCGTCGATCAGGCGATACACGCGCTGGAGAGCGGGCAGGCGGGGGCCATTGGGGGCTGCCTTTTGGTTCCGCAGGCGGAAAAAACGCGGATTTGCAGGGAGTTCAAGGCCGTCGACGGGGTTAGGGCCGCCATCGGTCAGCGGTGGGACGGACGGTGGGTGCTGACCGGCCCGGAAACCGTGGGGGCCGAGGTCCGCGCGCTTGGCGAAAAGGGGCTGCCGATGCTGCCGGATTGGCGCGCAACAGGGCGGCCGCGCCTTGCGCTGCAATCCACCCCGGCGCTTTGGCAGGGGGACACGCTGCTGTCGGCACCATTGGCCGGGTTTGCAAACGGATGGCGTGCCGATCCGGCGCCTGAGTGGCCCGAGTTCCACGCTTCGTTTTTATCGCATTGAACCTGCCACAATCATCTCTATTTTAAGTAGCAACCCGGCAGGTCCCCATCTGCCGAAATCTTTTGGGAGATTTTCCTTGGGCAACGCTCGTAACATCGCCTTCTGGGTCGTTCTGTTTCTGCTGATCCTTGCACTGTTCAATCTGTTCAGCGGACCGGGCGGAACGCTTCAGAGCAATGAAAGAACCTATTCCGACTTTGTCAGCGCCGTGCAGGGCGGTGAGGTCAAGAATGTGACCCTCGATGGTGAGCAGATTCGCTACACCACCCAAGGCGGCGGCACCTATGTCACCATCAAGCCGGGCGATGCCGAGGTCACGAAACTGCTGATCGACGAAAACATCCCCGTACGGGCTGAGAAACAGCAGCAGTCGGGTTTTCAGTCGTTCCTGATCACGCTCTTGCCCTTCCTGCTGCTGATCGGTGTCTGGGTCTATTTCATGAACCGGATGCAGGGCGGCGGCAAAGGCGGGGCGATGGGCTTTGGCAAGTCCAAGGCCAAGATGCTGACCGAAAAACATGGCCGCGTGACCTTTGACGACGTTGCGGGCATCGACGAGGCCAAGGAAGAGCTGGAAGAGATCGTGGAATTCCTGCGCAACCCGCAGAAATTTTCGCGGCTCGGCGGCAAGATTCCGAAGGGCGCGCTGCTGGTTGGCCCTCCGGGTACCGGTAAGACGTTGCTGGCGCGCGCGATTGCGGGTGAGGCGGGTGTGCCGTTCTTCACCATTTCGGGCTCGGATTTCGTTGAGATGTTCGTGGGTGTCGGTGCATCCCGTGTGCGCGACATGTTCGAACAGGCCAAGAAGAACGCGCCCTGTATCGTGTTCATTGACGAGATTGACGCTGTGGGCCGTCATCGTGGTGCCGGTTACGGCGGCGGGAACGATGAGCGCGAACAGACCCTCAACCAGTTGCTGGTCGAGATGGACGGGTTCGAGGCCAATGAAGGCGTGATCATTCTGGCCGCCACCAACCGTAAGGACGTGCTGGACCCCGCGCTGCTGCGTCCGGGCCGTTTCGACCGGAACGTGACCGTTGGCAACCCAGACATCAAAGGGCGCGAGAAAATCCTTGGCGTGCACGCGCGCAAGACGCCCTTGGGCCCCGACGTCGATTTGCGCATCATCGCGCGCGGGACGCCGGGTTTCTCGGGTGCCGATCTGGCGAACCTCGTGAACGAGGCTGCGCTGATGGCCGCCCGCGTGGGCCGTCGCTTTGTCACCATGGAAGACTTTGAGAACGCGAAAGACAAGGTGATGATGGGGGCCGAGCGCCGCTCGATGGTGCTGACCCAGGACCAGAAGGAAAAGACCGCCTATCACGAGGCTGGCCATGCCGTTGTCGGCATGACGCTGCCGCTGTGCGATCCGGTCTACAAGGCCACGATCATCCCGCGCGGCGGTGCGTTGGGCATGGTGGTCAGCCTGCCCGAGATGGATCAGTTGAACTATCACCGCGACGAGTGTGAACAGAAACTGGCAATGACCATGGCCGGTAAAGCCGCCGAGGTTATCAAATACGGTGAGGATCATGTCTCGAACGGCCCCGCCGGTGACATCATGCAGGCCAGCCAGTTGTCGCGCGCGATGGTGATGCGGTGGGGCATGTCGGACAAGGTCGGCAATATCGACTATGCCGAGGCGCATGAAGGCTATTCCGGTAACACCGCCGGCTTCTCGGTCTCGGCCCATACCAAGGAACTGATCGAGGAAGAGGTCAAGCGCCTGATCCAGCAGGGATATGAACGTGCGCACCAGATCCTGACCGAGAAAAACGAGGAATGGGAACGTCTGGCGCAGGGGCTGCTGGAATACGAAACCCTGACCGGTGACGAGATCAAGCGCGTCATGAATGGCGAATCGCCGACCGAGGGTGATGACGAAGGCGACAGCCCCGATGAGGGCAGCGCGCCCAGCGTCACCGCCATTCCCAAGACCAAGGTCAAGAAATCCCCGCCCGAAGGCGGGATGGAGCCGGAACCGACGGCTTAAGCGAACCAGACCCGGGCACTGTCCCGGGTCTTTTCTTTTCGTCCTGTCTGAATTCTAGTGGCCGCCTGAAACGGTCAGAGAAAAGGGACAATCATGCCGGTCTTGCGCGAAACGGAATTTACGGGCGAAGTCGTGTGGCTGGGCCATGTCCCTGCGGGCAAGTCCATCCGGGCCGAGGCGGTCGATGGCTTGTCGCTGGATTTCTCGGGTAACCAGGGCGAGCGGCATGAAGGCGTCAATCGGGCGTCCTGCGTGCGGATGCAGAACATCTACCCGCAGGGCACCGAAATCCGCAATGTGCGGCAATTGTCGGTGCTGTCCGAGGAAGAGATGCAGGCGACAGCGGCTGAGATGGGTCTGGAAAGCCTCGACCCGTCCTATCTGGGGGTCAGCATCCTGTTGCGCGGCATCCCCGATTTCACCCATATCCCGCCCTCCTCGCGCCTGCAGGGGCCGGATGGGGTGACAATCACGGTGGATATGGAAAACCGCCCCTGCGTGATCCCCGGCCGCGAGGTCGAGGCTGAACTGCCCGGCCACGGTGCCGCCTTCAAACCGGCGGCAAAGGGGCGGCGCGGTGTGACCGCATGGGTCGAGCGGCCCGGAGAATTGAAGCTGGGCGATCAAATGAAGCTGTTCGTTCCCGATCAGCGCGCCTGGGCACCTTAAGATACAGGTTTTCCGATGGGAAACGATCATTGCCACGCGATGCCAACCTGTAATTGACGCCACGCCGTTTCGCGGCATGAATATGTCGGAATCCATATCCATTGCGTTTGTACACAACGGTATGGATTGCACAGCGCTGACGCTCTGCGTCGGTTTCGCACGGCATTCAATCAGGGACCCTGCCCAATGAGCTACAAATCCGACATCGAAATCGCCCGCGAGGCGAACAAGAAACCGATCCAGGAAATCGGTGCCAAGCTGGGCATCTCCAGCGACGATCTGCTGCCTTACGGCCACGACAAGGCGAAGGTCAGCCAGGACTTCA
>NZ_JBQFOU010000010.1:0-191103 GCF_056533845.1 Ruegeria sp. F5 | reverse complement strand
CTACTAAAGAACGGCACTTTGAGCCAACCTGTCAAAACCCTCTGCTCTCAAAACTCAATTCAGCCCCGATCCCCTGCTACATTCGCTACATCCGCTACATGGGATTTGCTCCACGGTGGAGCGAAACCATGCATATCTGCACGGATTGAGTGCGTCACCAGCCAATGAGATGTGGCCAAGTTGGCCACAATTAGACGTAGTGGTGCGACCAACTCAGAACTTGCGAGCGCTCGCAAGTTTCAAACGTGCCCGACTCCCCAGACTCGATACACGGCCCGCTGAGACGGTCTAACGGGTTCTGACGGGGTGCTGGCGCTGGAACCGGCTAAATACGCCTGACGGGCATATTTAGGCCTCTCCGGTGATATGCGGGACGTGCAAGAATGCGAATTTTGTGATACCGGTTTAGTACATTTATAGGGGGTACGTGCCGTGTTACGCATACTTACGGTTTTAATTGCGCTGGTGTTCTCTTCATCTGTTTGGGCTCACGGAAGCTGCCACCCCAGTACGCACAAAGTGAAGCAGAGCTTTCCGCAGTCGACATTGGCACAAACTCCAACTTTGTGGGTTCGAGGCGGTTACACATTTTCCGCTCTTCGGCAGACCAAAAAGAATGACACCAAGCTCTACTCAGACAGGAAATGGGCGAAGGGTCCAACTACAGACGTATTTGGAAATAAGGTCGAGCGATGGACACAGGCCTGCCTAGCGACTGTGTACGCAATGATTGAGCATGCGCGTGGCAATGCGGGCTACCGAGTAGGCCAAGATAACACTTGGATAGAACCCGATGGGCCTGTCACGATAGCGGGGGCGACTAAACAGGAAATTGCACCAACGGTGGAACTTTTTCATGGTCAATTTAGACTTGGAAACCCAGTAATTCTTAAGGGCAAAAGCGACTCTGTAGGGACCGACCATTTTATGCTCGCGATAGGCATCAAGGCAAACAATGATATTGTCGCACTTGACCCTTACACTGGGCGTATGATTGATGTGGTGAACACTGGAGCGAACAATTGGTCCGTTGCACTGCCGGGCATGCGAGATACTTACACGTTGCAGTCAGTCAGAAAAATCAAAATGTAAACTTAAAGTGGCAAGCTTCTCGCGTCTGGACTGGCTTCGCAGCCTGGTTGATGTCCTGTTCTTCTTTTTCGCGCCGCCATTTTGCGACAGCCCTCCTTGCAATACTTGGCGTCGATCCGCTTCCACTCGGGCATAAGCTCTCCGCAATATGCGCAATGCCAGCCTCGGGAATAGTTCTGCGCCAGCTTGCCCGCCCGTTGCGTGATCCGTGTGATGTTCTGCCAAGGCCACGACGCAACACCCATGCGCACATAGGGCGGGTCCAGTTCCTCAATCCAGATTGATGCGTGGTTAGTCATATGTGTGTAACTTTTCCGGGAACAGCCTTTGAAATCGTTAGTGTTTTTCGGTCTAACTACCAGTTTGTATTGCGTTGGCCATTTATCCAGGAATTGAAATTCACGACCCTGTTTATTACCTTTGAAACATCATGATGTTTTGGTTTTTCTTTTTTGTCTTGGTGATAGCGGGAACTATTGCTGCCTACATGTTCCCGCTGATTGGTTGGCCAATCGCGATAGGCCTATGGCTGATTGCTATTGTGGCGTGGTGGAGCGACCGGCGTTCAGGAGCTGGGTAATTATTGCTTTTCTCGCGGCACTCGGTGCCTCTTTCTTAACCGATTGACCGCCTCTCAGCAGAGTATCAACAAGCTCTTCCAGGTTCGACCGGCGAACGCTTTGGGCTGCTTTGTTTGCCATCGTTCCTGCGGTTGCTGGGAGTAAGCCAGCAGCAGCCAACCAAGGATTGCCGGTCATTGCCGCGCCAGTGAATCCCGCGCCACCGATACCCCCCGTTGCCCATGTGCCTTTGCCTCTGATACCTGCTTTGTGTCCTGTACTGCTTCCATTTTCTGCCCCTAACTGCCCATTGGGGCGGTATCATAGTACCCCAATCAAAGCAAGAACGGGGCGTGAACATTTACCGGGATTTGAGGCGCAAGAGCACCACCCTCACAGCTGGAATTATTTTTGCGCTGCCAACGCTCTATGCCGAGCCGCTGCTGGCTTGGGTCAGTGGTTTCTGCGCACTGATCTATCTCGCACTCCTCATGGAGATGTGACACAGTTTTGGGCGTTGCTTTCGACGCCCGTTCCAAAAGTGTGTCATACATCGGCTAAATGTCTCAGAAATTCCGTGCTATAATGGTTTCAGAATTTTCTGCAGTTGCTCAGTTTCTAATGCCAGATTCAGATAGAAAACCCATCTTCATTAGCTATCGGCGAACCGATGAGCCTTTCGCGGCGACACTAATATATGACAAGTTGGCCGATGCGTTTGGAGGTGATCGTATCTTCAAGGATGTCGACAGCTTTGAACCCGGCGATGACTTCCCTGAAAAACTGGCTCAATTCGTTGAGGATTCTGACGTCCTTTTGGCGATCATCGGCCCCAAATGGCTTACAGCTGGGGATGAACTAGGACGGCGGATCGACAATCCACTTGATTGGGTAAGGATTGAAATAGCCTCGGCTATAGAACAGCAGAAGCGCGTGGTGCCGGTGCTTGTTAACGGCGCAGAGATGCCTAGGACGGACGAACTGCCGGTAAACCTTCAACCTCTCGCCCACAAGCACGCATTCCGCGTCAGTGCGGATCACGCTGGTCCCGAAAGCAGAGGTTTAATCAAGTCGCTGGAGCGGATGCTTGAACAAGCCGTTCAGGAGCGTTCAGACGCAGAACTTCAAGCACAAGCCGAAGCAAAGCGAAGGGAAGAGGAGGAAGCAGCTCGAAAGCGAGACGCCGAGCTAAAGGCTGAGCAAAAGGCTGGTTTGGAAACGGATCTCTCTCCCTCCGAAGTTGAGGCGCTTCGTGCGACACACAATTGGGAATACATAAAGTCACGCAGAAATATAGAAGAACACCGCGACCACATTGCGCGCTTTCCTAAGGATGAATCAGCCCGTTTTGCGTTCGCGGCGCTTGATAAGATGGTTTGGGAGGGCACCGACCTATCATCGATGGATGATCTTGAAACCTATCTAAGCGAGTTCTCTAATGGAGTACATTTGGATGAGGCAACAAATGAACTGTCTAAGTTGCGCGAAGAAAAGAAAATCGAAGAAAGCAGAGCAGCCAAACTTATCGAAGAACAGGCTGCGTGGGCGGACGTAGCCGCAAAAGGAAAAACGGAACTCATCCACGAGTTTCTGGAGCGTTTTCCTGATGGCGAGCACGCGCTAGATGCGCAGAAGCGCTTGCGCGAATTGCGCCAGCTCCCGAGACGTGGAGTAATAACTGCCGCCGCCGCCGGAATCGCTGGCGTCGGCCTTGGAGCCTGGCAAATGCTACCACAAAACTACTTGTGGCGGTTACTGAACGATCAGAGCGTACGCGTTTTCACGGGGCATTCAGAACCGGTTCGATCTGTCGCCATAGCACCAGACGGTAAAACAGCGCTGTCAGGTGGCGAGGGTGGTTCTCTGCAAATCTGGGATTTGGCGACCGGAGAGTTAGTCAGGTATTTGGCTGGGAACAATATGCCAATATGGTCAGTCGCGTTTGCCCCCGATGGAAAAACGGCGTTATCCGGTGGCGAAGGTTTTCTGGCGCTTTGGGATGTGGAGACCGGAAGGCTAATTAAAGACTTTGAATGGAACCCAGACTACTGGATTTATTCAGCGGCCTTCACGCCGGATGGTCAAAGGGTGTTGGCCAGCGCCGGTAGGGGCAGCATAGGGGTTTGGGATGTGGCGACTGGAAAGAATATTAGTTTCGATCCAGTCGGAATGTTTGTTAAATCTGTCGCCGTTGCACCGGATGGTAACACTGTGGTCTATGGCGCGGGCAACGGAATTGTGGGGCTCTGGGATATTACGACCCGCGAGAAGGGAAGGATCTTTGAGGGGCTCAAAGGCGATGTTGATTCTGTCGCCGTTTCACGAGACGGTGCAACGATTTTGGCATGCGGCGGTAGTGTTGCCATACGCGTTTGGGATTTTTCAACCGGAGATAATATTTGGAGTTTGAAGGGGCACTCAGAACCTGCCTTGTGCGTTGCTATTTCACCAGATGGGCTAACAGCCCTTTCTGGCGGTGCTGACAGAACTGTGTGGCTTTGGAACTTGAAAACCGGAGAAGCGATCAGGGCTTTTGAAGGGCACACAGGCTCGGTGCTTTCTGTCGTTTTTTCACCGGACGGTACAACAGCGCTGTCTGGCAGCGAGGACAATACAGTGCGATTGTGGGAGGTACGAGGCGTATAGGCTCCTACGGTAGTGCTGCTGAGGCAGAGGGCCTTAGTTCTTGGCTTGTATCGACGTATGATCGTGTCTCGTGGCTTTCTGATTTTGCGACAAGAATGATGAAGGTTGTGATGAAACCCAAGGCCGCGCGTGTGCGAGCGAAAGAACTGAGTGATATTCAGCTACCCCAATTCTGCAAACCATGTTGGTCTCTTGCCTGTTCCCAGGTGAGCCCCTTCATGCGGTCTAGCCTCGTTTCATACTCGCCAATGCTCTCGGAGTCAGTCCGGCTCACAATTGCGACTTTGCCCGGTCCCCAGTCTACAATAGCGTAGACCGTTGCTTCCTCCTCATTGACGTTGCCGTCCTTGTCCTCGAACAAGGTTCGGAATTGAAACACACTGGCTTCTGTGCCGCCATGTACTTGCTCAAGTTTCTTCATTCGAGATTTCAGGCTCATTTCTGTGCCTCCAATGCTGTGATCCGGCGTTCCAGTTCGGTCGTTTCCAGCACCCGCCTGTACTGTTCCACCAGACCCATGACCGTTGCGCCTTCCAGCGGCGTCACCTCACCCTGAGAAACGGCCTGTAGCACTGCCTGTGCGGCCTCTGAGGCGTCCTCGGCGGATTTGATTGGTGGAAGGTCAAAACTAACCGGCGCGTCCTTCCTCGTGGGCGCTATCCGCTCCAGGCAAAGACGCAGGGCTGTGCTGTCGCCCTCAAGTGCCATCTCGACCGCTTTCTGCGTGATTTGTTCAGATTGACCCTCAAGCAGTTCTTCAACCGCCCGGGTGACCCGGTGCCGGGTTCCTCTGGGCTTGCCGGGATTGCCCTGGGCGAATTTGCCGCTCTCGTCCGTGTACGAATTGGCCACGTTTTTTCGTTCGGATTCATCCGTCATGCTCGTTCCTCATTTTCTTGATTGATGTTCACGACGCGCTGCAATTCTGGTGTCGTAGTCGCGTTGCTTCGGGTTGCTTTCCCACAAAGCCCCAGCCCCAACAGGACACGCTCAAAAGCGTCCACTTCGTTCAGGGGTATATGGCTAGATGTATATATGGGGGAGTTTTTACCCACGGCAGACGCCCCATTTGGGCCAAAAGCGGGGTAATTTTTACGCCTTTGATTGTCCAAATGGGTAGAATTTACCCCACCCATGGGTAATTTTTCCCCCAAGGAATGGGTAGTTTTTACCCGGGGCTTTTTCTTTTTCGGAGCCGGTTTCCAACTCATAAATTCTCTCGTGGCTGAGCCCTCAGAGGTCTTTTCTTCGGTCAGACGGTAGGTGGCGGATTGGCCGATACCGGAAGGCCCAAGGCAGTGCCCACGGGTGACTACAATGAAGCCACGCTCAATCAGGGTTTCGAAGTAACCGGCGACTGTTTTCCGGCTGATGTTCAAAACCACAGAAGCGTCCCGGTGGCTGAGGTATATCCCGCCGTTGTTGCCGCCGTTAAAGCGGCGTTTCAGTTCGACATACAGCGCGCGTGGGCCGGGCTTGAGGGTGGCCCAGGCTTGTGACGCCTGAAACCACTCCATCAATTGAACGTGGCGAGGGCCGCCACGCTTGTTTGCTTTGTACGCGCCGCCCATCTACGCAGCCTCCGCCTTGCTGAGGGCGTCTATGAACTCAGGCAGCAACTCAGCTTTGAAGGCCACACCTTGCTTGCCAGGCAGCATCTCCCCGTCTTTTGAGACGAAGAACACGCGGATATTGATGAGGTCATGTCCCTGGAAGTCATCCCGGCTGACGCGAAACTCCTCGCGGCTGTTCTTGGGGATCTGGGTGATGAGGGCCATCAGCGGCCCTCCCCATAAAACAGCGCTGCGACGATGCGTGCAGCGGCTTCTGAGAGGCCGTGCTTGCGACGAAGGGTAGATACTTGCAGGTCCCGGGTTCTCATGCCGCCACCTCGTTCGCCTGGATCAGTTCCACTTTGCTGACGAGGAAATAGATGCCGAACTTCTGTCGTCCGGTGTCGGCATCGCCACGATACATCTTGCATTCGATGTTAACGCCGTCATCGCGCCGAAGGGGTAGCACCTGATCCGACAGACGGCAGTAACTGGCCGCGTAGAGTGGCGACCGCATCAGGCCTTCAAGGACTTGGCGCTTGTGCTTTGATGCGTAGATTTCACGCGGTTCCTGGCCCGGATCGGTGACCCGATACAACGCCAGGGCCGTCAGGTTGGGAAGGTCTGCCCAGCGATACACACGCAATGCGTTTGACGGTGGGAGTTCAGTTTCGATTGTTTGGTTTTGCTCGAAAGTAACCATTTATTGTCCTTCTTTTGTTGAAAGACATCGGGCTTTCGGCTATTCTCTCAGTGCCACCTAAAAGAATTCGCCTCCGCCCGTGCCTCGGGTGGGGGTTTCTTTTAGGCGGCAGCACGCTGCGATTTGGCTTGTTGGATTAGGTCTTGGATTTCGGCTTCCGACCAGCGGGTTGTGCCTTCCAATTTGAGCGGTTCGGGGATTTTCCCTGCGGCGGCCCGACGCCATACGGTCGCGACACTACAACCAAGAATGGCTGCAGTATCCCTCACTGAGAGCAGGCGGTCTCCTGTGTCTGCGTTCATTTTCAACACCTCGCGGTTGATTGCGACATGTTGTGCTTAGGCTCTGCGCCAATATTAATCGTGTAGGAGGAAAAAGGTTTATTTCTTCCCGCCCGACAGTAATGCCAGAGCAACTTCTTTTTTGGGGTCCAACGCCCGATCCGTTTTTAGAAATTTTTCCATTTCGAAGTAAATTTCGACAACCCGCTCAAAGCCCGGCCCACCATATGACCGAAGCTCTTCTGCGACCAAGTCACACGCAGAAGGGCTAGCCACGAATAACTCACCTGTGTCTGTGTCTCGATCCAGGGATGCTTCGCTTCGAGTTTTGTTTATGCCGTACCGTTCGTGCAGCAGACGTACGGCTATACAAATCCAGTTGTCTCGTTCGTAATTGTCACCGCGTTTGCGACCGCGTTTCCCTTTTGGCAATCGATCCGTCAGTGCAATTGATGCCAACAATCTCAATCCAGATGGTAACGGGCCGTCGGCCTCCAGGTTCGTACCAGCTATCAATTTGCCATACGCCGCCACGTTTACGTTTGTCAGAGAATAAATCAGCAGATGTGAGGCCTGTTCTTCGTTAATATCGAAGAACACTCGTCCGAATTCGTTTTCCACTGTTTTAATGTCTAATTCGTAAATGATCCTGTCGGCGTCGATATCACGCTGTTGAAACAAAAGCTTTCCGTCGGTGATATGAGGGCGTAGTAGCATCTTTAGAAACGACCTGGCGTCCGAAGGAATATCAGCAATACGTTGTCGCACTTCAGCGTTTTTGTTCTTCCGATCATCCATCATTTTGCAGTCATCCTGACAAACTGCCCGTTTTCCTGGGCCACAAGTTTAGCCCACTTGTCCAGCGCGACGGCGCGCTCATCCAGCAGTTCAGCCTGATTGTAGACTCGAGCAACGGCACTGGGTTTCGATCCCGTGGCCGCGTGGTTCAAAACGCGATCCACTACGGATTCTGATATGCCGCGCTCGGCCATGTGCGTGGCGAACGCCGTGCGTATGTCGTGAAAGCGCCAGTGTTCGAATTCATCACCTAGAAGCTTGTCCAAGCGAGCTTTTGCTTTGCTCCATCCTGATACCGGCGTTCGCCCAGTCGTGCTAAACAGGTAATCCTCTTGCGCATCGTCCATCTGATCCAGCCGCTTTAATGCGCGTTCAACTTCAATCATTGCTGGCTGCGAGAGGTGGGTAATGTGCGCTCGGTCGTTCTTCTCGTCGGAGATGGCCTTCTTGAACCTGGAGTTCGTGAGGTCCAGTTCGCTCTTGCGCAGCCCTGTAACGGAACTGCGGCGCTGTACCGTCAGCAGGAGCAGCCTGAGCAACGGCCCCCACAGGTCGCCCAGTTCGAAAGACTTGGCCCAAATTTCACGGACCTCAGCAAGCGACAGAACTCTCTCACGAATGCGCTCTTTCGTGGCTCGCTCTAATCTGTCGCCCACGTCCTCCTTCAGATATTCACGTCGCCATGCCCAGCGCGTGAAGTGTTTGAGTGCGGCCCTTATGCGGTTCGCCATGAACAGCTTGCCTTCCTTGGCCTTGTCATCAATCGGCGTTTGGAGGCTGGCGCGGGTCAGGTCACCAACCGGATGCTCAAGGTGCTTTGAAAGTGCGTCCATTAGCTGGCGCTTTCGCTCATCTCCTGATTTCAGGTTGCAGAGGTGCAATTCGGCATATTTATCCAGCACATTCTGGATCGTTTGTATGCTCGCTGCAGCCTTCTGCTGTTCCCGCCGTGCGTCCTCAGCATCCAACACGCGGTCAAACCCTCGGGCAGCTTCCGCCTCGATGTCGAGCGCCACCCTGCGGGCTTCCGCCAATCCAATTGGGCCTGTCTCACGCTTTCCTGCGGCATTCCAAGTACAGTACACACCCAGGGTGTGCTTCCGCTTCGCACCGCGCTTTACGCGCTTTTCGTACATCCAGACTGCCCGACCAGACGAGTACACCCTTAGTCTCAGCCCGGTGCGCTTCGTATCCGATATCTCATGCCGGCCTGCCTCTGGCGGTTCCAGCCTCTTAAGATAGGGTTCGTTTAGCTCAAGCTTCACCAAAACACCTCTGGGGGACTCTTGGGGGACAAATTCCGCTAGATTGCATGACACAACATGAGACCAGTTTAGACGCACTATGACCGGGGGACAATAGTGGATAGCTATAATTTACTGATGTTTTGGCAGGAAACCGCGCCAGTATGAGACGACATGGCATGAGGTGCGGTTTCGCATCAAATTGTGGGTGTTTCTGACTTTTAATCAGTGGGTCGCAGGTTCGAATCCTGCACGGCTCACCACTTTTTTCAAAAAAGAAAAATACGCTGAACCTGGCTGCGCTACGCAAGTAATTGACTTCGAGCATAAGCAGGTTCGTGGCCTGAAATTGGTCCAGCGGATCAGGTGCTGCCCGTGCAGTATTGGTGCATATCAACTCCTAACCAGACCAAGCAGTGGGATCGTCATTGCCGTGTTGGATGGCGTCCAATGCGTCCTTGTAGGCCGGCTGCTCACGAATGACCTCCATGTAGGCGTCGCCCAACAGCTGCCCGGAAACGACGTCCATTGGGTAGTGCACGCCGCCAATCACACGACCATAACCGATTTCGCGCCCGAGCTTCTCTAGCGCGTCAGAGTGCTGCGGAAACAGATCCGAAAGAACCGAGGTGTAAACAATGGCCCGGATCGTATGTCCACTGGGATAGGACGTCACCGGGAACGCAGTGGCGACCGGCTCAACCTTATCATTGACAACGAAAGGGCGCGGAATGTCGTAGTTTGCCTTGACCAGATTGTAGTCGTCGCGCACCTCGTCGATGATTTGATCCAGCATGCCGCTCAGGGCCTGCGTATCTACATCCAACAATTCAGGTGCAACGATCGGTGCGAAACGTTCCAGATCGACGGGTTTTTGCACGAAATCAACCTGTTCCTGCGTTCGACTTTCCTGCATCCACATGACAGCGAACATTTCCTTGTCGAACTCCGCCGTGCCGGGTTCAGCCGGAGGGCCAATCAGTGTGACGCTGTCGAGACTGTTGGGCGGATAGAACTGACCTGAAATAGCAGGCCCACACAAGGCTACCAAGGCAATAGCGGCAACGGAACTCTTGAACACGGCAACTTCCCCCATGGCTTTTTCAATGCATTTCCAGAACCTGTGTCAGGCTTCGGCGATCATGGTTCCCCAACTGGAAAAACCACCGTCGGTCTCGCAGATAATTGTCTCGGAACCCGTCACGGCATCGGTTCCGAAGTAGCAATTCGCGAATGCCGGGGTGCTCAGATAGGCCAGGTTCAGGGCAACAAGACCCAAAGCGGCAATGTGTTTCATGGTACTCACTCCCATTAGGTGAACCTCATGTGGTGACGGGTACCAGCCGGGAATATTGCGCAGGAATTAAGATTGCTTAATCCGGAAACCACACATGCCGTAAAAGGCCGCGATGCGCTTGTGATGGCGAGGGTTCAGCGACGACGGCGGCGGATTGCGTGTTTGCCGAGCCCCCAACCTCGGCACACGGCTTGCCGCGACGGTCTAACGGGCAATGACGATGACTGCCTGATGAGCATTTGGGGAACTCTGTGAGGAAGTGTAGATCAGCGGCGTGAACAGAGCATTGCACACCGCTGATACGCGCGTTTTACTTCGCCTTCTTTTCGAGGTTTTGCCAAAACTTCAGCTTTTCATCGAATGTCTTCTCCATCTCTTTCGGCTTAACTTTGGGGGCGGCCTGCTGAACAACATGCGCCACCTCATGCCCGAGCAATTTTTTTGCCGCAGAAGCAGTCTTGGCGGCCTTCGACACCTGAACCAGAAGGTCTTTGTTGGCCTTTGCATCCATGCCTTTCGCCTTTTTGGCGCTAGAGATGGCCTTCTGCGCAACTTTGCCCTGTTTCATAGCCACGGCAACGGCCTTCTTGAGTGGTGCCAATGTCTTTTTCGCCACTGGCGAGGCTTTTTCAGCCTGTTCAATTACCTTGGCCTGCCGGACGGCTGCCGCCCCAATTTTGTCCGCCTCTTTTTCAAGCTTAGTTAGGTCTTTGACTTCAATCTTCACCTTGTGTCTCCTTGGCCCGATATGTTCCGTTGTTTCGTTTGGCAGATGTGCCCGATTCCGTATGGGCGTTCAGTGAAGTCGGACACCTTGGCAAAAAAACGGCGGCGGTTAGCGGTTGTGCTGTTTTTGCCCGCTGTGTTGAACGCCAGCGGATGCGTCCGCCACTGACGGTTGTACCGGGTTCAGGAGCTTGGCGCCCATCGGCGCGCGGCATTTCCTTTGTGTTGAAGCAACAACGTGATTTATTGGACCTACATTTTTTGCCTGGAGAAATACATGAGACGTCTTGCAGTTATTCCTTTCATTGCTGCCTTGGCAGCATGCGACACTCCGACCGACATTGAAGGCACGGCCATTGATGCCGGCGAAGAGACAGCAATCATCAAAGGATTTCAGACCCCCACACCGACCGAAGCAGAACAAGCCAACGCTGAAGTTCAGTGCGGCGGACCCGCCACGTTTGAAAGCGCAACCCCCGTGGGAGATGGATTCTACGACCTCAAGTTCACGTGCGACTAGCGTTTGATCTGCTTTAGGCGCCCTTTCTTTGCCGCCTGCTTGCGATGCTTTGCGCCCGAGAGTGCATCGACCACGGCGAAATTCCAACTTAACCAGAAGTTGGACCCCGCTTAATGTTTGGCTGCTATCGTTTGGACCTTCGCGATGGAAACATCGACCAAAAATGGGCAGCGACTTTCAGTAAGTCCAAGCGGGAGTGGAACGATGGGTAGGACCCGGTGCCTTGCGTTATCCGTTACAGCTATGCTGGCGATGGCATCGACCAGCCATGCTGAGGAGTCGCACATTGGATGCGGCATTACTGAACTGCTGCACAGCAATACCTCCATAAGGTTCGTCGGAGATAATCCAACCGAAGCTGATGTCGGCGACAGACGCATTCTGCACTGGTTCCTCGAGGACCTAAACGGGCTATACGTTGGGTCCTTTGATGTTGTCACAACGGTCCTGGGCGGAACACCGGAAATGGGTCATTACGTTCGAGTGGACGGGTCAATCAACCTGCCCAATGGAAGCATCTTTGTGGCGACCAGCACGTCTCTGAGCGACGCAACAGACACAATGAGTTCTGGCACCGCACAGGAAGTCATCGACTGGGCTGTGATTGGAGGAACGGGCGCGTTTTCGAATTCAAGCGGTGTGGTGTCCATCAAAGTGCCGGACGAAGGGGCTGATCACCTTGAGAACCGCCCAATGACATTGACGCTGAACTGTTAAGAAAAGCCTTCGACTTCTATACGCTTGCAGCCAGTCCAGTTCTTCGATCCCAAGTGTCGCGTATTCTTGATCCGTCATTATTGTTCGGTCTGCCGTAACGAAATACCCCGCTCAGGGTACGACCGGAACGTAAGCAAATGCTATCAGCAGGCGTGTTCTTCAGGAATAAACCGGCGGGCTCGTCTTTTTGGCTGGCCAAATCCCCATAATTGTCAAAAGTTACGCGGAACCATCATTTTGAAGTAGAACGCGAGATTAAAGACATGAATTTTAAGTTTGTTTTCCTGCCCCTAGTCATGGCGTTGGCGGTTCCCGTCTTCCCGAAGCTGGCAAACGCGAAAGGTGCTGACCAGTTTTATGCACTCTGGGCTGAGTATCAGCAGTTTTGCAGCAGCGCATTCGCAGCACCCGAGGGCGTACATGCCGATCCGATGGAGGATTTCGGTTTGTCCGGTGAGATTGAGCTGATCAGGACCGATGACAGGGCACATGTGGATTACCTCGTGATCAGTGCATCACCCTTTCCCCCGGATACGCGCATACACGGGATTGTCAGCGACAAAATAGGTAACCAAATCGAGCAATCCTGCTTCGTAAACGAGTCCTTTTCAGGCGAACTGTCACAAATCGCCATGGCCCAGCTTGGCGACAGTGTAGAAGCGGCTTTTCGCGCCTCTGACGGGTTTGAGTTTGTGGGCGGTCGGCGAGCCATCCTAATGGGTGGCGATACAAATGATGTTGACTATTATTTTATTCTGAAAGGCGCATTTGTTGGCCAGGACATCATCACGCATGTGACAATCTCTTTGTACGATATGGCAATCGAGCATACGAAGGTCTTTCAGATAGCCGAATGACAGGCCTGTCTATCGTGAATTTCATTCACCATCTGAACCGGTTTATTGAATTCTAAATGCCAAACATTTGCGCTCTACTACAGCTGTCGAGGGGCGCAAATGGTCAGACGGACGCGAAGACGGGAGACAACAGAAGATAGCTCGGGTCCGAGCCCGTCACCTGCCTTTCAGGTAGGCGGCGCTTTGCGGCCGTTATCGTCGTCCGAACTGGCCGCCATCGAGGCGCATGCATATGATATTCTTGCGACCGTGGGCATGTCCGGCTTGCCGGAAGGGGCCACCAAGCGTGCGGTTGATGCGGGGGCGTGGCATCGCCCGGATGGACGCCTGTGCTTTTCAGCCGAGACAATCCAAAGCGCGCTGGCCCGCGCCCCGCGCGAGATCACTTTGCCGGGGTTTACTCGGGACAGGGATTTGCAGATCGGTGGTCGCCGGGTTCACATCGGCACCGGCGGCGCGGCAGTGCAGACGCTTGATGCCGCAACCGGCACTTACAGGGACAGCACGCTGATCGATCTTTACGATCTGATGCGCGTGTTGGAGGCATCACCGAATATCCACTACGGAGTTCGGCCCGTAGTTGCCAGGGATGTGCCGGACCCGTTCGAGTTGGACATCAACACCGCCTTTGCCTGCCTTAAGGCGACGTCGAAACCCATTGGCATCAGCTTTTGCCACCCGGACCATATCAATCCGATTGTCGAGATGTTCGATATGGCGCTTGGCCCTGCGCACTCCTTCCGCGAAAGACCGTTCTGCATGGCGGTCATCGTTCATGTGGTGCCGCCACTGACCTATGCCGCCGAAGGCATTTTGATGCTTGAAAAGGCTGTGACGGCAGGCATGATTCCGCAGATTTGTTCGGCGGGGCAGGCCGGTGCGACCAGTCCGGTGACCCTGGCGGGTGCGCTGGCTCAGGGTCTGGCGGAATGCCTTGCGGGCTTGGTCGTGGTTGACGGGATCCAAAAGGGCAGCCCCTGCATCTATGCGCTGATGCCCTTCATCTCCGACCTGCGCACCGGAGCAATGAGCGGTGGCAGCGGTGAAGCTGCGATCGCAAATGCCGCCGCAGCGCAGCTTCTGGCCCATATCGGTCTGCCGTCCACCGTCTCGGCGGGTATGACGGATTCCAAGGTCGTCGATGCGCAAGCCGGCTATGAAAAAGGCTACACTGTCGCTCTGGCGGGCCATGGCGGTGCCGACATGATCAATCTGTCGGTGGGGATGCTGGGCTCTATCATGGTGGCTAGCCCCGAGGCGATGGTCATCGACGACGACATGTGTGGCGCGATCCTGCGCAGCATCAGGGGGATCGAAGTGAACGCGGAAACGCTCGATCTGGACGCGGTAGAGCGTGTCGTCACACAGGACGGGCACTATCTGGGTGAAACCGAAACGCTGAAACGCATGAAATCTGACTACTACTACCCTGCGCTTGCCGATCGTCAGAGTGTCGATGACTGGGTGTCCGCAGGCTGTCTTTCAATCTGGGATCAGGCGCGAACACGTGTAGCAGAGAATCTGGCCGCACCGCCTTCGGCACATCTTGATCCCGAGGCGGAAGCGCGTATTCGCGCCCGCTATCCTATCCGTCTTCAGCCGTAAAAAGGAACCGACATGCATGTTTTCAGAAGTATGATCATCGATGCCGACATCAACACAGTCTGGGCGACGGTTCGCGCCTTTGACGGTGTGGTGCACTGGAACCCGGGCGTGGTGGGGGCCAGTCTGGAAAACGGATCACCGACCGCCACCGGCACAGTCCGACAGCTGGATATCGCCGATGGCACGGTGTTCCGGGAAACCTTGCTGGCGCATTCGGATACCGATCATTTCTACACCTATGACATCCTCGAAAGCCCGCTGCCCGTGACCGGATACGTGGCAACGCACCGATTCCTTCCAATCACCCATACAGGTCAGACTTTGGGGATATGGCAAAGCCGCTTTGAATGTGCGGCAAGCGACGCCGCTGAATTGGAGCAGGTCGTCGGTGATGCGATCTATATCGGCGGCATGAACGGGCTGAACCAATTCCTGAAGGAGACAGAAAATGGCTGATACCCTTGCCCCCCGCGCCGTAATCGGCGTCATGACACCCGCCATGAACACCGTCGTCCAGCCCGAATTGGAATTGCTGCGACCATCCGGTGTGACCAATCAGATGCAGCGCTTTCGCTTGGGCGGCGATGCGGTGTCGGAAGACTTGCCCGACGAGGCGGCCAAATTGATGGACTGCGCGCCTTCGGCCATTGCCATCGGTCTGACAACGGATGCCGGGCCCGGCGGCCCGGATAAGCTTAAGGCACGGTGCGAAGACATATCCAAGCAGGTTGACGTACCGGTGATCGGCGCCTCGCAGGCAGACTATGAGGGATTGCGCCGACTGGGGGCTAAGCGGGTTGGTATTGTCACGCCGTTCAATGCGGAAATCGACGCTGTTGTGAAGGCAAACACGGAAAGCGCAGGCTTCGATGTGGTCGCAGTCAAGGGCACCGAAGCGCCGTCGCTTCCGGCGATTTGTGAAACCTCGTTGGACGACATCCGGGCCGTCTTTGCGGCAGTCGCGGCCTCGGATTGCGACGTCATTCTTCAGGTTGGGACCGCATTGCCTGTGGTGGCACTGATTGGCGAGTTGGAAGAGGTTCACGGCAAGCCAATCGTGGCCTGCAATGCGGCTGTCTACTGGCGAACGCTGCGCGCGATCGGGATCAACGATCCGATCAAAGGTTTCGGAAAACTGCTGGAGTCACACTGAATGCAAAGCCATGCGCAGGTTGTTGTCATCGGCGGTGGCGCGGTCGGTGCCGCCATTCTGTATCATCTCGCCAAGGCGGGCATCACCGATACCGTTCTTCTGGAAAAGAACGAACTGACCGCAGGGTCGACCTGGCACGCGGCCGGGAATATTCCCACCTATGCAAACTCGTGGCTGGGCATGCGCGCCGGAAACTATGCCTGGCGGCTGTACAAAGAGTTGGCCAAAGACCCAGCCGCGCCGATCACCTATCGCCACACGTCCGCCATCTGGCCCGCGCATACACCCGACCGTATGCAACTGTTCCACCATCTGTGCGGAGTGTCCCGATCAGCCGGGTTTGAGCTGTCGATGCTGACCCCGTCCGAGATCGAACAGATGCATCCCTACTGGAAGGCGGACGATACCGTCCGCGGCGGAATTCTTGATCCCTACGAAGGCGATATCGACCCCAGCCAGTTGACCCAGGCGTTGGCGAAACACGCCCGCGACCTGGGCGCAGAAATACGCCGCTTCACACCTGTCACAGGTTTGCGTCAGCGCGCGTCCGGGGAATGGGAGGTTGAAACGCCGACCGGCATAATCGTTGCAGAAAGCGTAATCAATGCAGCCGGTTCAAACGGCGGACGGATCGCGGTCATGGCGGGTTTGCAGGTGCCGGTCGTCACGCTCGAACACCAGTACATGGTGACATCGCCACTGGCTGCTTTGGAAAAGGACACGGCCACATTTCCTTTGATCCGCGACCCCGACATCCGCTTTTACCTCAGGCGCGAGCGCAACGCCCTGTTGCTTGGGTCCTACGCCCATGAAGGTCGCCCGGTCTGGCAAAACGGGGTGCCTCAGGATTTTGACCACCAGCTTTTCCCGGATGACATCGACGGGATGATGGCCGTGTTCGAGGCCGCCTCTTCGCATGTGCCGCTGCTTGCCGAAGCGGGTGCCCAGCGGTTCGTGAATGGCCCGATCCCCTATGCGCCCGACGCGCTTCCGCTTGTCGGGCCCGCCGCGGGGGTTCGAAATTTCTATCACGCGACAGGCGTTCAAATTGGCATCACGCATTCCGCCGCCATCGGCAAAGCCATCGCTGAATGGCTGACGACAGGCGAAACCGAATGGGACCTGTCCGCCTGGGATCCCCGCCGCTTCGGATCCTGGGCCACGCAGGACTACGCCGCAGCCCGCGCGTCCGAGCATTATGACCTGCAATATGCGATCCCTTACCCTCACCGGCTTATGGAGTCCGGGCGTCCGCTGAAGCAAACGCCGCTTTATGCGCGTCTGGTCGCGCAAGGTGCGATCATGGGGCAGATCGGCGGCTGGGAACGTGCGTTCTGGTTCGATCACGGCCAGACGAACGATCCAGATGCTTTGAGTTTCGGTCACGAACCTTGGCAGGATGCCGTGCGGGCCGAATGCGAAACCGTCCGCGACCACGTCGGGATCATGGACCATGGCGGCTTCACCAAATTCACTCTGGAAGGGCGCGACGCGGCCAAGGTGCTCGACACAGTGGTCTGCGGAACGCTGCCGTCGGTCGGACGAGTGCGTCTGTCCTATATGCTGACACCCAAGGGGCGTATCTGGTCCGAGGCTACAATTGCCCGGCTGGCCGAAGACAGATTTCTGCTGTGCGGGCCGACTCTGGCTGTCGATCGCGACTACGACTGGATTGCCGACGCCTGTGGCGATGCCGATGTTCGGCTGACCAAGGGATACGCTCGGGACGGTGCGCTTTTGGTGATGGGCCCAAAATCCCGTGATCTTTTGCAGGGCCTCACCGCCGCCGACCTGAGCGCGGCCAGCGCCCCGTGGATGAGCCTGGCCGAGATCGAAATCGCCGGCATCCCGGTCACGGCTCTGCGGGTCAGCTATGTCGGGGAATTGGGGTGGGAGCTTCATGTCGCCACTTCAGATCTGGTCGCCCTCTACGATGCGATCTGGACTGCGGGTTCCCCGCTTGGCATCTGTAATTTCGGGTCTTACGCGCTCAATGCGATGCGCATCGAGAAAGGGTATCATGGTTGGGGTGCCGACTTTGGTGTCGAGTACACGCTGTTCGATGCTGGTCTTTCTAAATTCGCGAATATGTCGAAGCCAGCATTTACCGGCCAGAAAGCGGTTGAAGAACAGGCTGCGAAAGAAGCTGCATGGGCCTTTGTTGGGCTGGAGATCACCGATCCCGGGCCGGAACCCCTGCCATCCGACCCGATCATCCAAGGGGGCCGGGTGATCGGATATCTGACATCGGTTTCGATGGGATATCGAACGGGAAAGCTGTTGGCGCTTGGCTATGTGGAAAATGGCGCGCTTGGAATGGGGGAAACCTGTTCGGTGCAGGCTTTCGGAGAGTTACGCACGGCGATACGCCATTCCCATCATGTTTATGACCCTACGAATGAAAGACTGCGGTCCTAGCCGAACCCACCGTTTTCCGAGGACCACCGCGCAAGGGCTTGCGCAACGTCCAGAATGGGGCCTGCGCCTTTGTCCTCGGAACGGATCAAGGCACCCCAGGGCACCTCTATCCCGTCCTTGCCGACGCGCACTCCGACAATGCGTCCTGCTTGGATGGCCGGGCGCACGGCCCAGCCGGCAAGCACACTGCTGCCCTGACCGGCGGCCACCAATTCGATGATGGCCGCTGGCATCTCAACCGTTGTGGTCCAGCGCGGATACCTTCCCGAGGGGCGGAACAGCCGGGCAAACTCGCGATCCGGCTCGGGCGTCAACGTGTAGGTGATGAAGTCTTCGCCTTCGATGTCGCTGCCTTCGACATAGGTCTTTGCGGCAAGGGGATGATCCGGCGCAAAAATGAACAGCAGTTCGTCCCGGAACAGCGGAATTCGATGTGTCCCGATGAGATTTGCCTCGCCTGAGGTCACAACAATGTCGGCCCCCCGATTTGTAAGCGCAGCGACAGGTTCGCGCGTCACGCTCGTCATGACCTGCAGTTCGATCCCGGGCAAATGGGTGTGCAGGTAGCGGCTGAAATTGGGCAACCAATGGTATGCGCTGTAGGCTTCGACCGCGATGCGCACGACATGTTCCACACCGCGGTCCATCCGCCGCACATCGCGTTCCGCGCGGTCCAAATCCGACAGGACGCGATCCGCGACCTCGGCAAGGTATTCCGCCGCCGGGGTCATGCGCAGACGTTTATGTATCCGCGTGAACAGAACCAGATCCAACCGTCGCTCGGCCTCTTTAATGCGATGCGACAGGGCGGACGAGGTAACACCCAAGGCCTCGGCCGCATCATTGACACGCCCGTACTCGGCAATCGCACGGATCATCTTCAGATGACGCAAATCGAGAAACGGACCGTCTGCCATGCCAACCTGAGAGAAATTCACATAAACAGGAGACTTTCTTTATTGCCATTCATCTCAGGTCAAGTCGATACTTTTGTTGTAAGAGGCGGCAGAGACCGCATTGGCCTGATAAAACCACCGAAATCTCAGAGCGCTGCGCGGTATGGCGCGAATGGCGGTTTTGTCAACTGGTGCCCATCAAGCATCTGCAACGGCGAACAGCGTCATAGCACGGAATCTGCGATGAAACCTGCTCGCAGTCCGCGCAAGCCCACCTCTCCAACCCAAGGCGGGCGTTCATTGCGGTCTGTCAATTCCCTTGATTGCGCGCTTCCAGCCGTTCCAGATTTACAACTGTCGAAAGCATCAGACGATCATGGCTCCAATCCTGGGTCTGACGCACCGAGGCCGAACCAATCGCAAGCACAACAACCAGCGAAAGCGTCAACCCAAGGAAAAGCGCTGACAGCTGGCTTGTCGTCACGGGTGCATCGGTCAGGGCAATGACGCGCTGACGCAAAGCATGCTTTGCTTTCGGTCCGTTAACCAGGGCCACATGAAGAATACGAGGGCTTTTCAGCTTGACCGACCGGGTGCAGTAATCCAGCAAGCAGGTGGTATAGTCGGTAGCGTCAATCCCCTTGCGCGAGACGACGGACTGATCGCAGGCCAATTCGCGAAGCCGGTCAAACTGATGCTTCATGGCCAGATAGGCCGGGTTCCAGAACAGCAGCGGGCGCAGAAGCTCGAATCCCAGTTCCCATTCCACGTCCAGCGCGCGGATGTGCTGGAATTCATGTGCCAGAGCAAAGCGCAAATCGCGTGGCGAGTTCAGCAGATGGCTGGGCAAAACGACGTGCCGGCGACGAAGGCCGCGCACCGCAAATGGCACGGTTACGCGATCTGACAGACGAATGTCCACCTTGGCCGACTGCCGCCAAAGAAAGCTGGACCGAACAGCCTTGCGAATTGCAAGTGCATTGCGGACAACCCGAAGTGCCAGAACAGCCGCCACCAGCGCCAGCGCAACCAACGCGCAAGTCACCAAGACAGAATTGCCTGACAGGACATGATCGACCCAGCGTTCGCGCGTGTTCAGAAGGGTTTCGAACTGCGCAGCCGGCATGGCGATTTCGCCGCGCAGATAGGCCGCCACGGCGAGATCTCCCAGCGCGACAACGCGTCCCGGCCACAGCTGACTGACAAAACCAGTGACACCCATTGCCAGAACCGGGCTGAGCAGAACGCAGATGCAGAGTATCTTGAGCGAACGAAGCTGAGCAACAAAGCCGTACCGCATGGGCGTAAGCGCCAGGGCCCCGCGCATTGCCAGCCAGATCAGCGCTGACAATCCAAGCACAACGTTGAACTCGAGAAACGCATCGAGAACCGGTTTAACCGCTGTCATTTTGCAGTCTCCTCTCTACCAGTGCTCGAATTTCCTCCAGATCATCTTCTGTCAGCCCCGCATCGTCGACCAGCCTTGCAACCAGCGTTGCGGGCGTGTCGTCAAACAGGGTCCGGGACAGATTCTGCAGCGACCGCGACTGGTACCTGTCCTTTTCCAGCAGGGGTCTGTAGATCAGCGACTTGCCGTTCTTCTCACTTTCGACGAACCCTTTTTCATCAAGGATACGCAGAATGGTCGCGCCGGATGTGTAGGCCAGATTGCGATCAGGTGGCAGGCGATCAAGGACATCACGGACCGAACCCCGACCCAGCGCCCAGAGCTCGTTCATGAACTCAAGTTCCACTTCGGTCAGCAGATTTGTCGTCTTTTTCTTTCGCATCGATCTCGGTGTCGCCATTTCTTAGTATGCCTGACAGACAAGCATCCTTTCGCTGTTTCGCAAAGCTTAAACTTTCCAGAAGACGAAAACGCCCCAGCCGATGGACAGAAGAAGGGGCGTCCAGACAGGTTGGCCCACCAGCCCAAGCCAGGCCAGGAAGATGTAGGCCGAGCCCAGCAGCGTTATGAACAACCGATCCCCCAACGTGGTGGTCAGGCCAAGCACACCGCGGCGTTCGAGGCCGTCGCGGAATTTGAACCCCTCCAATACCCCGATCAGAGCGATGGCCGAGAAGATGCCCACGAATACGGCCAGCGTCGCCGGGGTCCAGGCCATCCAGAAATCGGGCCACAGGGGGGCGGTCCACGAGAATCCTTTTTCCTCCTGCTGGCCGACATTGCCCCACCCGGCTTGCTGGGCAAATGCCATCGAAGGCAGGAAGGGAAGGGTGAGAAGAAGTTTACGCATATCGAACCTCACACACGGCCCATCGCGAAACCGCGCGCGATGTAGTTGCGGACAAACCAGATGACGATGGCACCGGGTATGATGGTGAGCGTCCCGGCTGCCGCCAGCAGGCCCAGCTCGTACCCCGCGCTGGAGGCGGTGCGGGTCATCACGGCGGCGATGGGTTTGGCCTCGACCGCCGTCAGGGTCTTGGCCAGCAGCATTTCCACCCACGAGAACATGAAGCAGAAGAAAGCGGCGACGCCGACGCCCGCTTTGATGTTGGGCAGGAAGATTGTTATGAAGAAGCGCGGGAAGGAATAGCCATCAACATAAGCCGTCTCGTCCAGCTCCTTGGGGATACCGCGCATGAAGCCTTCCAGAATCCACACCGCCAGCGGCACGTTGAACAGCGTATGCGCCAGCGCTACGGCCAGATAGGTGTCGAACAGGTGGATCGAGGAATAGAGCTGGAAGAACGGCAGCGCGAACACTGCCGCTGGGGCCATCCGGTTGGTCAGCAGCCAGAAGAACAGTTGCTTGTCACCCAGAAACCGGTAGCGCGAGAACGCATAGGCCGCAGGCAGAGCGACACAGACTGACAGCACCGTGTTGATCGTCACATAGATGATCGAGTTGATATAGCCCCAGTACCATGTCGGATCGGTGAAGATGGTGATGTAATTCTCCAGCGTGAAGGTTTGGGGGAACAGGGAAAAGCCCGACAGGATCTCGTTCGTGGTCTTGAAGGACATCGCCACCAGCCAATAGATCGGCAGCATCAGGAACGCGATATAGAGGATCGGGATCAGGGACCGCTTCTTCATTGCGCGTCATCCTTTGTCATCAGTGTATAGAAGACCCAGCTGACCAGCAGCGTGATGGCGAAATAGATCAGGCTCATCGCCGCAGCAGGGCCAAGGTCGAACTGCCCCAGTGCGATCTTCACAAGGTCGATCGACAGCAGGGTGGTCGAGTTGCCGGGACCGCCGCCGGTCAGAACGAAGGGTTCGGTATAGATGTTGAAACTGTCCATGAAGCGCAGCAGAACGGCGATGGTCAGGACGGTTTTCATCTTGGGCAGCTGGATGTAGCGGAACACCGACCAGGGGCTGGCGCCATCGATTTTGGCCGCCTGATAATAGGCGTCCGGGATCGACACGAGGCCCGCATAGCACAGCAGCACCACAAGCGAGGTCCAGTGCCAGACATCCATGACCACAACGGTGATCCAAGCCGACAGCGGCTGTTGCGTCATATCATAGTTGATGCCCAGAACGTCATTCAGGAAATAGCCCAGCAGGCCGATCTTGGGCAGCGTGAAGATGTTCCACATCGAGCCGACCACGTTCCACGGGATCAGCATCGGCAGGGCCATCAGCACCAGACAGACCGGCACCCAGAACCCTTTGCGCGGCATGGAAAGCGCCACGATGATGCCCAGCGGAACCTCGATCAGCAGGATCAGGAAGGTGAACAGGAACTGCCGCCCCAGCGCGGCCTGAAACCGGTCAGAGCGCAGGATCTGTTCGAACCAGCCCAGCCCCTCCCAGAAGAACTGGTTGTTGCCAAAGGTTTCCTGCACCGAGTAGTTGACCACCGTCATCATCGGCACCAGCGCGTTGAACGCAACCAGCGCCAGTACGGGCAGGACAAAGAACCACGCCTTTTGGTTTTCCGTTCTCATTGCGCCCGCTCCTCGGTTGCGATCCAGCCGTCGCGGTAGACGCGGGATTGTTCAGGTTTGAATTTCAGGAAGACCTGCGAGCCGGGTTCGGGGACCTCATGTTCGGTCACCGCTTTCAGCGCCGTGTTGCCGACCATGGCGCTGACCACATAGTGGCGGCCAATGTCCGAGACCTTGGTCACATGCGCCGGAATGCCGGTGTCGCCAAAGCCGACATATTCGGGGCGAATACCAAGATCGGTGCGGCCCCCGTCGCCGTGGGTTGGGCCTTCCAGCATCACCTCATGGCCTTCGAATACGGCGCGGTCGCCCTCGGCGTCGCAGGGCAGCACGTTCATGCCGGGCGAGCCGATGAAATGGCCGACAAATGTGTGCTGAGGACGCTCGAACAGTTCAACCGGGGTGCCGATCTGCACCACCTCGCCCTCCTGCATCACGACCACTTCATCCGCAAAGGTCAGCGCCTCGGTCTGGTCGTGGGTCACGTATATCATCGTCGCTTTGACGCGCTGGTGCAGTTCTTTCAGCTTGGACCGCAGCTTCCATTTCAGATGTGGGTCGATCACCGTAAGCGGCTCATCGAACATCACCGCGTTCACGTCATCGCGCACCAACCCGCGCCCCATCGAGATTTTCTGCTTGTTGTCCGGGCTCAGGCCGCTGGCACGGGTGTTCAGCATATCGGTGACGTCCAGCATCTCGGCAATCTCGTCGACGCGACGTTTGATCGTTGCCGGGTCAACCCCGCGGTTTTTCAGCGGAAAGGCCAGATTTTCACCCACGGTCATCGTGTCGTAGATCACCGGGAACTGGAACACCTGCGCGATGTTGCGTTGATCGGGGGGCAGGGCGGTCACGTCCTGACCGTCGAACAGGATCTGCCCCTCGGACGGGGTCAGCAGACCCGAGATGATGTTCAGCAGCGTGGACTTGCCGCAGCCCGACGGCCCCAGCAGCGCATAGGCCCCGCCATCGCGCCATGTAACGTCGATTTCCTTCAGGGCGTAATCCTGTGGCCCCTTGGGATTGGGGAAATAGCTGTGTCGCAGGTTTGCAAGTTTGATCTGTGCCATGTCAGGCGATCCTTTTGCCGTCTTGGCCGAAATACCGGCAATGGGCCGGGTTCATGTAGAAACTGTGATCCTCGCCCACCTGATAGGGGTGGACGCCCGAGGCCAGGGATACCCACGCTTCGTCCCCGTGCTGGAAATGCGCGCTGGAATCCGAGCCCGAAAGCTCGGTCACGATGACACGCCCGGTCAGTTCCACATCGGCGTCGGAAGAGCGGAACGGGGTCACCCGGTGCGGACGCACGGCGACCATGTAGTCGCCATCGGCGATATCGGCGACGTTCCAGCCACCGCCGCCGGCCAGTTGCGCCTGCGCACCGGACACGGTGATGCGTGCCACATTGATAGGCGGGTCCGAGAACACCCGCGCGGCGGCAAGGTTTTCGGGGTTGCGATAGATATCGGCGGTGGGGCCGAATTGGGTGACGCGGCCATCTTCCATCAGCGCGGTGTAGCCGCCCAGCAGCAACGCCTCTTCCGGTTCCGAGGTGGCATAGACCACCACGGCCCCGCGCCCTGCGAACAGGTCGGGCAACTGTTCACGCAGTTCTTCGCGCAGCTTGTAATCGAGGTTCGCCAGTGGCTCGTCAAGAAACACCGCGCGGCTTTCCTTGGCAATCGCGCGGGCCAGCGCGGTGCGCTGCTGCTGCCCGCCCGACAACTCATGCGGGCGGCGGTGCAGCATCGGGCGCAGTTGCAGCAGGTCGGCGGCCTCTTCCACGCGGCCTTCGATCTCGGATTTCGCCATGCCCGCCACGCGCAGCGGCGAGGCGATGTTGTCGAACACGGTCATATGCGGGTAGTTCACAAAGAACTGGTGCACCAGGCTGATCTGCCGCTTTTGCGTGTTCAGCCGCGTGACGTCCTGCCCATCCATCAGGACCTTGCCCGAGGCGATTGGGTCCAGCCCCGCCATCATCTTGATCAGAGAGGTCTTGCCAGATCCCGTCGCGCCCAGCAGCACGTTGAAATGGCCGGTCTCAAGCGTCAGGTTCGTGGGCTTGATATGGATGACATTGCCAACCCGTTTGGTGGCGTCTTGAAGTTCGATCATGTCCGTGGGTTCCGGTCCTTCAGTGCGTCGCACTGGCCTTGGGGTGGGGATGCCGCAGACGGCACCCCCGGTTTCGCTTGCTTACTGAGACTGCCAGCGCTGAACCAGTTCGTCATAGTTGACGGTCTGGCCCTGCGGCTTTTCGTTCTCGAGCTTGGCCTTGGGCGAGCCCGGCTTTTCCAGCCAGAAGGCGGCATCCTGCGGCTCGTTCAGACGCGGTCCACAGCCACCGTAGACACCGGCGCTTTCATCCGCAGCCTGCATCCGGGCCATGGTGATGTCCATCTCTTCTGCCAGACGGTCCATCGCCTCTTGCGGGGTGAATGCGCCCGAGTTCACGTCGCCGATCTGCTGCCACCAGATCTGGGCCAGCTTCGGATAGTCCGGCACGTTGATGCCGGTCGGCGACCAGGCCACACGGTCGGGCGAGCGGTAGAACTCGACCAGACCACCCAGCTTGGGTGCGCGTTCGGTGAACGACTCGTGATTGACCGAGCTGTCGCGGATGAAGGTCAGACCCACATGGGACTTCTTCACGTCAACAGTCTTGGACGTCACGAACTGGGCATAGAGCCAGGCCGCCTGAGCACGATCCGCAGGGGTCGATTTCAGGAAGGTCCACGACCCCACGTCCTGATAGCCAACTTTCTGGCCTTCTTCCCAATAGGGGCCGTGCGGGCTGGGCGCCATCCGCCACAGCGGCGTGCCTTCGTCATCCACGGTGTTGTTGCCTTCGGACTTCGGCTTCACCATGTCGGCGGTAAAGGCGGTGTACCAGAAGATCTGCTGGGCCACGTTGCCCTGGCTCAGCGCCGGCAGCGACTGATAGAAGTCGTAAGACGCGGCACCCGGAGGCGCATAGGCCCGCAGCCACTCATCCCACTTGCGGATCGCATAGACCGCAGCCGGGCCGTTCGCAGCACCACCGCGCGAAACGGACGCGCCAACTGGGTTACAGGTGCCCGCTTCCATGCGGATGCCCCATTCATCGACCGGAACACCGTTCGGCTCGCCCACGTCACCGGCGCCAGCCATCGACAGCCAGGCGTCCGTCATGCGCCAGCCCAGATCAGGCGCACGCTTGCCATAGTCCATGTGGCCATAGATCGTTACGCCGTCGATCTCTTTCACGTCATTGGTGAAAAATTCGGCGATGTCTTCATATGCCGACCAGTTGACCGGAACACCCAGATCGTAGCCGTACTTTTCTTTGAACGCGGCCTTGTTGGCTTCGTCATCGAACCAGTCCTTGCGGAACCAGTAAAGGTTCGCAAACTGCTGGTCGGGCAGCTGATACAACTTGCCGTCCGGGCCGGTGGTGAACTGAATGCCCATGAAGTCATCCAGATCCAGCGTCGGCGAGGTGGTCGCCGCCCAGTCGCCTTCCATCATGTCGGTCAGCGGATAGGCCAGTTGCAGGCGCGAATGCGTGCCAATCAGGTCGCTGTCGTTAACATAGCCGTCATAGAGGTTCCGCCCGGTTTGCAGCTGGGTCTGAACGGCCTGAACGACTTCGCCTTCGCCGAGGATCTGGTGGTTGACCTTGATGCCGGTGATTTCCTCGAACGCCTTGGTCAGAACCTCGGATTCATAGGAATGCGTCGGGATACCCTCGGACAGGACATTGATTTCCATGCCCGAATACGGTTGTGCAGCTTCGATGAACCACTTCATTTCCGACAACTGTTCGTCCTTCGACAAAGTCGATGGCTGGAATTCGTCGTCGATCCAACGTTGTGCTGCGGCTTCGTCGGCCCAAGCAGGACCGTGCCCCGCAATGACGGCCGCTGCCGCCACGGCGGAAAGTAGATGTCTCCGCATCTGTCTCCTCCCAAAGATTATGTGATCCGGTGCAGACCGGATGGCAATCAGCATCGGTGATATTCGGCGCCGCTGTCAAACTAAATTTTTAGTAATAGAGAGGAAATCAACCCAACACGTTGAAAACTAACCCCTTTCGCGATCCATGAGTGATGGGCGTTGGAGTATTTTTCGATCAATTATGGCCCGCAGATGATGAAGCTATCACAAACAAACCCCGAGACCTGAGGCTGCCCCGCACCCAATGCGCAAGCGCGAATTGGGTTGACGGCAAGGCTGAGTCTCGGCTGACGTCAATGTTCAACTCATCTGTGCGCAAGCGCAGAAAATGGACGCTTCCTGTGATTCAGGGTCAGCGCCCACGCGTTTCAATACGCGCTGGAACCGCTACAAGATCATGCTGCTACGGCTCGGTTTGATCGCCTGCATGTCGGTCTCAGCCAAGACTGCAGGACGGCTATCATCAGGATGCTAAGCTGGAAGCCGTCAGGGTCGCCGGCAATTACCGGCGACCTTTCTTCTTGTTTTTCCAGAACGGCGGCACATCTCCGGCCATGATGCAGCCGTAGGGATCGATGTAATCCTCGATCTCGGCCAGATCATAGGACTTGATCTGCGCCACAACGCTGTCCGCGTTTTTGTAGCTGGATGGCAGCTCGGATGCGTCGACCCCACCGGCGTGGAACCGGATATCCAGACCTTCGGTTTCTGCCTTCAGCATCTCATCCGGCGTGACCGACCCCATCCGGCGCTTGTGCTCGGAGCGGGAAAAGTTCCGGCCGGCCCCATGCGGGCTAAAGCCCAGACCGTGGCCCGCATCCTTTCCACGCACGACCAGAACCGGTTCCGACATGTTCAGCGGGATCAGCGTCAGACCTGTTGCGTCCGCCGCATAGTCTCCCCAGGCCGGTGTCGCGCCCTTGCCGTGGTAGAACAGATCACCCCGTTTGAAGACGAAGTTATGTTCGTTCCAGAACCGCTCACCCACATCGCCGACACGCGCGGCTTCGACCGTCGCCTGGTGGATCGCGTTGTGGTTGGCCTTGGTCCATTTGCGGATCAGTTGCAGTGCCTCCCAGTAATCGCGACCCTCTTCGGTGTCCGCCGGAATCCAGGCATTCTGCTTGGATGTCTGCGGCGACAGTTCCTTGCGGAACCGTTCGGCCACAGCCATGCCGTTCTTATACAGAACCGCCCCCGGCCCGCGCGAGCCATGGTGGGTCACAATTGCCGTCCGCCCGGTTTTGCGCGAACGCCCGACAAACAGGAAATGGTTCCCGTCGCCCTGCGTCCCCATATGTTCTTGCGCCATGCGCAGCGACTTGGGGTTGTCCAGAAACGGGTTCTCGCGGAACGCATCCAGCAGTTTCAGCGAGGTTGTGAACCGCTTGCCCTGCGCTCGCCCGCCCGGCCCGAAATGGGTTACGGATTGCGCCGCATCCAGCACCGCTTTCGGGTCAGCGTGACCCAGATCCGTGATCATGACCGAGCAACAGATATCCGCCGAGTGCATCCCCGGATGGATCGCATTCCGTGTCGCCGCCACACCACCAACCGGGATCGTGCCTACCGGCCCGGCCGGACAGGCATCAGGCATGATCGCCCCGGCCTCAATGGTCGGTGTCCGCATCAGCGCCGTCATCGTCTCGCGCACCTTCGAGACGTTGTCCTCTTCATCCGGATGCACTGCGTCAATGTTCTCGTGAAACGCAACCTCTGCGGGCGCGCGCAGGTCCAGCGTAGGCGGGATTGGAGGGATCTCGCCCTCCAGTTCCTGCCGGATGCGCACCAGACCAAACCCCTCTGCCCGCATATCATTCGCGCGCGCCAGCAGGGCCGGGAATTGTTTGCCGGGACGATGCCCCCAATCTTTCAGATGTTCCCCGGTTACGGGGTCGAATGTGTTTTCTTCAGTCATTGACTTTACCGTTCAAAAAATCAGTCTTGTTCGGTTGCATCTCTTCAAACTTCTTGACCCAAAACTCGGCGCGCTCCTCAGATATCCCAAGGTTTTTGGAGACCTTCTTGACGAAAGACTCGTAGGTTCGCTGAGGGTGGACACTGATGAGCAGTTGCAGGTGTTTCAAACGAGCTTCGGAAAACGCCTCGAAGAAATTGCCCATATCTTCCAAGGGCATCTGGCGATGGAACCTTAAGGCTTTTCGAATCCACATCTCTTCCGCGCCGCTATTTTCGAGCCGACGGGCGTAGTCGACGTCTGATTCCAAGTTCTGTGGTGGGTACTCTCGGTAGTCTTTCATCACTCTATCTCAACGATCCAAGGCCCCGACGACAAGTGGTGAAGAAACAGTTGGGAGGCCCGCCCCGCATCTGAATGGGCAGATGCGTTTGCCGTCTGGGCGCCGGCACGGAGGGGAGTTGAACCCGCTCGACCTGTCCCTGGTGTGCCATGTAGTTCCTTCGGCATTCGCCGGGGTATTCCTTCTGATTGGGTCTCGACGACAAAGCGGTCATGTTTGCGTGCAAAGCACGACCAGGGTGAAACGCCCGCTCTACCTGACTGAGCTACCGTCCCTCCCCCAAGGGGGCTGGGACGAGCGGGATTCGAACCCGCGACACGGAGATTAACAATCTGTAGTTCCACCGGCATTCGCCGAGACAGTTTCCTTTCAATTCGGGTCAAGCAGACAAGAAGTGGTGAGACAGCGCCCTTTGTCGGGCGCGGATCGTTAACAGCGATGTAGTCCCACCGGCATTCTGCCTGACGTTGTTCGGGTCCCGGCGACAAAGGGTTGGTGAAACATCTTCACTGAGCTACGCGCAACGCGCGGCGAGAGTTGAACCCGCGACCTCCGGCCTGCCGACCGGCGCTCTAACCTGTAGTTCCACCAGCATTCGCCGGGAATTGTCTGTTTGGGTCAGGCGGACAAGATGTTTGTGAGAAATCTGACAGAGTTCAAGGCTGTAGTCCCACAGGCATTCCGCCTGACCCGTTTTCATAGTTCGATTTTCTCGATCTCGCCGACCCAGTGATCCGGTCCGGTCTGACCGGCGGCAAAAGCCGCGATCTGGTCAAAGACGGCATCCGAGAACCCGCCGACATTCAGCACGTCTTCACGCGTCTGCGCCTGCGTGGTCCCGTAAGGGGCGATATCGATGCAGACCAGTCTGGCCTTCGGGTTGCGACGCTTGATCACCTCCCATTCCTTCAACATCGCCGTGCCCTGTCCACCGACCCGGGCATCCACCCAGGATTGGTTATCGGACACGAACACCACCAGATCCGGCGCGCGGCCGCGATTGTTCAGCCAGGCCAGCGGTGCGGAACAGTTTGTTCCGCCTCCGGCCAAGGCCGCCAGACGCTCGGCATTGGTCAGGATCGTGTCGCGCGGCCTCAGACGTACATCACGCACGTCGAAGTCGAACGGCAGCACCTGACATCCGCGGTTCACGCGCTGGAAGGACGCTGCGACCAGCGCCGCCACATCCACGTGACGCACTACCGAGGTCGCCCCCGGGCGATACCCGGTCACGGCCCAGGTCATCGAACCCGAAACGTCCGGGCACACGACAACCTGACCCGCAAACTTCGGCACGTTCTGCACCGCGATTTCCATCGCATCGTGCAGCGCGTCCACGATCTGAGGCGGCATATCGCCGGTCACGTTCTGTGCCGCCACCATCAACTGGTACGGAAACGCACGTGCCCTGGCGATCGCCTGCGGGTCGCGCAGCAAGGCCGCCACATGATCCACGTTCCTGGCCACGTTGAAAACGCCGTGGCGCTGGAATGTGTTCAGGTTCTGCCGCACCATCTGCCACGAACTTTTACGCGCGATCCGCGCCCAGTGTTCCGGCGACAGCTCCAGCTGCGTCAGCATCTGGAACGGCACATCCGGCACCGGACCCTTGCCGGTCTCGCGAAACGCGATCCAGTCCCTCAGGGCCCGTGGCAGCCGTGCCAGATTGCACGGCCGCCCGACGATCCAGGCGAACAACGCCTCCCGCTCGGCCGAGGCCGGTTTCGGGTGCACCATCCTGATCACGTCCGCCAAAGACGGGTCATTCCCGATATTGGCGTTCAGCAGCGCCCGGTCAGACGCGGTGTTCAACCAGTTCTGTACCATCGCTTTCGGTGCCGACCCCAGAGACTTGCGCCCTGTCTGACCCGACCGGATGACCTGCACAAACGTGCGCAGCATCTTGCCGTTATCGACCACCTGGGCGAACGCCGCCCGGAACAGGACCGGATCACGCCGGGCCAGAATGGCCAGCAGAACCGCAGGCATATCCTTCATGTATCCCGACTGGCGGGCATAGATCGCCGCCTGTGCCAGAAAGTGCGGCACGACGGCTTCGGCCACATCCAGAACGTATTCCAGTTCCTCCTGCGGCGACTGATAGAACATGCCCCCGAAGGTGCCGGTCACGGCGACCTGAGCCAGAGCATGGGCATCGGAATAAGCGTAGGCCGGCGCGCCATGGGCGTTCTTCGCTGTTGCCTTCGGCAGCAACCGGCCTTTGATCGATGCAAACACGGATTTGTTCGCCATTTCCTTGTCCTCGTTTGTTTGTGAGGATGTTTTGCCATGGTTAAGCCTGCGATCAGAGAAAAACCTGAGGTCGGCGTAAGTATATGATTTGTTTTATATTTTTCCACTATTGATGAAATTCATGCCCTGCAATACGATACAGTTGGATCGTGAAATATAAATCTAGATAGATCATGCAAAACGTCGTCATCGGATTCCTCGGAACGCAACTGGATATGGGCAAGAAACGGCGCTGGAAACCCACGCCCAGTCTGACCATTCATGACCATTTCAAGGTCGACCGGCTTGAGCTGCTGCACGACCACAAATTCAATCGCCTCGCCCATCAGGTCAAACGCGAGATCGAAGAACTGTCACCCCAGACCGAGGTGTTGCTGCACCGAATGGACCTGTCCGACCCGTGGGATTTTCAGGAGGTTTATGGGAAGCTGTTCGACTTTGCCCGCGCCTATGGGTTCGACGAAGAGCGCGAGCAATATCACGTCCACCTGACCACAGGCACCCATGTGGCGCAGATCTGCTGGTTCCTGCTGACCGAAAGCAGACATGTTCCGGCCCGGCTGATCCAGACTGGCCCACCGGGCCCGAATGATGACGGGCCGAAATTCGATATCATCGATCTGGACCTCAGCCGTTACAACGCCTTGCAGCAACGGTTCGACCAATTGTCACGCGAATACAGCGACCAACTGAAGGGTGGGATCGAAACGCGCAATCCGGCCTATAATGCCTTGATCGACCGGATTGAATTGGTCGCAAGCAATTCCGACGAACCCGTCTTGCTTTTGGGTGAAACGGGTACGGGCAAGACCGAACTGGCAGAACGCATTCACGGCCTCAAACTTGATCGGCGCCGCATAAAGGGGCGTCTGGTCCATGTGAACTGCGCGACATTGAACGGGCCAGACGCCATGGCAACGCTGTTTGGCCAGCGCCGCTCCTACCTTGGGGCGGCAGGGACCGAGCGCAGCGGGTTGCTGCGCGAAGCGGATGGCGGCGTCCTGTTTCTGGATGATGTGGACGAACTGAACCCCAACATGCAGTCGGTTCTGCTGCACGCGATCGAGACCGGGCGGTTTTATCCTTTGGGGTCTGACCACGAGATCTCAAGCCGGTTCCACCTGATTGCCGGTGCCAACCGCGATCTGCGCAGTTTGACGGCCTCGGGACAGTTTCGCCCCGATCTGTTGGCCCGCTTGAACACATGGAGTTTCACCTTGCCCGCGCTGCGCAACCGCGGCGAGGATATCGAGGCAAATCTTCTGCATGAACTGGATCGCTGCGAACGGGATTTGGGCACGCATGTCGGTTTCAACACCGACGCGCGCGCACAGTATCTTGGTTTTGCCAAGGACCCTGCAACCCAATGGCCGGGAAACTTCCGCGACTTTTCCGGGTCGATCCGCAGGCTGTGCACGCTTGCGCCAAGGGGCCGCATTACAAGGGCGATGGTGGCATCTGAAATCGAGACGCTCCAATCGGATTGGAAGTCGGCCCAGTCCGATGATGACTTCAAGCTGGTCGCAGATGTGATGGGCGAAGCAGTGTCTGACGTGGACCCGTTTGATCTTGTGCAATTGGCCGAAGTGATCCGGGTCTGTCGCAGTTCCGCAAGCCTCAGTGCCGCCGGGCGGGCCTTGTTCGCCGTGTCGCGCAGCAAACGCAAAACCCAGAACGATGCGGATCGGTTGAGGAAATACTTGGGTAAGTTCGGGCTGGAATGGGGCGCGATCTAAAAGCTGAGCGTCATTCCTCGTGGTTCGTCGTCACGACCAGCGCACGCCTTTCCTGAACTGATCGGATGATGTGAGGGGCTGACGTGAGTGAGGGGGTAGGTTTGTCAGCCCCTTATCATGTTGCAACGGATTGAGTTGAGTGGTCCGTTACCCAGACCCTACCGGCCAATTCATCCCTGCGAAATTGGGGGTTTCCCGTAGCGTGAAGTTTTTTTCGCCCAAGCCGGTGGTCCGGCGGGTGTTTCACGGCCCAAAGCTACTGGCGGGACAACCCGGACTGCGCGCGGCGAAAAGCGTCGGCAGGTTTTGAGTTATGTGATCCGGATCACTGACCCGCCCGGCAAGACATGGCATGATGACAGTCATTACCTAGTTTGCGCCTGTGTTCGGTTTTTTGGGCGCGGATTTTCATTATCCTCCCTGTGACTGGGGCGCGCTGGTGGTGGCGCGCCCTATTTTCGTTGCCGCTAAGGCATCCTTCACGCCGGGTCGCTTTGCCTCAGAAATAGTAGTGGCGATAGAAAACGGCGTCGGGCAGGTGATCGTCGTAATAGCCACTGTCCCGCAGGTCTTTTGCGGATTCAAGGTCGGCTTCCCGCTGTTTCCGCCGCTCTTCGGCCCTGCGTTTGCGTCGGGCCCGTCTTTCTTCCGCCGTCGAAAACAGACCTTTAAAAAAGCTGCCAGAGCCGCTGTTTGCATAAGACATTTCAGGACCTCCGTTCGTCGGGTGAACACGTCATGACATCAGTATGGGATGCGCAGATGAGCGTGAGCCGTCACAAAGATTAAGACTTGTCCAGAAAACGGACCGGCCGGGTTTGCGTATGTTTCCGAGCGCAAACAGCTCTGTTGGTCGGCAGGCATATCCCTATGGCACGGCCCCATCCGGCCTGAAAAACAGGGGCTCTCAGCCGATGGTCTCGTTGTGACGCTACGTCGCCAAAAACCGTTCACACTTTAAGGCTGATCCCTAGGATGCCGAATACACTCAGGAATTTTTACCGCACGGTCAAATATGATGTATTTGGCGGGTTTCTTCCCCCTTACGCTGGCGAAACCACCTCTTAGATGAGCGCTGTCGCTGCGGATTACCACTCACGGTTTTTCGATCCTCGAGCCCCTTACCACGGGTTCGGATCAGATCCGCAGCGGCAAAATCGTAACTCTGACGTTGAAGGACTATGAAGATGCAAATCAAATCAATCCTGAAACGCTTTGACAGTGCGAAACCCGATCGCAGCACGGCGCAGGATAACCCCACGCCCGCCGACGGGCGCCCGCTGGTCCGCAGATCGGAACTGACGATACTGTTTCGCAATGTGCTGGATGAGAAGCAGAATGATCTGCCTGTGCGGCGCGCGCGAAAAGTGCAATCAAATCAATTGCAAGGCGAGTAACGCGCGGCTCAATCAATTTGTTAAGTTTTGCGAGGTTTGATAGGGTGCGAAAAAAGAGCAAACCCACCGGAGGCGAAGATCGAGCAGAGCCCCTTCAGATCGCCGCGCGTTGTGCGGACAACGGTGCCCGAACCCCTCAGGGGCAAACGGGATGCCCTGTTTTTCCTGTGGGCCGAGCTTGAGCGTGCGCGTCTGGGGCTTCCAAGGCAGCCTGATCCGGTCGATCCGCCGAAATCCGACACTGCGGTAGCCGAGGGCACCCCACCGCTGGCGATTGACGAGTTTGTATTTAGGTAGCCTGAGTTTGTGGCGCAGGACCGTCTATTTCTTTTCAAAGAACAGAATGACCTCACCCAGACGGATCCCGTAGCGCGAGACATAGGCGCGGTTCAGCAGGCGGTCATCGGACAGCAGCCACATCCAGTCGTCGAAATTCACCCGCATGGTGCCGTCCTTGACCGGCAGGTCGATCTTGTATGTCCAGTTGAAGGTATCGCCCCGCTCGACCCCTGTGGCCGTGCCCAGAACGCCGGGGGCGGTGCCGGTCCAGGTGTCATCGCCGGTTTTGGTCAGGGTCCAGATACGCTGTTCGGTGGCGCCGTCGTCATAGACGAAATCCTCGACCAGCGTCAGAGTTTCGCCGTCCCATGTGCCGTCGATTTCGACCGTAAAGCGGCGCGGGACATTGCCCAGGACGTCCTGAAACTGGCCGTAGGCGACCGTTTGACCCTCAAAGAACTCTTCCAGGTTCAGTTGCCGGTCGGACAGAAAGGATTTGGGAACCTTCGGCTTGGCGGAACAGGCTGCCAGGAGGGCAAGGCCGGCAATGGCCAGGAGGGTTATCAGGGACCGGTAAACCGTCATTGCAGCGGCCTTGGCTCGGCCTCGGCATCATAGCCGTTTGCGCCGTTCAGATGCGCCGGTTGGGGGACGGGTGCCGGGCGCATGGTGGCGATCAGCTCGGCGACCTTGATGCCGAATTTCCGCATCTCGGACCGGTTCATGATCGCGCCGTTTTCGGTCAGGTACATCCAGTCGGTGACATCCAGAACATGTCCGCCCGCATCTTTGGGCAGGACGATCCGGTAGGTCAGCTTGACCGTCGAGCCTGAAATCGTGCCCTTGCCCTCACCCACGATATCGTCCGCTTTGGCGGTGAATATGTTTCCGGTCCCCATGGTCAGATACCATTTCCGGGTCATCTGCTTGCCGTTGGAATAGGTGAAATATTCGGCCAGCGTGCCTGTGTTGCCGTCCCATTCGCCCACCATGCGGGCCACGAAACTGTTCGACACCTTGCCATTGGGGCCATAGATCAGCCCTTCGGACAGGATATCCCCGTTCAGATGGGTGCTGAGCGAAAACTCCGGCCCGGTGCCGGTGTAATCCGCCGGCGACTGGGCGCGAAAGCTCAGCAGGCGGCTGCGCGCGATGAGGGCAGCAAGGACAGCGAGCAAAAGGAGGACGATGGTGTTCATGTGCGTGTGACCTCTGTCGGCAGGGTCAGAACCATTCCGAACGCCCCGAGTTTCAGGATGCAGGGCAGCACCGCATAGGCCAGGTTGAGCGTCTCGAGCGCCTGCGCGGAATTGGTTTGACCGGGTGTGAAGCCGCTGCGTTCCAGCAGCGGCAGAGTGAAAAAGGCAGCCAGCGCAAGGCCCAGCTTGCCTGCAAAAGACCAGATGCCAAACGCGGCCGAGGCATTCAGCCCCGCGCGCGTCAGCACCACCGAGAACATGGCGGGCAGAACCACCATATCCGCCCCAAGCGCCGCTCCGGACGCAAGACAGATCAGAGCAAATCCGCCGAGGTTTCCGGCAGACAGGGTGGCGGCGCCGATAAAGCCCGCAATCGACAGCGGCATGGCGATGATCAGAGTCTGTTTCGGGCCAATCCGGTTGCTCAGCCGCGCCCAGAGCGGCACGCTGGCCCCGGCGCTGAGGAAGAACAGGATCAGCAATGGGCCTGCCTTGCCGGGCAGTTGCAGCCGGTCTTCGACAAAGAACAGGAACAGGGTCGATGTGATCGCCACGGGCAGGCTGTTGACCAGCGCCAGCGCCAGCAGGCGCAGCGCCCCGGCCTGACCGAGTTCGGAAAAGGACAGGCCATGCCCGGTGATCGGCGTGCGCCGCCACATCGGCAGGGTCAGGGCCAGGGTCAGAACCGCCAGCAGGCCCAGAAACAGTCCAAAGGCCGGATAGCCCTGCGCCTGCGCGCCAAAGGCCACGAACAGGGCGGGGGCGCTGGCCGCGATGATCACACCGGTCAGTTGCCCGCCTTCGCGATAGGCGGCCAGTGTCATCAGCTCTTTCGGGGCGGGATGTTTCGCCAGCGTGGCGCTGCGGCCATAAAGCAGGATCGTCCCGAGGCTATAGGCCGAAAACAGCAGCACCAGAATGGCAACCAGCGCCGCGACGCTTGCCCCTTGGGGCAGGGAAAACAACAAGGGGAACCCGATGGCCAGACCGATGGCCGCCAATGCGGCGAACAGCATCTGAGCACCGGGCCAGCGGTCAATCGCCCAGCCAATCGCCGGGTCCTGCACCAGATCCACCAGCCGGATCACCAGCAAGACGGTTCCGATCACGCCCAGACCGATCCCCAGATTCACCGCCGCAAACCGGGGCAGGTGAATATAAAGCGGAATACCCGCCGCAGCGAGCATCAGCGCATAGAGGCTGACACGCGGGTACAGCATCATTGCCCCTTCAACTGCCGCGTAAAGCTGGCAGAACGAGTGTTGTCGCCCAGAAAGACCGACATGAACGAGCGTTTGATGCCTGTGTTCGTCAGGGTGCAGGTCTGAGCCCCGTTCAGCCAGAACCCGACCTTGTTCGGTCCTTCCGAGATGGCCAGATAGGTGTCGCCCTTGGAGATGGAGCGAAAACAGGCCTCAAGCTGGGCTTGCGTTGGGGCAGGGTTGCCCTGCCGCGCCATCTCGTCCAGCGTCGAGTTCACCAGTGTCTGTTGCGAGATATTCTTGCGGTAGGTGATTTGCAGACCGAAATCCTCGGCCCAGCTGAAAGCCGCGCCGTTCGGGGTGAACAGCTTGGCGTCATAGACCGGCAGGCCCAGAAAGCGGAAGGTCGAGCTGCCGAGCTGCTTGGGATTACTCAGCCAGTTGGACAGTGGCGAGGCCGCCACTCCGCCGGGGACCAGCAGCGCCAGCGACAGCAGCGCGGCGTGGAAAAACCCGCTATTCCGCCGCAACAGATATGGACGGGTCTGTTTCAGAACGGCCATTGTCAGCTCCGATGGTGTGCGGGGTGCCTTTGATCCGGTCGACGACATGCATCGCGCTGGTAATCCCGTCTTCATGAAATCCGTGCCGGTTATAGGCCCCGGCAAACCAGGTCCGGTTCTGCCCCTGCATCGCCCGGATATGCCCCTGCGCCCGCAGCGCCGCCTTGTCGAACACCGGATGGGCGAATTCGACCTGATCAAAGACCCTATCCTGAGGAATTTCCGATGATGCGTTCAGCGTGACAAACAGCGGATCGCTGTCGGGTATGTTCTGGAGCCGGTTCATCCAGTAGGTCACACCCACATTCCCGGCTTGCGAGCGATAGGTCCAGCTGGACCAGCACGCGCGCCGCCGGGGCATCTGGTTCGGGTCGCAATGCAGGATGGCGGTGTTGGGCTGATACTTGATCGCGCCAAGGGCGGATTTTTCCGCAGGCGTTGCGGCCTCACCCAGGATGGCCAGCGACTGGTCGGAATGGGTGGCCAGAATGACCTCATCATACAGATCGGCCTGACCCTGGCTGTGAAGGGTCACGCCAGCATCGTCACGGCGGATGTGATCGACCGGCGCGCCAAGGCGGATTTCGCAGCCCCGGGCGCTCAGGGCGGCGTCGATGCGGCGGACATATTCGATGCTGCCGCCCTTGACCGTCCACCATTGATGCTGCTTGGCGCGGCCCGAGGCCAGCAGCGCGTGGTTGCGGAAGAACTGCACCAAGGATCGGGCCGGGAACTGATCCACGAACTCGACCGGCGTGGACCAGATCGCGCCGCACATGGGCATCAGGTAGTTGTGGCGGAACCAGTGGCCCAGACGCATCTGATCCACCAGCTCACCGATCGTGGTGTCATCGTCGCGCGCGGCGTCTGGGGCTTCCTTGGAAAACCGCAGGATGTCGGCGATCATCTTGTAATAGGCGGGGCGCGCCAGATTGCGCTTTTGCGCGGTCAGCGTGCGCAGGTTGTTCAGCCCGTATTCGATGCGGCCATTGTCGATGGTGGCACCAAAGCTCATCTCGGACTTGACCACGGGCACATTCAACTCGTCGAACAGCGTCGTCAGATAAGGATAGGTGGCGTAGTTGAAGACGATGAACCCGGTATCGACCGGCTGGTCCCCGTTCTTGCCCGCCATCACGGTGCGGGCATGGCCGCCCAGCCGGGGTTCGGCCTCGAACAGGGTGATATCGTGGTCTTCTGACAGGTAATACGCGGCGGAAAGACCCGAAATGCCTGCACCTACTATTGCGATTTTCTTCCGTACGCCCCGGGTTTCGTCAAACATTCCAGCCTCGTTATGTGACATTTTACAATAGGATACGCAGGATAGGCGGCGGTGGATCAATCGGATTAGAAGTTTTTCGGCGTTGCACTATATTGTGACTTCGCGTCACGACCCGTTCATCGTTTCGGGGCGTGATCCAACGCAATTGCGGGGCCGTAAAACACTAAACAGATTGAAACGGTCGGATCATGAGCAGCTTTGACGGAAAAACCTATTGGATCATCGGCGCCAGCGAAGGGCTGGGCCGCGCTTTGGCGCAGGCGCTTGGCGCTCAGGGCGCGCGTCTGATCCTGTCTGCCCGCAATTCCGAGCGGCTGGCCGAGCTGTGTGCCGATTTGCCCGACGCCCGCGCCGTTCCCTTTGACGTCACCGACACAGAGGCGGTGCGCCGCGCCGTGGCCGAGGCCGGAGAGGTCGACGGGCTGGTCTACAATGCCGGCGCCTACGAGCCGATGCGGACGGCGGAGTGGGATGCGCAGGCCGTTCTGACCATGACCGACGTGAACTACACCGGCGCGCTGCGGGTTCTGGGGGAAACCGTGCCCGGATTTATCCGTGTGGGGCGGGGGGATATCACCCTGATCGGATCGCTGTCGGGGTATCACGGTCTGCCTGCGGCGGTTGGCTACGGGGCCAGCAAGGCGGCGCTGATCTCGCTGGCCGAGACCATGCGGCATGATCTTGCAGGCTCGGGCGTGACCGTGCGGATCGTCAATCCGGGCTTCATCAAGACCCGGCTGACCGAGAAGAATACGTTCAAGATGCCGATGCTGATGAGCGCCGAGGATGCGGCGGATCGGGTCGTCAGAGCCATGACGCGCCGCCGCTTTCGCACCGATTTCCCGGCCCCGTTTTCATGGGTGGTCCGGCTGATCGACTATCTGCCGGATTGGCTGGTCTATCGCGGAAAATAGACTCTGATAAGGGGCTTTCAGCCAAACTGCCCCTGACAGAACCAGCCCGCCGACATCGTGCCGCCATGGCCGTAGAACAGCCACAGCCGCTCGCCCTGTTCCGTCACCACCACCCAGTAATCGCGCACGCCGCTGCGCCAGTTGGGGTCGTCCAGCCACCATTCCGGCGCGATCCGTTCCGGCCCGGTGGCCTGCGCCAACTGCCAGTCGCGGCCGCGCCAGCGAAAGGCGCTGGGCACATCCGGACTTTCCGGGGCCATCACCGGTTCGGGCTGCCACATTTGCAAAGGCCGGGGGCGCGGCGGCGCAGGCCAGTCGCGCGCCGGTTCCGACCATGCCGCCGCCAGAACCTGCGCGGTCTTCTCGGGGATATGCGAGGCTGCGGGATGCCGCCGTGTGATCGCGTCCAGCCCGACCCGCGCGCCCAGCTTGGCTGTAAGGTCCTCGACGGCGGTGTTGCCTTCCAGCCGGTCCTGGACGGCCCGGCGGGCCTCGGCATGGCCGGCCATGGTGCGGGCGTGGATGGGCTCGGTCCGGATTGCTTCGAGCCGCAGCATGTCGATGCCGTAACCTGCGTCGATCTGATCGATTTTCATCTCTAACAAAGGGCGAATGCGGTGTTTGTCATAGGTCGGGCGGGCCAGACCGACCTCGATGACCTCAGCCGCCTGATCGGCGCGATGGGCCTCGAGCCGCAACACCCGCACGCCGCGGCTCTTTTCCTCGAGCCTGGCGCAGAGTGTCGGCAGCACCCGGTCGATGGCGGCCATCACATCCTCGACCAGACCGATCGGGTTGGGCAGGGTCATCCGCACCGCAAAGTGATGCGGCGGGCGGGCGGGTGAGACCGGTTCCGGCGCGCTGCCCATCGCCTGATCCAGCCGCAGCACCAATCCGCGTCCGAAGCGGCGCGCCAGCGACGCGCGCGGCTGGCCCAGCAGATCGCCGATCCGGCGCAGGCCCAGACGGTTCAGTTGGGTCACCACCTGATCCTCAAGCCGCAGCGCCGCGATGGGCAGCGGGCTGAGCGCGCCATAAGATTGCCCCGGCGCGGCGATCCGGGCACCGCCGCCCAGCGCCATCACCTGCGGCGCGGCCCCGCCCTTGGTCCAGTGCCGCCGCTTGGTGGCGCGGGCGCGGGTGGCGCGCGCCTCCTGGCTGATGGCGTCGCCGGTACGGTCCGAGGTCGCCTCTTGCCCCGCATAACGCGCCAGCGCCCAGGCGGCACCCAGCGTGTCGGCGATGCCCATCTGCACGCTCAGCCCCATATCGGCGCAGTCGGCCTCAATCACGTTCAGCAAGGCCTCTTCCCCGCCGAACAGATGCGCGCAGCCCGACAGATCGATGATCAGCCCGTCCGGCGCTTCTTCGGCGACCCAGGGGCTGAACTTGCCCACCCAGCGGCGCAGTGCGGTCAGAAACGCGGCCTCGGCCGGGGCGTTGCGGGGGCGGGTGACAAGCGCCGCGCACATGGCATGGGCGTCGCGCACCGGCTGGCCGACCCGCAGACCAGCGGCCTGGGCTTGCGCGTTCAGCGAGCTCACGACCTGCATGTTCGCCTGCTCGGCCACCACGGCCAACGGCCCGTCCTGCAGGCCCCGCGCGGCGCGGATCAGCCGTTCAGCCCCCAGACGGGGGAACCACAACGAGAGTATTCGGCGTTTGGGCATCGGGCAGACATCAAAATGTTCTCATTTTGTTCTTAAATGAGAATCAGCCCCCGAGTCCACGCCTAGCCGCAGGTCAGCCGCTCAATGATGCCGCTGCCATCCACGAACACATTCAGCCGGTCGATCCGGTAATCCTGCGTGGCAAGGTCATCCGGCCCCAGAACACGCGACCGCTCGGGGAGCGCTGCTTGAATGGTCGAAACCGGTTGACCGATGGAATTGGCAAAGGCCTCGCCTTCGCAAAAAGCCAGATCCACCGGGGCCGCTTCGGGCGCAAGGCGGGCGTCTTCGGGCGGCGGCGGTGCCTCGGAGCAGGCGGCCAGCAGGGCCAGCGCGGGAATAAAACGGTGCATTGGCGTTCCTCTTTCGGGCAATGTCGTTTCTGCAATATCAGATGTTTAGCCAATCTGTCACCAAAGCGCAGTTGAAAACGCCCGGCAATTGACGCAGGGTCGTGCAAAGCAAGACAGGGAGACAGTGAACATGCGTACCCGTGCCGCCGTCGCCGTTCAGGCGGGCAAACCTCTGGAAGTGATGGATGTAAACCTCGAAGGCCCCAAGGCGGGTGAGGTTCTGGTGGAGATCAAGGCCACCGGCATCTGCCACACCGATGAATTCACCCTGTCGGGCGCCGACCCCGAGGGCCTGTTTCCCGCGATTCTGGGCCATGAAGGCGCAGGCGTGGTGCTTGAGGTCGGGCCGGGTGTCACCAGCCTGAAACCCGGCGATCACGTGATCCCGCTTTACACGCCGGAATGCCGCGAGTGTGAATACTGTCTGCATCCCAAGACCAACCTGTGCCAGGCGATCCGTTCGACACAAGGTCAGGGGCTGATGCCCGACGGCACCTCGCGGTTTTCGACTTTGGATGGCGATCCGATCCTGCATTACATGGGCTGCTCGACCTTTTCGAACCACACGGTCCTGCCCGAGATTGCGCTGGCCAAGGTGCGCGAGGACGCGCCGTTCGACAAGATCTGCTACATCGGTTGCGGCGTCACCACCGGCATCGGCGCAGTGATCAACACCGCCAAGGTCGAGATCGGCAGCCGTGCCATCGTGTTCGGTCTGGGCGGTATCGGCCTGAACGTGATTCAGGGTCTGCGTCTGGCCGGGGCCGATCAGATCGTCGGCGTCGATCTGAACCCCTCGAAGGTCAATATGGCCACCGCCTTCGGCATGACCGATTTCGTCAATCCCAAAGAGGTCGAGGGCGATCTGGTGCCCTATCTGGTCGACCTGACCAAGGGCGGCGCGGATTATACATTCGACGCCACCGGCAACGTGGGCGTGATGCGCGATGCGCTGGAATCGGCCCACAAGGGCTGGGGCGAATCGATCATCATCGGCGTGGCACCCGCGGGGGCCGAAATCTCGACCCGTCCGTTCCAGCTGGTCACCGGCAGGTCATGGCGCGGCACCGCCTTTGGCGGCGCACGGGGCCGGACCGATGTGCCCAAGATCGTCGACTGGTACATGGAAGGCAAGATCGAGATCGACCCGATGATCACCCACACGATGGGTCTGGACGACATCAACCACGGGTTCGACCTGATGCATCGGGGCGAGAGCATCCGGTCTGTGGTCGTTTACTAAGGCTCTGAACCCTGAATTTTAGAGGACGGCGCGCTGATTGGCGCGCCGTATTTATTTTCCCGGTCGCGTCGCCCCCGTATCCGAACGGGGGGAGCGCACCCGCAGTACCGGCGTGTTGGCCGAGGCGTTTGCCCGGCTTTCGCGCCAGACCACGAACACACCCGAGGCGATGATGATGCTGGCTCCGACGGCGACCCAGCCGTCGGGTTTTTCGCCGAAAAAGATCATCCCGAACAGGGTGGCCCAGATGATCTGGCTGTATTGGCTGGGGGCCACGACTCCGGCGGGCGCGGCGCGGTAGGCCAGGATGATCAGGTGCTGCGCGATGACCGAGAACACGCCCACCAGCGCCATCATCGCCAGATGCGGCAGGGATGGCGGCAAATAGACCGCCGGTTGCGCCACACTCATGGTCGCGATGGCCAGCAGCATCGGGTAAAGGATCAGCACGGCGGAACGTTCCTCATTCCCGATCTTGCGCACCAGAACGGACCCGAAGGCACTGCAGAAAGCGGCTGTGAGCGCCGCGAGGTGGCCGAGGGTGATGTCCGTCGTGCCGGGGCGCAGGACGATCAGAACGCCGATCAGCCCAACACCCACGGCGGCCCAGCGTTGGACGCGCACGACCTCACCCAGAATCGGGATCGACAGGACGGTGACGATCAGGGGGAACGAGAACAGCAGCGAATAGACCTCGGCCAGAGGCAGCACCGAGAAGGCGTAGAACACGCAGACCATCGACGTCACCAGCAGGGCCGAGCGCAGCAGCACCAGCCACGGGTGACGCGGCAGGAAATTCCCGGTGGTCCGGTCGGTCAGGATTGTCACCGTCATCGGCACAAAGGAAAACAGTGTCGCGAAAAAGATGATCTGCATCACCGAATAGGTCCCGCCCAGTACCTTGATCAGCGCGTCATGGCTGGCAAAGACCGCGAATCCCAGAAACGCGAAACCAAGTCCCCGGAGGGTGGTGTTTTGAGTGCTCATCGATATGGCCTCGGGCGATGTCGGTGTGGTGGGTATGGGCCGACGCAGCGGCTGGCTTGCCCCTGAGTAACCCCATTTTGACAGGCCGCATAGCCCCTATTTTACCGCTAACATCGCAAAGCTGCTATGCCGCGCGGTCAACGCAGGATTGGCGGCGCATCCTTGGGCTGGCGGGCCGACTGCACGCCCGCCTTCATTCCCACCCCGATGCGCCGGGCCAGAGCGACCCAGGGGGTTGCGGTTTCCGGGGGCAGGGTCCGGGTCGCGACATCTTCGAACAGGTCCAGCCAATGGGCGAAGAATTCCGGCTTCACGTCGGGCCGTTCGATATGGACCCGCTGCGGATTGCCGTCATAGCTGCGTTCATACAGGATGGCGTTGCGCCAGAAGGCGGCGATCTTGTCCTCATGCGCGGGCCAGTCGTGGACGTGTTTGCTGAAGACCGGTCCCAGTACCTTGTCGTCCCGAACGCGGGCGTAAAAGGCGCGGACCTGCGCGTTGATTTGCTCGGGCGTGGCCGGGAAGCGCGGCGGCAGGGTGGGGCGGGTCATGTCTGTCTCGGATTCAGGCTCTGTTCAGGGCCAATATCCGGTTCAGCCGTCAGGCAACAGGCGTGGTTTTGTCGCGCGGCTCGGGTGTCAGGATATGCCGCAGCAAAGCCACCGGATGCGCCCGCAGGCTGAGGCGGGTGGCGACGTAATCCTCGACCACCTGTTCGCCCAGCGTCATCTGCGGCAGATGGGCTTCGGGCTCGTCCAGCGCCTCACCCTCAAGATCCTGCGAGAACAGCGGCAGAGGTTTGGCGGTGGCAATCGCCTTGGCCTGCCACAGTGCCTCGCGCCGGGTCAGATCGCAGGCGGCAAAGGCATCGGCTTCGGCCAGCCGTTCGATCACTGCAGGCCCCAGCCCTGCGCGGCGCCAAACGTCATCGACCTGATGGTAACCGTTGCCGCGCGCCGCCGTTAACCAACTGGCGTCTTCCTCGCTCAGCCCCTTGATCTGGCGGAAGCCCAGCCGCAGGGCCAGCCCGCCCCGCCCGTCGGGCTCCATCACATTGTCCCAGAAGCTGGCATTGATGCAGACCGGGCGCACCTGCACCCCGTGTTCGCGTGCATCCCGCACGATCTGGGCAGGCGCATAAAACCCCATCGGCTGTGAGTTCAGCAGCGCGCAGGCAAAAATCCCCGGATGGTGGCATTTGATCCAGGCCGAGGCATAGACCAGCAGCGCAAAGCTGGCCGCGTGGCTTTCGGGAAAACCGTAAGAGCCGAAGCCTTCGATCTGCGAGAAACAGCGCTCGGCAAAGTCATCCTTATAGCCGTTACGCTTCATGCCGCGCAAAAAGAGCGCGCGGAATTCGCTGACATTGCCATGCTTCTTGAAGGTCGCCAAGGATCGCCGCAGCCGGTCGGCCTGTTCCGGGGTGAAATCTGCGCCCACGATGGCGATCTGCATCGCCTGTTCCTGAAACAGCGGCACGCCCAGCGTCTTGCCCAGCACCTCACCCAGCGCGTCCGAGGGGAAGCTGACCTCCTCCTCTCCGTTCCGGCGGCGGATGTAAGGATGCACCATGTCGCCCTGAATCGGGCCGGGGCGGATGATGGCGACCTCGATCACCAGATCATAGAAGGTGCGCGGCTTCATCCGGGGCAGAAAGTTCATCTGTGCACGTGATTCCACCTGAAACACACCGATAGAGTCTGCCTTGCACAGCATGTCATAGACCACCGGGTCCTCGGGCGGCAGGGTCGCCAGCGTATAGCCGGTACGGTGGTGCTGCTGGATCAGGTCGAAGGCCTTGCGGATGCAGGTCAGCATCCCCAGGCTGAGCACATCGACCTTGAGAATGCTCAGGCTGTCGATGTCGTCCTTGTCCCAGCAGATGACCGTGCGGCCTTCCATCGTGGCGTTTTCGATGGGGACGAGTTCGTCCAGACGACCCTCGGTGATGATGAAACCGCCCACGTGCTGAGACAGATGACGGGGGAAGCCGTCGATCTCATAGACCAATGATAGAGTCTGTTTCAGGCGGCGATCCTCTGGGTCGAGGCCGATCTCGCGCATTCGGTGCGCCTCGAGCCCATCGGCTGAGAAGAAGCCCCAAAGCTGGGAACTGAGGCCCGCAATGGTGTCCTCGGTCAGGCCCATGGCGCGGCCCACTTCGCGGATGGCACGCTTGCCGCGGTAGTGGACGACCGTGGCGCAGAGGCCGGCGCGTTCACGGCCATAGCGGTCATAGATGTGCTGGATCACTTCTTCGCGCCGTTCATGTTCGAAGTCGACGTCGATATCGGGGGGCTCGTCGCGGGCTTCCGAGACGAAGCGTTCGAACACCATGGTGCCCAGTTCGGGGCTGACCTCGGTAATGCCGAGGCAGAAGCAGACCACCGAATTGGCCGCCGAGCCGCGCCCCTGACACAGGATATCGCGCGAGCGGGCAAATTTGACGATATCGCGGACGGTCAGGAAATAGGGTTCGTATTTCAGTTTGCCGATCAGCGCCAACTCATGCGCCAGCATCTTCCTGGCCTTTTCCGACGCCCCCGCCGGGTAACGCCAGTTCAACCCTTCATACGCCAGACGGTGCAGGCGTTCGGTCGGGGTTTCATCTTCGCTGCCCTCGTTGGGGTATTCGTAACGCAGTTCGTCCAGCGAGAAGCTGAGGTTTTTGCTGAGCGCGTGGGCGCGGGCAACAGCGCCCTCATGACCCTTGAAGATGCGCAGCATCTCACCCTCGGACCGCAGCCGCTGTTCGCCATTGGCCAGCGCGTCGCGGCCCAGCTCATCAACCTTGCGGCGCAGGCGGATGGCGGTCAGCACGTCGGCCAGCTTGCGGCGGGTGCCGTGATGCATCCTTGGCGTGGCGCTGGCGAGTGTGGGGATGCCGAGATGCTGTGATTCAGTCTCTAATTCGTGAAAATACGCGCTGTCGGCGCCGTCATACCGGGGGTGCATCACCAGATGCATCCGCCCACCAAAGCGGCGCGTCAGCTGTTGCGCCTGTGTCCGCCAAGGGCTCCGCCCGTCTTTGGATCGATCCGTCTGTGGCCAGAGCAGCAGGTGGAGACCGTCGGAAAACTCCATCAGGTCGGACAGGTGCAGGATGCAGTCGCCTTTCTCGGCGCGCAGGCGGCCCTTGGACAGAATGCGGCACAGGTTGCCCCAGCCCTGCCGGTTCAGGGGCAGGGCGGTGACGGTGGGTGCATCGGTAAAGATCAGCCGCGCCGCCGGGATCAGGCGGGGCACCGCGTGGATTGGATACGAGGGCGGCTTGGCGATGTGATCGGGGCAGGGCGGGCCGATGGGGATATGCTGCGCCTCCCACTCCAGCCGTTCGCGCACCTTGCGGGCGATCTCGCGCGCTTGGGTGTGGGCGCGCACGATGCCCGCGACCGAGTTGTCATCGGCAATCGCGATGGCGGGCAGGCCCAGGGTGACGGCGCGCTCCATATATTCCTCGGGGTGCGAGGCCCCGGTGAGAAAGGTGAAGTTCGACGTGATCGACAGTTCGGCATACATGACGATTCCCCATTATATTCACGTTTTGTTCTTTTTCGAGTCCTTTGCGCCATTGCGCAGGAAACGGGTCGCCGGGGCGCAGGGCGACGGGCATGGTCAGGGCAGAGAAGGAGGCACAACATGCACAGAATTTCCGCCCTGCCCACCGATCAGGTTCAGGCGTATCGCGACGGTGCGCCGGATGGCTATGGCAATCCGCCCGAGCGGGCCATATCGAACGGGCAAGGCAACCCCTGCCGCCATTGCCTGACCTATATTCCGGAAGGACAGGAGATGCTGGTGCTGGCCCATCGGCCGTTTCCGGAAACGCAGCCATTTGCCGAAACAGGGCCGATTTACCTGTGTGCAGAGCCTTGTCAGCGATACGAGGACCCTGCGGACCTGCCCGAGGCGCTGACCGATTCACCGAACTACCTGATCAAGGGATACGGGCCGGATGACCGGATCGTATACGGCACCGGGATCATCACGCCGCAGGCGCAACTGCACGAGGCGGCCGAAGATATCTTTGCCCGCGCTGACGTGGCCTATATCCACATCCGCTCGGCGCTCAACAACTGCTATCACGCCCGGATCGATCGGGGTTAGAGCCTGACCCGATGCATCCCCCGGCGCGGCTGATCCTGATCATCCGCCGGCGGAGCGTCCTGGCGCGAGGAGGTCAGCGCGAGGAACACATCCTCGAGGTCGGCCTCTTCGGTGCGCACATCGCGGATGCGGATGCCCACGGCGCGGACGGATTCCAGAACCTGTTCGGCACTGGTCTGGGTGCTGCGATAGTGCAGCACAAGGCTGCCATCGTCGCGCAGGCTGGCCTCGACATCCGGCGTCACGGGCAGATCGGTCACGGGCGCGTCGGGGACAATCACCATGGTGCGGCTGTCCATGCGGCCCAGCAGGTTGGCGGTGCTGTCCTGCGCGATCTTTTCGCCGTGGTTGATGATGGCGATCTGGTCACACATCTCCTGCGCTTCTTCCAGATAATGGGTGGTCAGGATGATGGTCATGCCCTGTTCATTCAGCTTTCGCACATTGGCCCAGAGCATCTGCCGCAACTCGATATCCACGCCCGCTGTCGGTTCGTCCAGCACCAGCACCTTGGGATGATGCACCAGCGCCTTGGCCAGCAGCAGACGCCGCCGCATCCCGCCGGACAGGGTGCGGGCATAGGCCTCGGCCTTGTCGCTCAGGCCCACCAGTTCCAGAATCTCATCGCTGCGGCGCTGCGATTTGGGCACGCCGTAAAGCCCGGCCTGAACTTCGAGCGCGCCGCGCGGGGTGAAAAACGGGTCTAGGTTCAGTTCCTGCGGCATCACGCCGATGGCGGCACGCGACTGACGCGGGTGCTGGTCCTGATCGAAGCCCCAGATCGACACGGAACCCGATGACTTCACCACCAGACCGGCCAGAATGTTGATCAGGGTCGATTTCCCGGCCCCGTTCGGCCCCAGCAGCCCAAAGACCGATCCGCGCGGTACGGTCAGATCGATGCCCTTCAGCGCCTGTTTCTCGGGCTGGCTCCTGCTGCCGCGATAGGTCTTGCGCAGCCCCTCGATCCTGATTGCCGCATCGCTCATGTGGCTCTTGCCCCCGGTTTGCTCATCGCTCATAAACGCACCTATTACATGCCCCCGAGGCCGACAACCGAAGAAGGACTGCCAGCCGTGACCATCGAAGCGCCGGAAACCAGGATCGTCGAAACCACCCGTGTCGCCTGTGACGGTGGCGAAGGTGCGCTGGGCCATCCGCGCGTGTGGCTGCAGATCCCCGAGGATACCGGCTGGGTCGAATGCCCCTATTGCGACTGCAAATACGTTCTGAAGGGCACCGAGGCGCAAAGCTGATCGCAGTGATTATCGGGCCTGTCCGGACCCGAATAGGCGCGTCTATTTGAAACAGGACGGAGGCAGGATGCCATTTGCAACAGAGCTTCTGCAGCTTTCGGATCAGGACCTGCTTGCAACAGGCGGCCATAGAAACGTCTATGCCTGTCCGGGTCAGCCGGAGCTTTTGATCAAGGTCACGCGGCCTCGTACGCGGCCGAACCGATCCTTCACCAAGCGGCTGATCCGGCGGCTTCTTCCGGATTCGATGTTCCGCAATGCCCTGAAAGAGATCGAGTGCGAGTTGAAAGCGGCGCTGAAAATCGGCGCTGACATCGCGCAACTGCCCTTGGCGCGGTCCTTTGGCGTGGTGCAGACCGATGTCGGGCCGGGTGTGGTAGTGGAGCGGATACAATCCGATGACGGGCAGCTTGCTGACCATCTTGCGGCGTTGTGCGAGCAGGGTGGGCTGGGCGATGACGTTCTGGCAGACCTCAACGGCTTTGTAGAAAAACTGTTTCAGCTGCAGATCGTCGGGCGCGATATACACGAGACCAATATCGTCTACGGGCGTCGCGGCCAGACCCGGATGTTCTTTCTGATCGACGGGTACGGCGAACGCAATCTGGTGCCCCTGCGCACGCTCAGCCGCAGGCTGAACGACCGGTCGCTGAACAAACAGATGCAGCGTATTGCCGAAAAGACGGGGCTGCTTTGGGACAACACGCATCGGATGTTCAGCACCGCCTGAGCGCCTTGGGAAAGGCCGCCTCGCGTTGCCTCAGTCTCGCCCCGTTTCGGTGATATCCGGGCGGCGGAACGAGAGACTGAGATGACGGACGCCACAGCAACACATATCAACAGCCCGGTATTCGGGTGGATCGGGTTTTGTGCCGGGGCCGCCGCGCTGTTTGCCGCGCTGTTTGTGTTCTGGGCCGGACCTTTTGCGCCGCAGCAATCCACCGGCGTGTCATTGGGCGAGCTTGCCGCAGAGATCGGGAAATCCACCTTGCGCGCAGCGGCGGGTCTGGAACAGCCCGCACCGGTTGCGCCCACGCGGGATCTGGACGACTTCCTGCAGATCGGGGTCGCCATGCTGGGCGGTGCGGCCATTGTCCTGTCCGTGATCGGCCTGCTGCGCCACGAACAGACGCGCCCGGCGATTGCGGGCATCGTGATCGGTGTGGGCGCGATCCTGTTCCAGTTCTTCGCGATGGCCTTTTTCGCGCTTTTGGGCGTGCTGGTGATCATGGCGCTGCTGCACAGTTTTTCCGATTTTTTCTCGGGCCTGTTCGGCGGCTAACTTGATAGCATTCGAGGTGGCAAAACATCTCTAACTTGTGGGTTTAGAGGCCGCTTGGCACATTTCTGCGGTGTCGATATCGCCATACTCATTGAGCAGGAATTGTTCGACATTAAAGCCGGTCCAAACGCGGAACGGTTCACCGTTGCTCAGCGTACCGAGGCCGGTAGCGGTGCCGGTCTCTGGATGTTGATAGGTGAAAAAAGCCCGCCCTGTCAGCGCGTTATCGCAAGTGATATTGGCTTCACCCAATCCGAATGATCCTTGCGATACCCATTCGCCGTAACATGCGAACTCAGCACTGCTTTGCCCAGCAAAAGTCCCCGAGTTCCATCCAATGGCCCGACCGGTAAAGTAGATGCCGTCCTGGCCGAGGCAGGCAAGGATCGGTACGCAATTTGCACTGGCTGACTGGTCAGCTACGCAATCGGCCGGCAGTTTGGGGCCGGAAAGTGTGGGTGTAGCCAGAACAGTGATTGCGGTCACAAACGGGATGACGGATAAAAAGCGCTGAATGAACATGATCAGCACTTTAGGGGGCGCGACACCATGAGCAAGAGCGAATTCGGAAAAGGCTGTCACCTGCATCTGATCGACGGATCGGCCTTTATCTTCAGGGCCTATCACGCCCTGCCCCCCTTGACGCGGAAATCCGATGGACTGCCGATTGGGGCGGTGTCGGGGTTCTGCAACATGCTGCAGAAATATGTAGAAGGAAACGCCGGGCCGGATGCGCCGACCCATGTGGCGGTGATCTTCGACAAGGGCTCGCACACGTTCCGCAACGATCTGTATGACCTGTACAAAGCCAACCGCGAGGCGATGCCCGAGGACCTGCGCCCGCAGATGCCCCTGACCCGCGAAGCGACCAAGGCCTTCAACATCGCCTGCAAAGAGCTTGAGGGGTACGAGGCCGACGACATCATCGCCACGCTGGCGGTTCAGGCGCGCGATGCCGGGGGCCGCGTGACCATCGTGAGTTCCGACAAGGACCTGATGCAGCTGGTCGGCGACGGCGTGGAAATGCTGGACGCGATGAAAAACAAGCGCATCGACCGCGATGGGGTGGTCGAGAAATTTGGCGTTGGGCCCGAACGCGTGGTCGATGTGCAGGCGCTGGCCGGGGATTCGGTGGATAACGTCCCGGGCGCGCCGGGGATCGGGATCAAGACCGCCGCCTTGCTGATCAACGAATATGGCGATCTGGAAACCCTGTTGGACCGCGCCGAAGAGATCAAGCAGCCCAAGCGCCGCCAGACCTTGATCGAAAAGCGCGACCAGATCGAGCTGTCGAAGAAGCTGGTGCAACTGGACGAAAACACCCCACTGGATTTCACACTGGACGATCTTGAGGTGCGCGACCCCGAGCCCGAAAACCTGCTGGGGTTCCTCGCCGAGATGGAATTCCGCACCCTGACCAAGCGGATCGCGGATAAGTTGGGGGCCGAGGCTCCGGTAATTGCCGATGCGCCCGCGCCTGTGGATGAGCCGCAGGCCGAGGATATTCCGTTTGACGCCGGGAAATATGAATGCGTGCGCGATGCGGCTGCACTGCAGAAATGGATCGATCAGGCCTATGAGCGCGGCTGGGTCGCGGTGGATACCGAAACCACCGGCCTGAACGAGATGATTGCCGATCTGGTGGGCATCTCGCTTTGCGTCGAGGCGGGTGAGGCCTGCTATATCCCGCTGACTCACCGTGAAAGTGCGACGGATGATCTGTTCGGCTCGGATGCGCTGGTCGAAGGGCAGATGCCGCTGGATGAGGCTCTGACCCTGCTCAAGCCGATGTTTCAGGACCCGTCGATCCTGAAGATCGGGCAGAACATGAAATATGACGCGAAGATTTTCGCGCGCTATGGCATCGACGTGACCCCCATCGACGACACGATGCTGATGTCCTACGCGATGCATGGGGGTGAGCATGGGCATGGGATGGATACGCTGTCGGAACGCTATCTGAATCACTCACCGATCCCGATCAAACCGCTGCTGGGTTCGGGCAAGTCGGCGATCACCTTCGACAAGGTGCCGATTGATGAGGCCACCGCCTATGCCGCCGAGGATGCGGATATCACGCTGCGGCTGTGGAAACTGTTCAAGCCGCAATTGCATCAGGTGCAGGTGACGACGGTGTACGAGACACTCGAACGCCCGCTGGTGCCGGTTCTGGCCGAGATGGAAATGCACGGCATCAAGGTCGACCGCGATGTTCTCAGCCGCATGTCCAACGCCTTTGCCCAGAAAATGGCCGGGTTAGAGGCTGAAATCCACGAACTGGCTGGAGAGAATTTCAATGTCGGCTCGCCCGCGCAGCTGGGAGAGATCCTGTTCGACAAGATGGGTCTGGAAGGCGGCAAGAAGGGCAAGACCGGGAAATATTCCACCGGGGCGGATATCCTTGAGGATCTGGCGACCGAGCATGAACTTCCCCGCCGGGTGCTGGACTGGCGGCAGCTATCCAAGCTGAAATCGACCTACACCGACGCGCTGCAGACCCATATCAACCCTGATACGGGGCGGGTGCATACGTCTTATTCGATCACCGGGGCCAACACGGGCCGTCTGGCCTCGACCGATCCGAACCTGCAGAACATCCCGGTGCGCACCGAGGAAGGACGCCGTATTCGCGAGGCGTTCATTGCCGAGCCGGGGAACGTGCTGGTCAGCCTCGACTACAGCCAGATCGAACTGCGGATTCTGGCCCATATCGCGGATATTTCGGCTCTGAAACAGGCGTTTTCCGATGGGTTGGACATTCACGCCATGACCGCGTCCGAGATGTTCGACGTACCGCTTGACGAAATGACGCCGGATATCCGCCGTCAAGCCAAGGCGATAAACTTCGGGGTGATCTACGGCATTTCAGGCTTTGGTCTGGCCCGCAACCTGCGCATTCCGCGGGCCGAGGCGCAGGGCTTCATCGACCGCTATTTCGAACGGTTCCCGGGCATTCGGCGGTACATGGACGACACGGTCGCCTTCGCCAAAGAGCATGGTTATGTCCAAACCCTGTTCGGGCGCAAAATCCACACGCCCGAGATCAATGCCAAAGGGCCCCATGCCGGGTTCTCGCGCCGGGCGGCGATCAATGCTCCGATTCAGGGCACGGCGGCGGATGTGATCCGGCGGGCGATGGTTCGGATGCCAGAGGCGATCAACGGGCTGCCTGCGAAGATGCTGCTGCAGGTGCATGACGAATTGCTGTTCGAAGTGGCCGAGGATGCGGTGGATCAGGTGATCGGTGTGGCGCGCGACGTGATGGAGGGCGCATCCGATCCGGCGGTGAAGCTGGATGTGAAGCTGAGCGTCGATGCCGGCCAGGGCGCAAACTGGGCCGAGGCGCACTAGGCGGCGCTGCTCATCAGGCCCGGCGGGCCCTCTTCACAGCGGGTCAGTCCTGCGGTCCGACCATGCGGTTGACCAGCCGTTGCACCGTGGGCCCGAACAGAAGGATCACGATGAACGCGATGGGCCAGCAGAACGCCCAGGACGCCATCCAGTCCGCCAGGGTGGTGGGGCCAAAGCCGATGGCTTTCACCGTTGCGATGCCGGTCACGATACAGGACATCATACCAGACATGATCAGGCTGAACACGGCGCGGGCGTAACGGGCTGGGATCATAAAGCGCATCCTTCAGACAGGGACGTCTTCATCTGCGGGATTTTTGTCCAAAAGGCCATAGTTCAGGCGCGCATCCAGCCGAAACTGTCCGGGGTTCGGGCCGTTGACGGCGTGTATTCGGCGCTGACCCAGCCGGAATAGCCCGCATTTTCGAACGCAGAGAACAGCGAGGCAAAATCCGTTGGCCCACGACCGGGTTCGGATCGGTCCGGGGCGGCTCCGATCTGGGCGTGGACGACCCTTGGGTGGAAGCGGTGCCAGATATCCAGCGCGTCGCCGTGGATCATATGGGCGTGGAAGCTGTCATATTGCAGGCCGACATTGGGGCGGTCGACGCGGTCCAGAACCTGAACCGCCAGATCATAATCGTTCAGAAAGTAATCGGGCTGCGAAACCGGGTTGAGCGGTTCGATGGTGAACCGCTGCTGCGGTGCAAAATCAGCGGCCCATTGCAGGTTCTCGATGAAACAGGCCATGGCCTGCGGCCCCGAGGCATAGCCGGACATGATGTGGATCAGCTTTGGGCGCAGCACCCCGGCATAGCGCAGAACCCGGCGGATGTCGGACCGAAACCGATCCTCTCCGCCCGGAACTGCGGCGTAACCCGGCTGACCGCCGGTGTAATTCGGCGGCGGGGCGTTGATCAGAACCAGTTCGAGCCCGTTGGCCAGCAGCGCGCGGCGCGTTTCCTTGGCGGCCAGATCGTAGGGGAACAGAATCTCGACCGCTTCAAATCCGGCCTCGGCAGCGGCGGCAAAGCGGTCGAGATAGGGCAGCTCGGTAAAGAGCAGCGAAAGATTGGCGGCAAATCTGGGCATGAGCGGTCCCGGTCGTCTGGTGGCCGAAGCTTAGCGGGCAGGCCGGATTCAGGAAAGGGACTGAAAACGACAGATTGTCGAAAATCGGCCAGATCGCCTTTTGCGGATCGGACAGGATCGGGGCAATGCGGCGAATCATTTTAGCGACGCCGTGCCAACAAAAGGTTTGAACAGAATGGCCCTGAGCCCTGATCCCGTGCGCGGCAGCCCTGTTGCTGTGCCCTATGGACGCAGCCCCGCCCTGACCGGCAACGGTCTGGCGGTGGCGTCCATGCTGGCATGGGCGGCCGGGTTTCCGGCGGCCGAGGTCTTGCTGCAAACCTGGCCCCCGGTCGCGCTGCTGGCGGCGCGTCTTGCCTTAGCGGTTGTGATTTTGGTGCCGCTTTGGCTGCTGATCGACGGTCCGACCCGGGTTCTGCGCGCGCGCTGGGGCCATGCGCTGTTCGTCGGGGGTATCGGCTTTGGAAACGGAATGTTCCTGCTGGTTCTGGCGCAAAAGCTGACCGATCCTGTCACGGTTGCCATCATCGCATCCTGCGCGCCGCTGGTGGCGACGCTGATGGAACTGATGACCCGCACCCGCCGGTTGCGGTGGAATTTTGCGCTGGGCGTTGTGGTTTCCATCGTCGGAGGTCTTATTGCCACCAGTGCCGTCGCACCTGCGCAGCTTGGCCTGGGGGCGGCCTGCGCGATTGCCTCGACAGTGTTGTTCTGCTGGGCCAGCATGGCCACCGCCCGCGATTTTCCGGAACTCAGCCAGGTTGGGCGCGCAACCATTACCTTCATCGGCGGCTTGGCCATGGCAGGCCTTCTGATCCTGGCGGCAAATCAGTTGGGTATGGACGTCATGCCCTCGGCGCCGGTCGATGCCCAGCAGATGGGCATGCTGGTGATCTATGCGCTGATCGCCATGTCGCTGAGCCAGGTTCTGTTCATCGCCTCCGTCGGCAAGCTGGGGGTGGCGCTGGCCTCGTTCCACATCAACGTGGCGCCGTTCTATGTGATGGTGATCATGGTGATGCTGGGGGATGAGTGGAACTGGACCCGAGCGCTGGGCGCGGCGATTGTGGCGCTGGCCGTGGTGCTGGCGCAGGACCGGAAATCGTCACAGCCCGTTTAGCGCCTCGGCGGCAATCAGCGGAAAGAACTGTCCGCCCGACCAGACACCGAACCAGCCATCATGTTCGGTTCCGATATCGACAAGGCGGTAAAAGCTTTTGCGGTCGATGCGGGCCTCGAGGTTTGCGCGTATCAATATATAGGGCGCGGGCTCGTCTGTTTCGGGATGGGTTACAACGCGGATCGGGTGATCGGGCCCGGCATCAGCGGTATCGCCCACATGCGTCGTAAACGTCAGCGTCTGACCCTCACCGTCCCCGCTGCAATCGAAATCGACCGCCACAAAAGGCGCGTCTTCGACGGTGATTCCCACCTTTTCCACCGGCGTGACCAGAAAATACTTGCCGTCTTCTTTCTTAAGAATTGAGGAAAAAAGCTTCACCAACTCGAACCGGTTGATGGGCGAGCCTAAATAACTCCAGGTGCCATCTTTTGCGATCCGGATGTCCAGATCGCCGCAAAACGGAGGATTCCACAGGTGAACAGGGGGCAAACCCCGCGTTTTGGCAGCTTTGACTGATGCAGCCAGACCATCTGGCGAAGGTTTCACAGGTTTTTGTCCGCTCATTGCTTTTGCCATTTCCTCTCAGCGCGATACACTTCAAACATAATAGTCCACGGAAGGGAAAGTCATGACCGAACCCGCCGACCTCGTGTCCGAGATCGAAGCGCTGGAAAACAAGCTGCAAGAGGCCAAGTCCTCGATCACCCGCCGCTTTATCGGGCAGGAACGGGTTGTCGATCTGACCCTGACCGCGCTGTTGTGCGGCGGGCATGCCCTGCTGATCGGTCTGCCCGGTCTGGGCAAGACGCGGCTGGTCGAGACACTGTCGACGGTGATGGGGCTGCATGGCAACCGCATCCAGTTCACGCCTGACCTGATGCCCGCCGATATTCTGGGGTCCGAGGTTCTGGATACGGCTGACGATGGCAGCCGCCATTTCCGCTTCATTTCCGGCCCGATCTTCTGCCAGCTGCTGATGGCGGATGAAATCAACCGTGCCAGCCCCCGGACGCAATCGGCACTGCTGCAGGCGATGCAGGAACGCACTGTGACCGTGGCGGGCGAGGATCGCTCGCTGGGTGTGCCGTTTCACGTGCTGGCGACGCAGAACCCGATTGAACAGGAAGGCACCTATCCGCTGCCCGAGGCGCAGTTGGACCGCTTCCTGGTGCAGGTCGATGTGGAATACCCCGACCGCCAGACCGAGCGGGACATTCTGCTGGCCACGACTGGCGTCGAGGAAGAAGAGGCCCACCAGATTTTCACCAAAGAGGAATTGCTGGCCGCGCAGGTGCTGCTGCGGCGCATGCCGGTGGGTGAATCCGTGGTCGAACTGATCCTCGATCTGGTCCGCGCGTTCCGCCCGGAAGAGGCGGGTGTGTCCGAACGTGTCGCCGAAACCGTGGCCTGGGGCCCCGGCCCCCGCGCGGCGCAGGCGCTGATGATGACAGTGCGGGCCCGCGCGATGCTGCAGGGGCGGCTGGCCCCTAACGCCGAGGATGTGCTGGACATGGCACGCCCGGTGCTCAGCCACCGGATGGCGCTGAACTTTGCCGCGCGGGCGCGGGGCGACAGTCTGGCTGACCTGATCGAATCCACCGCTGCCGGTCTGATCCGCACTGAGGCTGCGGCGTGAATGCGGCGCTGACCCTTCGCGAAAGATCCGAGGCCGAGGCGTCACGGCTGCCGCCCCTGCTGGCGCGCGCCGAACATCTGGCGGGCACGGTGCTGCTGGGCGATCACGGGCGGCGGCGATCGGGGATGGGTGACGATTTCTGGCAATACCGCCCGGCCCAGATCGGCGACAGCCGCCGGATGATCGACCACCGCCGCTCGGCGCGCGGGGATCAGCAGTTTGTACGCGAACGCGAATGGCAGATTGCCCAATCCATCATGCTTTGGGTCGATCAGGGCGCGTCGATGCGCTTTGCGTCCGACAAATCCCTGCCGACCAAGGCCGATCGCGCCCGGTTGCTGGGGCTGGCCACCGCCATCCTGCTGGTGCGCGGCGGTGAACGCGTCGGTCTGACCGGCACGACCCTGCCGCCCCGGCGCGGCAACGCGCAGATCATCCGGCTGGCGCAGGCCTGGTCCGAAGATGAGCAGGCGGACTATTCCCCGCCCGAGCATCGCGCGATGATCCCACATGCACGGGCGGTGTTCATCTCGGATTTCCTCGGCCCGATGGATGAGGTCGAACTGGCGCTGACCAAGGCTGCCGACCGCGGCGTGCGCGGCGTGATCTTGCAGGTGCTGGACCCCAGAGAAGAAGACTTCCCCTATCGTGGGCGCACCATTTTCGAAAGCGTCGGTGGCACGCTGCGGCACGAAACCCTCAAGGCGGGGGAATTGCGCGAGCGGTATCTGGATCGCCTCGCCCAACGCAAAGACGCGCTGACCCAACTCTGCCGCGCCACGGGCTGGCGGTTGGGGCTGCACCACACCGGCGACAGTGCGCAGGCGGCCCTGTTGTGGCTCTACCATGCGCTGGACGGGGGAACGCGATGACGGTTCTGGCGGGCATCGGCTTTACCGCACCGTGGGTGCTGCTGGGTCTGCTGACCCTGCCGATCCTGTGGCTGATCCTGCGCGCGGTGCCGCCGGCACCGATCCGCAGGCTGTTCCCGGCGGTGACGCTGCTACTGGGGCTGAAAGACGACGAAAGTGTTTCCGACCGCACCCCGTGGTGGCTGTTGCTGCTGCGCATGCTGGCGGCGGCGGCGATCATCATCGGGCTGGCCGGGCCGGTCCTGAACCCTTCGCGCGATCGGACCGGATCGGGGCCGCTCTTGCTGGTGCTGGATGCCAGCTGGGCCGGGGCCACGCGCTGGTCGGCGACGCTGGATCAGATCGACGCGCAACTGACCGAGGCTGGCCGTGCTGGTCGCCCGGTCTCGATCCTGCGCCTGACCGAGCCGGAACCGCCGGTGTTTCAGTCGGCTGAGGCATGGCGCAGCCGCCTGCCGGGCCTGACCCCGAACCCGTGGCAACCGACCGAGGCGCAGGCCTCGCAAGTCCTGACCGTATTGGACGCGGTTGAGGGCGGGTTCGACACCCATTGGTTCAGCGACCGGCTGGGTTTCGACGGGCATGACCGGCTGGTCCGTGCCCTGCAATCGCGCGGGGACGTGACAGTGTACCGCGCGCCCTCATCCGCGCTGGCGGTGTTGCCCGCTGTCTATCAGGACGGGGTCATCCGGTTGACCGTTCTGCGCGCCGAACCGGGGCCGATGGATACCGTTACAATCTTGGCGCAGGGCCGCGACCCGGCAGGGACAGCCCGCGTGCTGCAATCGGCCGAGGTGAGTTTCGAAGCCGGCGCGACCGAGGCGCAGATCGACCTTGCCCTGCCCTCGGAACTGCGCGCCCGGATCACCCGGTTCGAGATCAGCGGCCAGCGCTCTGCCGGGGCGGTAACGCTGACCGATGACAGCTTGCGCCGGCGCGAAGTTGCGCTGATCGCTGGCACCCTGAACCGCGAAGGGCTGGAGCTGCTGTCGCCGCTGCACTACCTGACGCAGGTGTTGATCCCCACAGCCGATTTTGTCGAGGGCGGCTTGCTGGACGTGCTGCCCGCGAACCCCGACGTGATCGTCCTGTCCGATGTGGCGCAGATGTCCGACACCGAAGAGGCCGGGCTGATCGAATGGGTCGAACAGGGCGGTCTGCTGCTGCGCTTTGCCGGTCCGCGCATGGCCGCCAGCGATCTGGGCCGCGACGAAGAAGACACTTTGCTGCCCGCCCGTCTGCGCACCGGAGGCCGGACGGTGGGCGGCGCGATGAGCTGGGGGGAGGCCAAGACCCTTGCGCCCTTCCCCGAGACCTCTCCGTTCTATGGGTTGCAGATCCCGGATGATGTAGTGGTCTCGACGCAGGTCATGGCGCAACCAGACCCTAATCTGGCGGATCGGGTGATCGCGTCGCTGTCCGATGGCACCCCTCTGGTCACGCGCAAGGCGCTGGGGCTGGGGCAGGTGGTGTTGTTCCACGTCACGGCGGATGCGGAATGGTCCAGCCTGCCGCTGTCCGGGCTGTTTGTCGAAATGCTGGACCGGTTGGCGGTGGCCTCGGCTGCGAAATCCCGTCAGGTGGCGCAGTTGCAGGGCACCACGTGGGAGCCGGTTCAGATCATGGACGGGTTCGGCACATTGTCCGATGCGGGTAATCTGGCAGGGGTGGATGGTGTGCAGCTTCTGTCCGGCCAGCTTGGTCCCGATCTGCGTCCGGGTCTTTATGAAAGCGGCAAGCAGAAACTGGCGCTGAATGTTTTGGCCGAGGATGCGGTGCTGCAACCGGCGGTCTGGCCCTCGGACGTGCCGATCAAGGGGCAGGAGGTTACAACCGAAACGCCTTTGGGTGGCATCCTGCTGAGCCTTGCGCTGATCCTGCTGACGGTGGATGTGATTGCCTCGCTGGCCCTGTCCGGGCGGCTGGGTCTGGCGCGCGCAGCGGCGGTTGCGATGGGCGCAATGATGCTGGTGCCCGAGGCGCAGGCGCAAACCCCGGATGAGACCGATTTTGCACTGGCGGCAACGCATGAGCTGGTTCTGGCCCATGTGCTGACCGGCGATGCGCAGGTGGACGATATCGCGCAGGCCGGGCTGCGCGGGCTGGCGCAGACGCTGTTCTATCGCACCTCGGTCGAACCGGCCGAGCCCATCGGCGTCGATCTGGAGCGCGACGAGCTGGCGTTTTTCCCGCTGCTCTACTGGCCGATTACCCCGGATCAGCCGCAACCCTCGACCGAGGCTTATGCCAAGCTGAACGCCTATCTGCGCTCGGGCGGGATGATCCTATTCGACACGCGGGATGCGGATATCGCCGGGTTCGGCACATCAAGCCCCAATGGCCGCAAGCTGCAGCAATTGGCAGGCCCGCTGAATATCCCTGCATTAGAGCCGATTCCACGCGATCACGTGCTGACCCGTACCTTCTACCTGCTGCAGGATTTCCCGGGCCGTTACGCAGGCACCGAGGTCTGGGTCGAGGCTGCACCGATGGATGCGGAACAGATCGAAGGCATGCCGTTCCGCAACCTCAACGACAATGTGACGCCGGTGGTGATCGGCGGCAATGACTGGGCAGGGGCCTGGGCCGTGGACCGCAACGGGCAGGCGCTGCTGCCGGTCGGGCGCGGCTATGCGGGTGAACGCCAGCGCGAGCTGGCCAATCGGTTTGGGGTCAATCTGGTGATGCATGTGCTGACCGGGAATTACAAATCCGATCAGGTGCACGTGCCCGCCCTTCTGGACAGGTTGGGACAATGACAGGAACCGTCATCTTTGACCCGCTGATCCCGTGGCCCGTGCTGGCCATCGTGGCGGCCATTGCAGTTGCGGGCATCCTTCTGGCCCTGTGGCGCGGCTTGTCTGGCTGGGCTTTGCGGGGGCTGGCGGCTCTGGTCGTGATCGCGGCCCTCACTGGCCCGGTCTATCAGGTCGAAGACCGCGCGCCGCTGACCGATATCGTCCTGATGATCGAGGATGAAAGCGCCAGCCAGACCCTGGCCGACCGCGCTGATCAGACGGCTGAGGCCGCCGAGGCCTTGGCCGCCGAGATCGAATCCCGCGACAACACCGAACTGCGCCGCATAAGCATCGGCGACAGCGACGGGGATGAGGGCACGCAGGTCATGGCCGCGCTGAACGCCGCGCTGGCCGAGGAACCCCGCGCCCGCATCGCCGGTATCCTCGTGGTGTCGGACGGCATCGTGCATGACGTTGAACAGGCCCCCGACCTGCCCGCGCCGATGCACCTTTTGCAAACCGGGCGCGACAGCGACTGGGATCGCCGCCTGATCGTGCGCAACGCCCCGGCCTTTGCCATTATCGGCGAACCGGTGACCCTGACCCTGCGCGTCGAAGACAGCGGGGCCGCCCCTGCGGGGGCCACAACCGCGCCGCTGGAAATCTCGGTCGATGGGGGTGAACCGGACCAGTTCAACATCCCCATCGGGCTGGATGTCGAATTGCCGATCACGCTGCCCCATGGCGGGCGCAACGTCATTCAATTCTCGGTGCCGCAGGCCGAGGGCGAGTTGACCGACCGCAACAACACCGCCCTGATCCAGATGAACGGCGTGCGTGACCGGCTGCGGGTGCTGCTGGTCTCGGGCGAGCCGCATCCGGGCGGACGGACATGGCGCAACCTGCTGAAATCCGACAGCTCGGTTGATCTGGTGCATTTCACCATCCTGCGCCCGCCGGAAAAGCAGGACGGGGTGCCGGTGGATGAACTGTCGCTGATCGCATTCCCGACGCGCGAGTTGTTTCTGGAAAAGATCAATGATTTCGACCTGATCATCTTTGACCGCTACAAACGGCGCGGCATTCTGCCCGCGATCTATCTGGACAACGTCACCAATTACATCAACGACGGCGGGGCCGTGCTGATCGCCGCCGGTCCCGATTTCGCCACCGCCGACAGTATCTTCCGGTCGCCGCTGGCCCCGATCCTGCCGGCCCAACCCTCGGCCCGGGTGATCGAGGAACGCTATGTGCCGATGGTCAGCGATCTGGGCCATCGCCACCCGGTGACGACCAATCTGGGCGATTCCGAGGATTGGGGCGCGTGGCTGCGGCAGGTCGACGTAAAGCACCGCTCGGGCGAGGTGCTGATGACGGGTGTGGATGAACGCCCGCTGCTGGTTCTGGACCGTGTGGGCGAGGGGCGCGTTGCCATGCTGGCCTCGGACCATGCCTGGCTATGGAGCAGGGGCTTCGAAGGCGGCGGTCCGCAGCTGGAACTGCTGCGCCGTCTGGCCCACTGGATGATGAAAGAGCCCGAGCTGGAGGAAGAGGCGCTGTGGGCCGAAGCCAACGGCCAGTCCATGCGCATCATCCGCCAGACGCTCGAGGATGAGGTCGGGCCTGTCACCGTCACCCGCCCGAACGGCGAAACGCTTGAGGTGACGCTGGATGAGGTATCGCCGGGCCGGTTCGAGGCGCAGTATTTCGGCCCCGAGATCGGTCTCTACCGCCTGCAGGAGGGCGACCATATGGCGGTGATCGGCCTTGGTCCGGCCGCACCAAAGGAATTCGAGCGCACCATTGCGACCGGGGATGTTCTGGAACCGGTTCTGGCTTCGATGCGGGGTGGTGTCATTCGGCTGGAGGACGGGTTGCCCTCCATACGCAACGTCCGCGCCGGGCGTCCCGCTGCGGGGCGCGGCTGGATCGGGCTGACGCCGCGCAACGCATACGAGACGCGCGATGTCACGCAGGCCGGGCTGTTGCCGCCCTGGCTGGTCCTGCTGCTGGCGGGGGGCTTCCTGCTGGGCGGCTGGCTGCGTGAGGGGCGTCGCTAGGGCGCTTTGCGTTTGATTTGAATCGAAATGCGCTGCCTCTCTCTTCGGTCGACCGCGCATTTCGATAGAATGGCTCAGATAAAACGCAAAACGCCCTAGTCGATCCGCACCGAGACGCGATCCGACCGGCCCTGCGCATCGACCACCACCAGCGCGGCAAATCCGGAGCCGGGATTGGGAATTTCGAACTCGCGCCGGCGCTGGCCGGTCAGAACCGGAACCCCGTCGGCCAGAACCGAAAACGGCCCGACACCACCGCGCAGTTTGACGGTCAGGGGCGCGCCATTTGTCTCTAACACAGCGCGATCCGGGGGAAACAGCAGGTCAGGGGCCGCCGGGTCGGCCTCAAACGCGGCATCACGCGGGCGGAAGCGTTGCAATGGCTGCGGCAATTGCGCCGCGCCCACGATCAGGGTCGCGGGCGGCGGGGGCGGCAGCGGGTCCAGCGGGGGTTTCAGATGTCCGAAGGCCTCAAACAGCAAGGGCGCGGCAAGATCGCCTCCAAACGCGCCCGGAACCGGGGTCCCATCGGCGCGGCCCAGCCAGACACCGATCACGTGCCGCCCGTCAAAGCCAATGGCCCAGGCATCCCGGTGCCCGTAAGAGGTGCCGGTCTTATAGGCCAAGCCGCTGGTCGGCGCGCCGGGCGGCGGCGACAGGCCGGCAAGGATATCCCCGACCTGCCAGGCAGAGGTCTCGGACAGGATGCGCTTGGTTGTCACGGCGTCCGCCAGCATGTCAGAGTGCAGCGTCGGGCTTTGCCCACCTGCCGCCAGAGCCGCGTAAAGCTGGACCAGATCGTGCAGGCTCAGACCCACACCGCCCAGCGATACAGCCAGCCCCGGCGCGCCGCCGCTCAGGCGCGGGTCGGTCCCGGCATCCCGCAGCGCTGCCATCACCCGCGCTGGGCCCAACTCATGAGTCAGCCGCACGACGGGGATGTTCAGCGACATCTGCAGCGCCTCGCGCACCCGTACATCACCTCGGAAAACGCCATCGAAGTTGCGCGGCGCGTAGCGGCCAAACATCACCGGGCTGTCGCTGATCAGCGTCTCGGGATGGGCCAGCCCCTGATCGAAGGCCAGCCCGTAAACCAACGGCTTCAACGTCGATCCCGGCGAGCGCAGCGCCCGGGTCATATCGACGAACCCCAGCCGTGCGTCCTGATAGCCTGCCGACCCGACCGAGGCCAGAATCTCTCCGCTTTGGTGATCCGCCACCAACAGCGCGCCCGAGACATGGGGGCCAGCGCGCGATGCCGCTTGGGAAACCAACGGTTCAAGCCGGGCCTGCAGGTCTGCGTTCAGGGTCAGATCGTGTGTGCTGGCCTCGGGGTGTTGGCGTCGCGCGCGCTCGGTCAGATGCGGGGCAAGGCGGGGAAAGGGGTTCATCTGCGCGGGCATCGCTTCGGTCAGTGCGCTGCGCGTTTCGGACGCCGACAGAACCCCGTAGCGCTGCATCCGGCCCAGTACGCGATCCCGCGCCTTGCGCGCAGTGTCAGGGTTGCGGTCGGGCCGCCGCGCCTCGGGCGATTGCGGCAAGGCAATCAGCAGCGCAGCCTGCGCCGGGGTCAGACGCGCGGGGTCCTTGCCGAACCACGCGCGGGTTCCGGCGCGGATGCCTTCGAGATTGCCGCCATAGGGCGCATGGGTCAGATAGAGGTTCAGAATCTGCTGCTTGGTCAGCCGCTGCTCCAAGGCCAATGCGACCCGGATCTGGCGGATTTTGCCACTCCACCGCCCGGTTGACCCGTCCTCGATCAGCCGCGCGACCTGCATGGTCAGGGTCGATCCGCCAGAGACAACACGCCCGTTCCAAAGCGATTGCCCGGCGGCGCGCAGCATCGCAACCGGATCGACGCCCGCATGGGTCAGGAATCTCTTATCCTCATACCGGATCAGCATATCGGTGAAGGTCGGATCGACCGCGCCGGATCGCATCCGCCAGATCCCGTCCGCAACCGGGAAAACGCGCAGCAGGCTTCCGTTGCGGTCGCGCATTTCGACCGATGTCTCGGCCAGAACCGGGGGCAGGACGGTCGCATCCACCCACTCCTCGGCCCGGTCCCGCGCAAATCCGGTCAGGTAGAGCAGCCCCGCAAGGGTCAGCAGCCAGCGTGCGGGTCTAGGCATCGACCCATCCCTCCCACAGATCCGGGTAGTGGGTGACAAAGCCCGAGGGGTGAACGGTCAGCTCGGTCTTGTGGTTTGCCGATGCATACAGAACTGTTTCGTCGCTCAGCCGCGTGTAGACCTGATCAAGCTGTGCCACCGACCCGAGATCCGGCTTCAGCCAGGCCGCCTTGACCGGAGCGGCCCCCCCTTCTGTAAGGGCAAGCCGTCGCAGCGGCAGCAGATTGGTCGCGGGGGTAAAGCTGAGGTCAAGGTCGGTGCATTCGGGACCGCAGGCCTGTGGCGCGTCGTTCAGAACCCAGCCGTCATCGCTGCGCAGCAGCCGCAGAGCGACCTCGCGCCCGTCCACCTCTCCGCCGATATCGGCCGACAGGCTCTGCCAGTCCGGGGCACAGCGCACGTCATAGGTCAGGACGCTATCGACGCCTGCGTCATGCCAGATCGCCTGTCCGACCAGCATCCAGCCGTGATCCAGCCGCGACAGGGTGCAGCGGTCGGTGCCTTCCCGGTCCAGACGCCGCCAATGGGCGGTGGCTATGGCGGTTCTGCCAGTCATCTGACCACAACGCGGCCTGTGTCGGTGCGGGCGCGGTTCTGCGGGCGGTACATGTCCTCGACCGATGCGGCCGGGTGGTGGAACTCTCCGGGCGTGACTGCGCGGGCCACATAGGCCAGCGTCACGGTGCGGCGGTCGGTCAGGTCGATTGCGGCCAGAAACCGGTCCGAGCGGAACTCGGTATGTGTGGCCTCCGACAGGTCGAGCCAGTCGAGCGACCGCACATCGCCCGAGCGCAGCAGGCTGGGGTTGTCGATCTCGATCCCCGCCGCCAGCGGGTCGTCCACCATCAGCCGCGCGCCGCCAGTCTCGAACGGCGTGACCGTCAGAACCGTCACGAACCGGTCGCCGACGGTGAAAGCGGACGGGTCAAGCGGTTCGCCTTCCATCGAGTAATAGGCGCGCTGGATCGCGTATCCGGTGCCACCCGCCGGCGGCGCGGTTTGTGGGATGCCGGTGACGGTCAGGGTGATGTCCGTGGGGCTTCCACTTGCGGCGGTGATGTTCAGTTCCTCCGCATCTGCGCCGTCCAGAACCTGCACAAAGGGGCCATTTACCGGCGCGCCATTGACCATCAGGCCCGACCCTGCGGGGTCCGAGACCAGCGCATGCGCTGCCAGCAGGGACCACGCGGCCTCCTGCGTGGACAGATGCGCGCCGTTTGCGGCAACGCGCTGGACCAGAGCGTCGCGATCCACCGCCTCGCTTCCGGCATCCACGGCTAGGGTCAGCAGCCCGGCGGCATCGCGAAGGTTTGTACCGTAATCGGCGCGCCAATAGGTCTGGGCCTGATCGGGCTGCCGGGCCAGCATTTGAGCGGCGCGGGCGAACATGCCATCGGCGCGCCTCTGATCGCCATAAGATGCCAGCGCCGCACCGAGTTGGGCGGCGGCGAGGGGCGTGTCGAAGGCGTCGCCCTTCACATCCGCATAATAGCGCAGATCGCCCATGGCGGCTGCCCCCTCGCGCGCCAAAACCATCAGCGCATAGGCGATGTCCTGCCCGCCCTTGTCGAAATCGGGCGCATAGTTGATGCGGTTGCGCAGGTTGTCCATCGCCTGCGCAAAAGCGCGATCCGGGACGGCATGCCCCTGCGCCCGTGCGCGTGACAGGAAGTCGGTCACATAGGCGTCCAGCCAGAAATCACCGCTGCCCGCGCGCCACAGGCCGAATGCTCCGTTCGAGGCTTGCCGCGACAGGATGCTGCGGATCGAGGTGCCGATGCGCTGATCCATCTCCGGTCCGTCGCCCAGCCCCGTGGCCTGAGCCACCGAAGACAGGTATAAAAGTGGCAGCGCCTGGCTGGTGATCTGCTCGGTGCAGCCATAGGGGTAGCGATCCAGCCGGTCCAGCAGGCCGGGCGTGTCAAACTTTGCCAGCGGTCCGGCAGACAGGATTGCTTTGGCCGAGCCGGGGCGGAACCCGTCAAAGACATCCTGCGAGAACAGGAAACTGTCGCCGGAACCCAGCGAAAACCGCCGGGTTAGGGCCACAACCGGGTCATTCTCGCGCACCGGCATCCGCAGGGTTTGTGTCAGGTCGCGCCCGTCCGGCGTGGTGATGGAGACGCCGATTTCGGGATCGCCGACCGCAATGGCGCGGATCGGGATGTCGAACACGGCCTTACCGCCTTCTTCCAGGGCAAAGCTGTTGGGGACCTCCCCCAACTCCAGCCCGCGTGACGAGACCAGCCCTAGCGCCATCTCTCCGGCGGCGCCATCGGCATGGACAATTTCCAGCAGCATGCGGCTTTGATCGCCCGGGGCCAGAAAGCGCGGCAGGCTGGCGGTGACGACCACCGGATCGCGGACGATCATCTCGGCCTCGGCCTGCCCCACCGCCGCCCGTGACCACGCCACCGCCATCAGGCGCACGGTGCCGTTGAAGGCGGGCAGGGGGATATCGACCTCGGCCTCTCCGTTTGCGTCAACCTGCACGGGGCCGCTGAACACGGCCATCAGGTCCTGTGTCGGCGGCGGAGATTGCCGCCGCAGCCCGTTATCGGCGTCGCCGCCGGAGCGGACCGTGCCCATCGCGCCATTCATGCCGTCGATCAGGCGGCCATAGACATCGCGCAGGTCGACGCCCAGCCGTCGCTGGCCGAAGTAATGCGTCTGCGGATCAGGGCTTTCAAATCCGGTCAGGTTCAGGATACCCACGTCCACGGCGGCCAGTGTCAACCAGACCGGGTCGCCTTCACCTGCGTTTTCGACCCTGATACGGGCTTTTTGCGTCTGGCGCGGGGATGTGACGGCTGGGACGTCAATCGTCACATCCAGCTTGCGCCCCACCGGATCAACCGCGGCATGGGCCACGCCCAGGGCCCGCGCGGGGTTCTGCCCGGCAGACACATCCATGGGCCGGATCACCGTCGCAGTGACATAGGCCCCGGTGCCCCAATCCTGTGTGACCTCGATGGGGATCACGGTTTCGCCTTCGGGCACCTCGATCATCTGGCGCTGGATCAGGCGGTTCGACAGAACCTCGATCTGCGCCACCCCCGCCATACGCGGGACGATGCGCAACTGCGCCGTGTCGCCTGCACGGTAGCTGTCGCGGTCCAGCGACAGCTCCAACCGGTCCGGCGTGGTCGAAGTATCACCGCCCTGATACCAGCCCGCGTAGAAATCCACCGCCGTTTCGGCATAGGCGCCACCCACGCTTTGCACCACCAGCTCATACCGGCCCCAATCGACCGGTTGGGTCAGTGTCAGCGGGTCGGCGGTGAAATCGACCTCACCCGTGGCGATGCGCGTGCGGCGCGTGGTGGGTTCCCAGTTCCAGTTGCCGTACAGCTGATACCACTGATAGCGCGTCTCGACCCGGTTCAGGGTCCAGCGCAGGCGCATCGGGCTGGGGGTCAGATCAGGCGACAGGCCGACGATCTGGAACGCGGCCTCGGTGCCTTCGGGGATCACATCGTCGAACAGGCGTTTGACGCCGATCACCGGTTGCGAGGGCTGGACAGGGGCGACCAACCTGCGCTCCACCGGGCGGCCCGATCCGTCGGCCAGACGGGCGATCACGGTGGCCTCAACGGGTCTGCCTTCGGTCTCTAACAAAGGAATTTTTACCGCAACCGTGGCCTGACCGGCGGCATCCGTGCGGGCATCGCCGAAATAGGTGCTCTTGGTCTGAATATCCGCGTCATAACGACCGAAATGGTAGCCCTCGAATCCCGGAACGCTGTCGGATGCACGGGCGATCATCTGCCCGTCGATGCTCAGGTCCGCGCCCGGCGCGCCAAACAGATACCGCGCGTCGATCCGCAGGGGCGGGCTGTCGCCGGGGCGAAGGGGCGCGTCGGGCAGGGACAGGGTGAAATCAATGCGTTCCGGCAGGAAGTCTTCGACCAGCACCGTTTGCCGGGCCAGAGCATCGCCCTTGGGATCGGATTTGACCTCTATCTTCCAGGCCCCGCGCGGCACGTCGGCTGCGACAGGCAGGGCAAATACATGCCCCCCGGCAACGCCGCCATCCGAGACGAAGCGGCGGTATTCCACCCCATCGGGGCGATACAGAATCGCGGTCAGCGGCAGGCCGTCGATGGCCTGCGCCTCGGCATCGCGGGACAGGGCGGTCAGGTGGATCACCTCACCGGCGCGATAAGCGCCCCGGTCTGTGGTCAGGAACACATCGACGGGGCCCGCAGGCGCGCGCCCCTCGACCCCGCGATCGGACAGGTCAAAGGCCGGGTCGGTCAGGGACAGGAAGCTGAAGTCCCGATCGCCGTCGGCGGCCATCACCAGCGCCGGCGCACTGGCCCCGGTGCCGCGGGTCAGGCCGGTTTCGAACCTTGCATAGCCGGTGGCATCGGTCAGTGATGTGGCGATCACCGCGTTGGCCTTGGACACCAGAGAAACCTCGATCCCCGCGCGCGGCAGGGCGTCGTGCAACCCGCGCACCGTCACATGCAGGCCGTCGGTTCCAAGCGCCGTGCTGACGCCCAGATCGGTCAGCACGAACCATTGGGTCGCGCCGGGATCGTCATAGGGATCGGCCCCCGGAACCCGCGCGGTCAGCGCATAGATACCGGCGGGCTGGTCCGTGATCGCCTCGGCCATCGGCAGGCGGGCGGTCATGGTCTGGTTCAGCCGGGTTGGAACCTCGGCGGTGCCGGTCCAGATATCCTCGGCAATCTCGTCCGAAAACTCCCGCTCTTGCCACTGGCTGAGCGGGCGGCCAAAGAAATCCTGTTGCACCGCGCGCAGCAGGTTGCGGTCACTGACGCGCCGCAGGGTCAGGTCCAGTTCCGACAGGTTCACGGTCTCGACCGGCAGGGCAGCGTCGGCGGATTTGGGCAGCACATAGCTGCGCCCCGGAAACCGGACTGAGGGCGCGCGGTCGCGCACGTAATGGGTTAGGTCCACATTGCGGTTCAGCACCTCGCCCGAGGCCGCAGGCAGGCCCGCGCGCAGGGTCAGCCGGTACCGCTCGCCATGCGCCACACCATCGACGCACAGGCCCGAGCCGTCGACCTGCACGATCAGCCCCTCAGCACTGCGCTGCACGAAGGGGTCGTAATCGACCCCGGCCTTGACCAGAGGTTCCGAGAAGGTGACGCAGATGCGCGGGGCCTCGGCATTGCTTTCCACCGTGCTGTCCAGCACCCGAAAACCGTATTTCCCGATGGCATCGTTCAGCGCGGCCAGCACATCCTCGCGCGGTTGCAACTGTTCGGCCAGCCGCAGAACCGGGATCATATCCCGGCCACGCTCAACCTGTTCCAGCGCTTCTGCAAGGGTCATCAGCGCCGCGACCTGCGCGCCTTGCGTGTCGGACCGCAGATACCCGTTGATCGCCGCATTCAGCGCGCGGCCGCGCAGGGCGCGTTTTTCGTTCCAATCCGACGGATTCATCGCCAGCAGCAGCCGTGCATATTCGACCCACAAATCCGGCGCATCGCTGAGCGACACGGCAACGCCTGTCCACTGCATCGCCTGCGTCACGTTGCCTGCACTACGGGCTGCATCCAGAACGGTTTCCAGATCATACCCGCCTGCAGGATGGAAAAAGCCAAGGTCACGCGCTTGTTTTTCGGCCTGACTCAGGTCGGCGGCCCGCAGGATATCCAGCGCATCTGCCTGCGTTTTTCCCAATGTTAGGGTCGATTCAGGCGTCAAGGCTTTGCGGGCAGACAGCGCGCCCTCATATGCCTCCTGACGGTTCACCCCGCTTTTGGGAAAACACGCATTGGACCGGGAATTGTAGGTGAAGGCGGTGCAAAGGTCATTGGCCGAGCAGGCCTGAATGCAGGATTTCAGGTCCGTATCGAACAGCGCATCCAGATCCGAGCCGTAAAAATCCGCATCCCGCGTGGCGATATAGCGAAACTCGGGCACTGCGTTTTGCGCCCAGACGACTGCGGGAAGAATAAGATGCAGAAAAACGTAAGTAATTGAAATCAGGGCAAAGCGGTGCATTGCGGCCTCCTCTTTGCACTCAGCCTTGCATGGCGCGCGCCGGTTGCGCAACGGCTTAAACACTTTTTCACGCTCTGCCGCGATGGTGGCCGCAGGCTGATCCGGAATCGCGAAAAAATGAGTCTTGCAAACAAATTGGCACAGGAACGACGCGCGCGGCTGGCGGCTGAGCGGTTGCTGCATCTGAAACAGGCGGAACTGTCCGCCGCCAACCGCAAGCTGGGCCGCCACGCCATCGCTCTGACCAAACGCATCGGTGAAACCCAGGCCGAGGTTGAAACCGTCCGGGATGAGAACGAAAAGGTCAAATCCGATCTGACCGAAGCCAATGCCAAGATCGAACTGGCCGAGCGGCGGCTGTGGCACTCGATCCAGACCATTCAGGACGGGTTCGCATTCTTTGATGGCAGCAGCCAGCTTATCAGCGCCAACGCGGCCTATCTGAGCGTGTTCGAAGGACTGGATGAGGTCGCGTCGGGGATTTCCTACCCCCGCATTCTGGACCTGCTGACGACCGAGGGGATCGTCGATATCGGCCCGGAACCGGCGGCGGACTGGCGGGCCAGAATGCTCGACCGCTGGGCGCGCCCGAACCCACCGCCGGTGGTGATCCAATTGTGGAACGGTCACTATATCCGGCTGATCGACCAGCGCGGCAACAGCGGCGATGTGGTCAGCCTTGCGCTCAACATCACCGCCTCGGTCCGGCATGAGGCCGAGCTGAAAGCCGCCCGCGAACGGGCCGAGGCCGCAAACCGGGCGAAATCGGCCTTTCTGGCCAATATGAGCCACGAGATACGGACCCCAATGAATGGCATTGTCGGGATGACCGAACTGCTGTCTGAGACGCCCATGGACGAAGATCAGCGGCTTTACGTGAACACGATCCGCAACTCGGGCGAGGCGCTGCTGGTCATCATCAACGACGTTCTGGATTACTCCAAGATCGAGGCGGACAAGCTGATCCTGCACCCCGAACAGTTCGATCTTGAACGCTGTATCCTTGAGGTCGCGATGCTGATGCAGCCCAGCGTGCGCGAAAAGGGGCTGAACCTGCTGGTGGATTACGACCTGTTCATGCCGACGCTGTTCATGGCGACCCCGGGCGCATCCGGCAGATTCTGACCAATCTCATGGGCAATGCGGTCAAGTTCACCGCCAGGGGCCACGTTCTGGTGCGGGTCACGGGCGTGCCGCATGCCGACCGGCAAAGCTGTGACATTCATGTGGCGATCGAAGACACCGGCATCGGGATCGAGGCCGACAAGGTCGCGGATATTTTTGGCGAGTTCAATCAGGTCGAGGATGAGCGGAACCGCCGCTTTGAGGGCACCGGGCTGGGTCTGGCCATCACCAAACGCCTCATCACCCTGATGGGTGGCACGGTCTGGGTCGAAAGCGAACCGCGTCAGGGCTCGTGTTTCGGGTTCCGGGTGTCGCTGCCGATTGCCGAAGGGGCCCAGCCCGCACCGCCGGATCTGGCCGGGCATCTGAGCCATGTCATGATTGTCGAGGATATGGTGGTGAACCGCGCCATCCTGACCAAGCAACTGGGCCGCCTTGGCGTCCGGGTCACGGTCTGCACATCGGGCCGGGACGCGCTGTCGCAGATGAGCGCCTCTGTCGATCTGCTGCTCTGCGATCACGATCTGCCGGACATGGATGCGCTGGAACTGGCAACCCTTCTCAGGGATCGGGGGTGGGCGGACCTGCCGGTGGTGGTGATGTCGGCCAATCCGGCTCTGATCCATGCAAACCCGGCCCGCCAGTTGATCGAAGGCGTGCTGCAAAAGCCGATCTCACGGGCCGAGCTTTATGCAAAACTGAAAACGTTCAAGAGCCCTGCAAGGCAGCCGGGGGGGCAGGACGATCCCGGCACGCCCTCTGAACCGCCGGGCGCACCCCCCACAGGCCAACGCCTGACGCGGGTGCTGGCCGCCGAGGACAACCGGACCAATCAGTTGATCCTGAAGAAGATGGTCAAGGACCTGTCCATCGAGTTGCGCTTTGCCGATAACGGGATCGAAGCGGTCGAGGCTTATCGGGACTTCGACCCGGATCTGATCTTCATGGATATCTCGATGCCCGGCATGGACGGCAAACAGGCCACCGCCGAAATCCGGCGGCAAGAGGTCGAGACCGGGCGGCACGTGCCGATTGTGGCGCTGACCGCCCATGCGCAGGCCGGTGACGATCAGGGCGTGTTGGCCGCCGGGCTGGATCACTATATGACGAAGCCGCTGCACAAGAACCTGATCCATCAGATGATCCGGCAGCATATGCCCAAGGAGGCCAGCCCGTTGACTGCAGAGCCTGAACAGGCGGATTGAGGCGTATTGCGTTTGTCTGAGGCAGTTCTATCGAAATGCACGGTCGGCCAATGGGAGAGACGGCGTATTTCGACTCAGATCAAGCCCAAAGCGTTTTGGGTTGAGCGGAGGTCAAACATCCGCGAATTCCGCCCTCGCGCGCCTTGGGCGAGAGTGCCATCCGCTGTGCTGATATGCGGGTGATGGGTGCGTTCCACGAACGCGTCACCGGACTTGAGCGTCTGCACCGGGATCACGACGTGGCAATGCCACATTGCCGAAGGGTTTGGCGTGTACATGCAGGGTCTGGCCTTGTTCCATCCCAGCGCAAGGCCGTGCCCCGGTCTGCATCCGACCAGCGAAACGCAGCCTGTGACCGGTAAGGGTCGTATCAGCCTTAAAACGCCCCGCCCTGCCAGTTGCGGAACAGGGGAAAGTGGCGCGCTGGTATGACGGCATCGGACAACCCTACAGGGTTAAGACCCGGTGGCGGGATTGGCCAGCGCCGGATACTAACCTCGGACCAAAAAGGCAAAACGGCCACGCAGGCCCCCTGCGACCCGTCGCTGTCGGATCAGGCCTGATAGGGGCGCACGAAAACCGGTTTGTCCTCATCCGACAGGTCGGGGCGGTATGCGTACCCGCCGGTGTCGAAATCCAGCAGGCCTTTCGGGTCGCTCAGGCGATGCTGGATGATATACCGCGCCATCGCGCCCCGTGCCTTTTTGGCGAAGAAGCTGACGATTTTGGGCGTGCCCGCCTTGTCCTCCATAAACACCGGCGTGATCACCCGCAGGTTCAGCGCTTTCAGATCGACCGCGCCGAAATATTCCTGACTGGCGCAGTTGATCAGCACATCGCTGCCAATCTCGCCGGCCTGCGCGTTCAGGGCTTTGCTCAGCTGATCGCGCCAATATTCGTACAGGTTCTTGCCGCGCCGGGTTTTCAGCCTGCTGCCCATCTCAAGCCGGTAGGGCTGAATCGCGTCCAGCGGGCGCAGCACCCCGTAAAGGCCGGACAGGATGCGCAGGTGGTCCTGCGCCCAGGCCAGCTCCTCGGCATCCAGCGAGGCCGCTTCCAGACCCTGATACGTGTCGCCTGCAAAGGCCAGCGCGGCGGGGCGGGTGACGTCCGTGCCCGGCGCATCGGAAAACGCGCGATAGCGGTCGCGGTTCAGGCGGGCCAGATCATCGCTCAGGTCCATCAGCTTTTTCAGATCGCCCAGTGTCAGGTTGCGGGCGGTTTTCGACAGCCGGATCGCGTCGTTCTGAAAATCGGGTTGCGTGATCGCAACGTCGCGTTCGGCCCAGTCCAGCCGTTTGGCCGGGGAAATCACTGTCAGCATATCCGCCCTCGTTCCTTGCCTGTTGGCTGCTACCTAGCCCGCCTGCCGCAGCACGTCCAGAAAGGCGGCCCCGAACCTTTCGTGGCGGCGGTCGCCCAGCACCTGCTCCATCCCGCGCGGATCATCGCTGCGCAGCTGCGCCACCTTCGCCAGTTGCGAGGCGGTGCAGGTCAGCGGTTTGTCGATGCCGTCGGGCCCGCGCGCCAGATCGTTCTGAACGGCCAGCAACTGGTCATAGATCTCGCCCTGTTCCCGGCCCGCCAGCTTGCGGCGAGCGGGGTGGACCGCTTCGGCCTCTCCGGCGATCACTTCCAAGAAGGTGTCGCCATAGCGTTCCAGCTTTTTCGCGCCCACGCCGCCGATCCGGGCCATGTCGTCCAGGGTCATCGGGCGGGTCTCGGCCATTTCGATCAGGGTGCGGTCGGGGAAGATGACATAGGCCGGAACCCGCTGGGATTCCGCCAGCGCGCGGCGCTTGGCCTTGAGCGCCGACAGCAGCGGCGCGTCTTCCTCGGATACCATGGCCTTGACGGCGGGGCGGCGGGTGGCTTTGCGGATGGTATCCTTGCGCAGGTCGATCTGCGCCGCGCCTTTCAGGATCGGCTTGGCCGCCTCGGTCATGCGCAGCGCGCCGTGGCGGTCGGGGTCGGGGCGGACCAGATCGTGGCCCATCATCTGCCGGAAAATCGCCTGCCATTGCGGGCGCGACCAGTCTTTGCCGATGCCGTAGGTCGGCAGGTTGTCATGGCGGCGGGCGCGGATTTTGTCGGTCTCATTGCCCAGCAGGATGTCGATCAGATGGCCCGCGCCGAACCATTCCTCGGTGCGCAGGATGGCGGACAGGGCCATGCGGACCGGGGTGGTGCCGTCGAACACTTCCGGAGGCGTGTCGCACAGATCGCATTTGCCGCAGGGCGCGGCCTGTTCACCGAAATAGCCCAACAAGGTCTGGCGGCGGCAGACCAACGCCTCGGCCAGACCCAGCAGCGCGTTCAGCCGCGCGTGATCGGCCATGCGGCGTTCCGGCGGGGCGAGCCCTTCGTCGATCTGGGACCGCCGCAGGCGGATATCGTCGGGGCCGAACAGGGTCAGTGTTTCCGCAGGGCCGCCATCGCGCCCGGCGCGGCCGATTTCCTGATAGTACCCTTCGATGGATTTGGGCAGGTCCGCATGGGCGACCCAGCGGATGTCGGGCTTGTCGATACCCATGCCGAAGGCCACGGTGGCGACGACGATCAACCCGTCCTCGCGGGCGAAGCGGGTCTCGACGATGCGGCGGTCTTCGGGGTCCATGCCGCCGTGATAGTGGCAGGCCGAGTGCCCTTCGGCGCGCAGGGCTTGCGCCAGCACCTCGGTCTTGTTGCGGGTGCCGCAATAGACGATGCCGGATTGCCCTTTTCGGGCAGAGGCGAAGTCGAGGATCTGCTTGCGCGGTCCGTCCTTGGCACCAAAGGCCAGATGGATATTGGGCCGGTCGAACCCGCGCAGGAATTTGCGCGGCGCGGTGCCGTCGAACAGTTTCTCGACAATCTCGTCTTGCGTTTCTGCATCCGCCGTGGCGGTGAAGGCAGCCAGCGGCACGCCCAAGGCGCGGCGCAGCTCTCCGATCCGCAGGTAGTCGGGGCGGAAATCGTGACCCCATTGGCTGACGCAATGGGCCTCATCGACTGCAATTAGGCTGACATTGATCCGGCGCAGCATACCCAAGGCCGACCCCGCGGCCAGACGTTCGGGGGCCATGTAGAGCAGCTTCAGGCGTCCGGCCTCCAGCGCCTCCCACACAGCGTCGGTTTCCTCGGGCGTGTTGCCCGAGGTCAACGCCCCGGCTTCAACGCCCGCTTCCTGCAATCCGCGCACCTGATCGCGCATAAGGGCAATCAGCGGCGAGATTACCACCGTCACCCCGTCGCGTAAAAGGGCAGGCAGCTGGAAACACAAGGATTTTCCGCCCCCGGTGGGCATGATCGCCAGCACGTTTTCGCCCGAGGTCACGGCATCGACAATCTCTTCCTGCCCAGGGCGGAAGGCGTCGAATCCAAAGACGTCTCGCAACAAGGGTGCGGAGTCGAACATGCGTCGGGAGGCCCTGTATTAAGGTTTATCTGCTCTTAAGACAGGACAATCACATACTAAGATTCGGTGAACAAGAGGTCAGACGAAATAGACCGCATTGTTGATCAGGATGATCCGCAGCGCGTAAACCGCAATCAGAACGACCAGAGGCGTCAGATCCAGCCCGCCCATATTCGGCAGGATACGGCGGATCGGGCCATAGATAGGCTCTAACAAGCGGTTCAGCCCGTACCAGATTTGCGCCACCAGTTGCTGATGCAGGTTCAGCACCTGAAAGTTGATCAGCCAGCTCATGATCACATGGGCAAGGATGATGAACCAGACAATGTCCAGGATCAGCAGCAGGATTTGGATCAGCGACAGCATGGGCCCTCCGGTCTTCAATTGCCCTGAGACCTAAGCGCCCCCGCGTCAAAGAGCAAGTGCGCGCCAACAGAACGCTTGCGAATTGCCCCAAAGCCCCGTCTTATGAAATCAACGATAACAGGGGCAGTCATGGCTGAGATTTCCAGGCGCAGGCGCATTTGGGGCTGGTGGTTTTTTGACTGGGCATCGCAGCCCTATCACTCATTGCTGGTGACATTTGTGTTCGGGCCCTACTTTGCCGGGGTTGCGGCGGGGTATTTCGCAGGCACCGGTCTGGATGCGCAGGCGGCGGCAGCGCGGGCGCAGACGGTCTGGGCCAACTGCCTGACCATAACCGGATTGATCATCGCGTTCGGGGCCCCCTTTCTGGGCGCGATGGCGGATGTCTCGGGGCGGCGTATCCCGTGGATTTTCGCGTTTTCGGTGATGTACGCGGTGGGCTCGGCCGCGCTGTGGTACACGATGCCGGACGGGTCGAATATGTGGCTGATGCTGTCGGCCTTTGGTTTGGGCTTTGTGGGGGCCGAATACGCGCTGATCTTCATCAACTCGCAACTGCCCGAACTGGGCGATGACGATGAGGTGGGTGAGATTTCGGGTTCGGGCTTTGCCTTTGGCTATTTCGGCGGGCTGATCTCATTGGCGATCATGTTGACGCTGTTTGTCGAACAGCCCAACGGCAAGACCCTGATCGGGATTGATCCGGCCTTTGGGCTGGACGCGGCGCAGCAGCAGGGCACGCGGTTCGTCGGGCCGTTTACCGCCATTTGGTTCATCCTGTTCATGGTGCCGTACTTCCTGTGGGTGCGGGATGATCCGGACAGCGGCAAGCAGGGATCGCTGGGTCAGGCGCTGCGGCTGTTGGGCAAATCCATCTCCGACCTGCGCCACCGGGTCAGTCTGGCGACCTATCTGGGCTCGTCCATGTTCTACCGCGATGCGCTGAACGGGCTTTACAGCTTCGGTGGCATCTATGCGCGGCTGGTGCTGGAATGGGGGCTGATCAAGATCGGCGTCTTTGGCATTGTCAGCGTTCTGGCCTCGGCCCTCTTTGCCTGGATCGGAGGCAAGGCGGACAAGAAATACGGCCCTAAACCGGTGATTCTGGTGGCGATCTGGGTGCTGATCTTTGTCTGCCTGACCGTTGTGTCGATGGACCGGACGCAGATTTTCGGCATCTCGCTGCCCGCAGGATCGGGCCTGCCGGACATCGTGTTCTTTGGCTGCGGCATCCTGATCGGGGGCATGGGTGGCATCCTGCAATCGGCCAGCCGGTCGCTGATGGTGCGCCATACCGATCCCGACGCGCCGGTGGAAAGCTTTGGCCTCTATGGCCTGTCGGGCCGCGCCACCGCCTTTGCCGCGCCGCTGCTGATCGGGATTGCCACAACCGTGACCGGAGACGCGCGTCTGGGGGTGTCACCGATCATCGGGTTGTTTATTCTGGGCCTAATCCTGATGCGCTGGGTGAGGCCGGAAGGGGATCAGAGCAGATGATTTTATTACGTTTTCTGGCCGTTCTGGCCGCAATGACACTGGCCGGGGCGGCGGGTGCGCAACCCTTGGCCAAGCAATTGTTCGGGGCGCAAAAGGTCAACTCGCAGCAAAAACCGGCCGCTTTCGGCAGTTATTCGCGCGGTTGCGCCGCCGGGTCGGTGCAGTTGCCGGAAACGGGGCCGACATGGCAGGCCATGCGCCTGTCACGCAACCGCAACTGGGGGCATCCGCAGGCGATCGACTATGTACAGGACCTGAGTAAGTTTGCGGCGAAACAGCCGGGGTGGAACGGGCTTTATGTCGGGGATATCAGCCAGCCGCGGGGCGGGCCGATGACCTCGGGCCATCGCTCGCATCAGCTGGGTCTGGATATCGATATCTGGATGCTGCCCGGCGACAACATGCGGCTGAGCCGCAAGGCGCGCGAGAATATCTCGTCCATCTCCCTGCGCCGCGCGGGCGGGGCTTATGTGAACGGCAACTGGACCAAACAGCATCATGCGGTGCTGCGCGAGGCCGCAAAGGACAAGCGCGTGGCGCGGATCTTTGTCTTTCCCGGCGCCAAAGTTCAGATGTGCAACGATGAAAAGGGCAACAAGGCCTATCTGCGCAAAATCAGGCCGTGGTGGGGGCATCACTATCATTTCCACGTGCGCCTGAAATGCCCGCGCGGCTCGCGCGGCTGCGTCAATCAGGACCCGCCGCCCAAGGGCGATGGCTGCGCCGAGGCGCAGCAATGGGTGCAGAATATCCTGAACCCGCCGCCCCCCGACCCGAACGCCCCGCCGCCCAAGAAACGCCGGGAATACCGGCTGGCCGATCTGCCCCAGCAATGCGCCGCTGTTTTGCAGTCCAACTGATTGCGGCTTTGCTGCTGGCCCTGCCTGTGCAGGCGGTTGAGATCAAAACCGCAACCCTGCTGGACAGTTTTACGTGGCACCACAGCGCCGATTGGTTCGGAGGGTTCTCGGCGCTGCATCTCTCAGCGGACGGGCGCGACGCGATGGTGCTGAGCGACCGCGCCCTGTTGGCCTCGGCGCAGATCGAACGGGACGGGGACCGGATCACGGGCCTTCGGATTTCAGAACATTGGCCGGTTCTGTCCAGCACCGGGCGCAGACTGCCGGGCTATGTCGGCGATTCCGAGGGGATCGCGATTGCGCCGGATGGCGGCTTCTACATCTCGTTCGAAGGGGTCCACCGCGTGGCCTATTACGCGGCACCGGGCAGCACGGCCCGCGTTCTGCCACGCCCTGCGGCGTTTGACCGGCTGGATGGCAATGGTTCGTTCGAGGGGCTGGCCATCGACGACCAGGCCCGTCTTTACACCCTGACCGAAAAAAGCCGCACCGAACAGGGCGACATCCCGGTGTACCGCTGGGACGGGCGGGTGTGGACCACGCCTTTTGTTCTGCCGCAGCGGGGCAAGTTCCTGCCCGTATCCGCCGATTTCGGCCCGGACGGGCGGTTTTATGTGTTGGAACGCGCGGTGTCCGTGCCCGGCTTCCGGTCGCGCCTGCGGCGCTGGACCCTCACCGACGACCAACCCAGTGCCGAGGAGGTTCTGTTTGAAACCGCCACCGGCACCCATGACAACCTCGAAGGGCTGTCGGTCTGGCGCGACGATCAGGGCCGGCTGCGCGCCACGATGATCTCGGACGATAACTTTCTGTCCCTGCAGCGCACCGAACTGGTCGAATATCTGCTGCCCGATTGACAGGGCCCCTGCAAAGGTCTAAACGCACGGCCTGCCTTGGGATGAGCCCTTGGCCAAGTCGCCGCTACCTTGTCAAAACGGGCATCAAAACATGCAACGCGCTTACATTCCCGGCATCCTTGCCATGGCCGCCATCGTCGTGGCCTCGAACATTCTGGTCCAGTTCCTGATCTTTGACGGGCTGTTGACCTGGGGTGCCTTCACCTATCCGCTGGCCTTTCTGGTCACCGACATCATGAACCGCGTCTACGGCGTGGCCACTGCCCGCAAGGTCGTTTTCGCAGGCTTCATCACCGGCATCATCTGCTCGTTGATCGGCAGCCAGATCATGCTGCAGGGCGATGGCTTCACCTATGCCGCCGTGCCGCTGCGGATTGCCGTGGCTTCGGGTACCGCCTTCCTGATCGCGCAACTGACCGACGTGACCGTGTTCAATTCGCTGCGCGGCGGCCGCTGGTGGCGCGCGCCGCTGGTGTCGACCCTTGTGGGCTCGGCGCTGGACACCGCGCTGTTCTTCACCATCGCCTTTTCCGCCTCGGTCACATTCTTTGGGGCCAATGCCGACGCCGCGATCAACTGGGCGTGGGAACCGGTGCCCTTCATGCTGTCCGGCCCGATGGCCCCGCTGTGGGTGACGCTGGCCTTTGCCGACTGGCTGGTGAAACTGTCGCTGGCGCTGATCGCCCTGATCCCGTTCAAGGTGATTGTCGCCCGCCTGACCGCCGCACAGCCCGCGTAAGAAAACGCTTTGAGATTGGCACAACTTGTGTCACTCTCAAAGGTAACCGCAACAGATAGAAAAGGAGGTGATCCAGTGTCGAGAAAGAGATTGGAGAGAGGTGTCGGAACAACCGGGGGGATCGCCTGCTAGGGCAGCCCTTGGCGGAGCGTTCGCTCCGGCTGGTCGATTGATCTAACCGACCCGACCTCCTGAACTTTCGAAGGGCCGTCCCGCCGGGGCGGCCCTTTCTGTTTCCGCGCGTGGCAGGTAAGGTCCGCCTCATGTTGCGCATCACCGACGATATCATCCTGCAGGACTGGGAAATGACCGAGAGCTTTGTGCGCTCCTCCGGTCCCGGCGGGCAGAACGTGAACAAGGTTTCGACCGCTGTGGAACTGCGGTTCGAGGCTGCGCGCTCGCCCTCTTTGCCCGATCCGGTCAAATCGCGGCTGAAACGGCTGGCCGGTCGCCGCTGGACCAAGGATGGCGCGATCATCATCCAGTGCGAGGAAACCCGCAGCCAGGCCCGCAATCGCGAGATTGCCCGCACCCGTCTGGCCGACCTGATCACCCGCGCGCTGGTCAAACCGAAACGCCGGATCGCCACCAAGCCCACCTATGGCTCGGTGAAACGGCGGCTGGCGGCAAAGAAAGCGCGTTCCGACGTCAAAGCACTGCGCGGCAAGGTGTCGGAAGATTGAACTGGTATCTCGCCGGGGCATCGCTACTCTGCCGCGTACAGGCGACGGGGAGGTTAAGCCATGCGGCTTGAGGGAAAAACCGCAATCGTGACAGGCGGCGCGTCGGGGTTTGGCGCAGGCATCGCGCAGCGATTCGTGGCCGAGGGCGCGCAGGTGATCATCGCCGATATCAACGGCACCGCGGCGCAGGACATGGCCGCCGCTTTGGGCGCGCAGGCCAGCCCGCAGCAGGTCGATGTGTCCGATGGCGCATCCGTGCAGACCCTGGCCGATGCCGCCCGCGACCGGTTCGGCGCGCTTGATATTTTGGTCAACAACGCAGGCATCACCCACCTGCCGACCCCGCTGGAAGAGGTCAGCGAAGACGACTTCGACCGCGTGTTCGGCGTGAACATGAAATCGGTCTATCTGACGGCACGCGCCTTCGTGCCTGCGATGAAACAGCGCGGTGCCGGAGCAATCCTGAACGTGGCCTCAACCGCTGGCCTGTCGCCGCGCCCGAACCTGAACTGGTACAATGCCTCCAAAGGCTGGATGATTACCGCGACGAAAACGATGGCGGTGGAACTCGCCCCCTCGGGCGTCCGCGTCAACGCGATCTGCCCGGTGGCGGGCGAAACGCCCCTGCTCAAATCCTTCATGGGCGAAGACACGCCCGAGATTCGCGCCAAATTCCTGTCGACCATCCCGCTGGGCCGCTTCTCGACCCCCGAAGACATGGCCAACGCCGCCCTGTTCCTGTGCTCGGACGAGGCCAGCATGATCACCGGCGCGGCGCTTGAAGTGGACGGAGGCCGATGCATCTGACCCGTCCCTTCATCTTTTCACAAATACTCTCGCCGAAGGCAGCGCGCGCCCGCGCGCTTCCCCGCCCACAGTAAAGATCAAAATGACCCCTGGACCCCGCAACCTGATCACCGATATCCCCGGCCTGAAGGTCGGCAACGCGCAGGACGCCGCGCTGAAATCGGGCACAACTGTCCTGACAGCGGATCAGCCCTTCACCGCTTCGGTTCACGTGATGGGCGGCGCGCCCGGAACACGGGAAACCGATTTGCTGGCCCCGGACAAATCCGTCTCACACGTGGATGCGATCACGCTCTCCGGGGGCTCGGCTTTCGGGCTGGACGCCTGTTCCGGGGTGTCGGACGCGCTCAGGGCGCAGGGCCGGGGCTATCCGGTTGGCGAAGTCAGAGTGCCGATTGTTCCTGGCGCGATCCTGTTCGACCTGCTGAACGGCGGCGACAAGAACTGGTCTGAAAACCCCTATCGTGCCCTGGGCCGGACCGGTTTTGAAAACGCAGCCCGGGATTTCGCTTTGGGATCGGTTGGCGCAGGAACCGGGGCGCTTGCGGCGATGCATAAGGGCGGGCTCGGTTCGGCCTCATTGGTGCTGGATGGCGGCATCACGGTCGGCGCGCTGGTGGCCGCCAATCCGCTGGGCAGTGTCACAACGCCCGGCGACCGGCATTTCTGGGCCGCACCTTTCGAGGTCGGCGATGAATTCGGCGGGCTGGGACCAGACCCTGCATCGGGCCTTGGCCGCGCCCCTGTCAGCCGCAAGGCGCAGCTTGTCGGACCGGCCAATGCCGAGCGTGGCAACACGACAATCGCCATCGTCGCCACCGATGCGCGTCTCACCAAAGCGCAGTGCCACCGCATGGCCGTCGCCGCCCATGACGGCATCGCCCGTTCGGTTGTCCCATCGCACACGCCCGGCGACGGCGATCTGGTGTTCGGGGTCAGTGCCGGACAGCGTGTACCCGACACAGATGCGCAGCTAGGCCTGATCGGGCATGCGGCTTCGCTGTGTCTGGCGCGGGCGATTGCGCGGGCGGTTTACATGGCGTCGCCTGCCCCGGGTGACCTTTTGCCCTGCTGGTCCGAATTACATGACATAAGTTAAGGCGCGGCGAAATTGCTGCCGCTACCAAGAGCCACCACGCGGCAATCCGCGCGTTGACTCTCTGCTGTCTCGGCGGTCCTGTCTTGGCAGCCAAACTGTATTGGAGCTATGACTATGAATCGCATCCTCGCTACTGCAATTGTCGGCCTGCTGGCCGTACCCGCTTATGCCGAAGGTGACGCAGAAGCTGGCAAGAAGACCTTCAACAAGTGCAAATCCTGCCACATGATCGCGGACCCCGCGGGTGAAGTGATTGTCAAAGGCGGCAAAACCGGCCCGAACCTGTATGGGATCGAAGGCCGCACGGCTGGTACGTTTGAAGGGTTCAAATACGGGGACAGCATCGTTGCGGCGGGTGAAAACGGGCTGGTCTGGGATGAAGAAACCTTTGTCGCCTATTCGCAGGACCCCAAAGCGTTTCTGAAAGACTATCTGGGCGAAACATCGGCCAAGTCGAAAATGACGTTCAAGCTGAAAAAAGGCGGCGAGGACGTGTACGCCTATATTCTCAGCGTATCCGGCGAATAACGCCTGACCCCAAGGACATGACCATCAAGGACGAAAGGCCGCAGCCCCTGCGGCCTTTCGTGCGGTTGATCTGATGCAGCATCGCGGCCACTTTGGGGTCGGCGGCGCAACAGATCATGCACCGCAACGCCAAGCCGATCCGGCCGCAGCACAATCCTACATTCCCGCCGGGCAGGCGGATCGGCAGCAGGAGACGAAAGATGGGAATCATGATCCCGGCCTGGGTGGACGGAGTACTGGCCCCCGTAGACAAGCTCGAGGCGCATGAGAGGGGCCTCAAGCACAAGGCGGTGTCGGTCTTTGTCGTGCGGGGCACCGAAATTCTGCTGCAGCGCCGGGCGCTGGGCAAATACCACACCCCCGGCCTTTGGGCGAATACCTGCTGCACCCATCCCGACTGGAACGAAAGCTCGTCCGCCTGCACGGTGCGCCGCCTGCGCGAGGAGTTGGGGATCACCGGCCTATACCCCGAATACCGGCATCGGCTGGAATACCACGCGGATGTGGGCAACAGCATGGTCGAAAACGAAGTGGTCGACGTGTTTCTGGCCCATGTGCGCGGCCCGCTGAAAATCGAGCCTAATCCAAGCGAAGTGATGGATATCCGCTGGATCGATTACCACGATCTGCTGGCCGAGGTGGCGCGCCATCCCGACCGGTTCACGCCCTGGCTCAAGATCTATCTGCACAATCACGCCGATACGATTTTCGGCCCCGATCTGATCATCTCGGCCAAGACCTGAGCGCAAGCGCTTGCAAGGGCGGCTGAAGCGGCATAGATCAACGCGTCATGGCCAAGCAAAAGCAGAAAACAGACCCGAATTACAAAGTGATCGCCGAAAACCGGCGGGCGCGCTTCGATTACGCGATCGAGGACGATCTCGAATGCGGCATCGTGCTGGAAGGGTCCGAGGTCAAATCCCTGCGGGCGGGCGGCTCGAACATCGCCGAAAGCTACGCTTCGGTCGATGACGGAGAGCTGTGGCTGATCAACAGCTACATCGCGCCCTATGAACAGGCCAAGGTCTTCAAGCACGAGGAACGCCGCCGCCGCAAGCTGCTGGTGTCACGCAAGGAACTGTCGAACCTGTGGAACGCGACCCAGCGCAAGGGCATGACGCTGGTGCCGCTGGTGCTGTATTTCAACCACAAGGGCAGGGCGAAGCTGAAGATTGGCATCGCCAAGGGCAAAAAACTGCACGACAAGCGCGAAACGCAGGCCAAACGCGACTGGTCACGCCAGAAGCAGCGGCTGATGAAGGATCACAGCTAGGGCTGCATACATCGTTCACTTTTGCGGTGAGGCGTATGATGTTCGATTGCAGAACGTCCGAAGGCTTTGAGCCAAACGTCCGGAAGTGAGCCTTTTGCATCGATACGCTTGTCAGGAGTGTCGGCTTTGAGTCTAAAGCGGTCAATCGGTTGGTCGTGCCCCATCGGCCTGCGCATTTGCCAAGTGGTCGAAACATCGCCATTGTTACGCTTTAAACTTCAAGAGGATTGATCATGCGTTTTCTTGTCGTGGCCACAGCAATAGGCTTTTTTTTCAGTGCTTCGGTCCTTCCATCTAACGCTCAGGAGTCCGTCAAGGAACTGGCCGCAAAAGCTTCCGCAGAATTGCGATTGCTGACTAACTTCCAGACGCTGGAACGGATGACAAGCCAGATGAACTACTTCCTTGTCTATGCCGTCGAAGCAGAGCGTGGTGGTTGGGACGTAGTAGAATTTAACAATGCCCCTGATGGCAGCAGCTCAAACGCCTATATGATCCGCAGTACGTCTGAGGATGTACAGTTAGAGATCGCATGGGCGAATAGCAGTATCATGAAAAGCAAAGTCGCGACCGAGGACGAATTAAAGAGTGCCGAGGTCACGATGGCGAACTTGGATGTTCTTGTCTCGCTGGCACCGCGGATTGCGGACATGGTTGCAGAGGGCGAGCTTGATGCGGCTGCGGCTCTCTATCACGAAACGGGACAAACGGCACATGAAAACGCGCTGCGCGGGGCCCAAAGTTCAGTTAGCACTGTACAAAAACGCCTTAGCAAGACTCTGCTGAAGATTCGAGTTGCAAAATAGTTTTGTGAATTGGTGCCAAGAGCGCGTTTCCGACAACTTTAAGAACACTGTGCGGCAAGCTAATCGATTGATGTTCGGACCAGCGGAGATGAATCGGATGGAGGACGCAACCAGCAAACGACGGCGAGAGGTCCCACTCTGGTTCAGCCACTGGTCAACCGAAAACGCCTTACGTCTGCTCCGGTCCGCATAACCGACATCGCGCGGGGTCGCTCAATGCGGATGTTCAATGTGCCAAAGACACCACCCACTACCCAATCTTACCCAATCAAAACGCCATCGTGGCCTGAACCGCGCGCTGCCAGCGCGCGTAAGCCGCGTCGCGCTGGTCTGGTTGCTGCGTGGGCTCAAAACGCTGGTCCAGTTGCCATGTTGCGGCAAACCCCTCCTGATCCGGGTAGACCCCCGCTTTCATCCCGGCCAGCCAAGCCGCGCCCAAGGCGGTGGTTTCCTGCATCACCGGGCGATCCACCGGAGCGCCCAGACAGTTCGACAGGCCCTGCATCGCCCAGTCGGATGCGCTCATGCCGCCATCGACGCGCAGGATGACATCCGCGTCCGATCCCCAGTCGCCCTGCATCGCGTGCCACAGGTCGCGGGTCTGGAAAGCGATGCTTTCCAGCGTGGCGCGGGCAATCTCGGCCCGGCCCGAGTTGCGAGTCAGCCCGAACATCGCCCCCCGGCAGTCCGGCTTCCAGTAGGGCGCGCCGAGGCCGGTGAAGGCGGGAACCAACACCACATGCTGGTTCGGGTCGGCCTGCGCCGCCAATTCTCCGCTTTGCGGGGCCGCGTCGATGATCTGCAGCGCATCCCGCAGCCATTGCACCGCCGCGCCCGCGATGAAGATCGACCCTTCCAGCGCATAGGTCCGTTGGCCGTCCAACTGGTAACCGATTGTGGTCAGCAGACGGTTTTTCGACATGACCGGCTGCGCCCCGGTGTTCAGCAGCGCAAAACAGCCCGTCCCATAAGTGGATTTCATCATGCCGGGCTGGAAACAGGCCTGCCCGATGGTCGCCGCCTGCTGGTCGCCCGCGACGCCGAGTATGGGGATGTTTCCCCCAAATAGAGTCGTATTCCCGAAATCAGCGGCGCAATCCTTCACTTCTGGCAGCATCTTCAAGGGCACGTCCAACAGATCGCAAATCCCGGCGCTCCACTCTCCCTGATGGATGTCGAACAGCAGGGTACGGGCGGCGTTGGTGGCATCCGTTACATGGCTGCGGCCTTCGGTCAGCCGCCAGATCAGGAAGCTGTCGATGGTGCCGAACAAAAGCTCTCCGGCCGCGGCGCGGTCGCGGGCGCCCGGAACCGTGTCGAGCAGCCATTTGACCTTGGTGCCCGAGAAATAGGGGTCCAGCAGCAGCCCGGTCCGGGCGGTCACATCCTCCTCGTGCCCGGCCTGTCGCAGATGGGCGCAAATCTCGGCGGTGCGGCGGTCCTGCCAGACGATGGCGTTGTGGATCGGTTTGCCGGTCGCTTTGTCCCAGATGACGGTGGTTTCGCGCTGGTTGGTGATGCCGATCCCGGCGATCTGATCGGCAGAGACACTTGCCGTCGCCATAACCTCGCGGCAGACGGTCAGAACGCTGTCCCAGATATCCTCGGGGTCATGTTCGACCCAACCTTCCTGCGGGAAATGCTGTGGAAACTCGCGCTGTGCGGTGGCGATGCGCTGCATCTGCGCGTCGAACAATATCGCGCGCGAGGACGTTGTGCCCTGATCGATTGCCAGAATACAGGTCATGCCTGCGCTCCTCCCCTTTGTCGTTTTGCGGGACTTTAGCGCAAACAGCCACGCCGGTGCCAGAGCGGAAATCAGGCCTGCGAAACAGAGATGTTGTCGATCAGCCGAACGCCATCGGCCCAGGCGGTGACGAACAGGCGGGCCGGGCGCGAGGCATGGGCCAGCGTCTGCAAGGTCTCGGCACAGCGCAGGTCGATATATTCGACCTCAGTAAACCCGGCAGCGATCAGGTCCGCCTTGGCCTGCTGCGCCAGCGGCGCAAAGGCATCGCCCGCTGCCAGACGGGTGGCCATTTCGCGCATGATTTCGCTTTTCTTGGCGGCGATTTTCAACCCCTCGGCAGACAGCAGTTGATTGCGTGACGACATCGCCAGCCCCGAAGGTTCCCGCACCGTGGGGCAGCCGATCACCTCGATGGGAATGTCCAGATCACGGGCCATCCGGCGGACGATCATCAGTTGCTGATAGTCCTTTTCCCCGAAATAGGCCCTGTCTGCCTGCGTCTGCAGGAACAGTTTGGCGACCACGGTGGCCACGCCGTCGAAATGTCCGGGACGGAAGGGGCCCTCCATCACATCGGTTAGGCCCGAGACCGTGACGGTGGTCGAAAAACCCTCGGGGTAAATCTCTTCCGGTTCCGGCACATAGATCGCGTCCACGCCGAAAGGGGCCAGTTTTCGGGCATCCTCGGTTTCGGTGCGCGGATAATTGGCAAGGTCTTCGGGGTTGTTGAACTGTTTGGGGTTCACAAAGATCGTGACGATCACGCGGTCGCAGTCATCCCGGGCCGCCTCGACCAGCGACAGATGCCCCTGATGCAGCGCGCCCATTGTGGGAACGACGCCGATCACCTCGCCATCGCGGTGCCATGCGGTGGTCAGCGCGCGCAGGTCTGTCAGGCGGCGCAGGATCTGAACGGTCATGTGCTGCGGCCTCTGGCCGGGGCCTGATCGGCAAACACATGTTCATCTGCCGGGAAACTGCGCGCCCGCACCTCGGCGGCGTATTCGGCAATCGCGGCTTCGGCCAGCGGCCCGAGGTCGGCATAGCGCTTGACGAATTTCGGTTTGAACGCGGTGAAAAAGCCCAGCATGTCATCCACCACCAGAATCTGCCCGTCACACCCGGCCGAGGCCCCGATGCCGATGGTGGGGATCGCAACCTCGGCCGTGATCCGGTTGGCCAGACCCTGCGGAACCTTCTCTAACACGACCGAAAACGCGCCTGCCTCGGCCACGGCGCGGGCATCGGCCAGCACTGCTTCGGCCTGTTCGTCGCGGCCCTGCACCTTGTAGCCACCCAAGGTGTTGATCGATTGCGGGGTCAGACCGATATGCGCCATCACCGGAATGCCGCGCTTGACCAGAAAGCGGATGGTGTCGGCCATTTCCACGCCGCCTTCCAGCTTGACCGCGCCCGCGCCGGTTTCCGACATCAGCCGCGCGGCGTTGCGGAAGGCCTGCGCCGGGTCGTGCTCGTAGCTGGCAAAGGGCATGTCGATGACCATCATGGCGCTTTCCAACCCACGCGCGACGGCCTGCCCGTGCAGGATCATCATCTCCATCGTCACGCCAAGGGTTGATTCCAGCCCGTGCAGCACCATGCCCACGCTGTCGCCGACCAGAACAAAGTCGCAATGGGCATCCATCAGCCTTGCCATCGGGGTTGTGTAGGCGGTCAGACTGACCAGCGGATCGCTGCCTTTGCGGGCGCGGATATCCTCGGCATTCGGGGCTTTTTTGCGGGCGGTGGCGCTCATGCTCGCTCCTGCGACATTTATGTTGCAGCGCGGCATAGCAGATCAGGCAAGGGGATAGAAACCCCGGTTGCGCGAACATTTCCTTGATTGACCTTGGGTTTACGGGGACATTGAGGGCAGAAAAACCTGCAAAACAGCAGGTATCCATTTTCAGTGGGGAGAGAATTTCATGACAAAGCAGATGTTTCGGTCATTTGCCTCGGTCCTGGCGCTGGGTGCCAGCGTGATGGCCACGCAGGCGCTGGCCAAATCCGACATCACCATCGCGGTGCAGCTTGAACCGCCGCACCTGGACCCGACCAGCGCGGCGGCGCAGGTCATCGATTCGGTGGTTTACACCAATATTTTCGAAGGTCTGACCCGGTTCATGGCTGATGGCTCGATCGCACCGGCGCTGGCGGAAAGCTGGGAAATATCGGATGACGGTAAGGTCTTCACCTTCAAGCTGCACGACGGCGTGACCTTTCATGACGGCACCACGATGGATGCCGAGGACGTCAAATTCAGCCTTGACCGAGCCCGCGCCGAAGACAGCGTCAACGCGCAGAAAGCCCTGTTTGCCGGGATCGAAAATGTCGAGGTCATCGATCCGCTGACCGTCAAGGTCACCCTGTCCGAGCCCAATGGCAATTTCCTGTTCAACATGGCCTGGGGGGACGCGGTGATCGTGGCCCCGGAAAGCATCGACGACATCAAGACCAACCCGGTCGGCACCGGGGCCTTTACCTTTGGCAACTGGGTGCAGGGCGACAGCATCACGCTGAACCGCAATCCCGATTATTGGGGTGAACAGCCCGCGTTAGAGACCGCGACGTTCAAGTTCATCTCGGATCCCACGGCGGCCTTTGCCGCCATGATGGCCGAAGATGTGGACTATTTCGACAATTTCCCGGCACCGGAAAATCTGCCTCAGTTCGAGGCTGATCCGCGGTTTCAGGTTCTGGTCGGCTCGAACGAGGGTGAGACGATCCTGTCCACCAACAACAAGCGGGCCCCTTTTGACGATATCCGCGTCCGTCAGGCGCTGGCCCATGCCATCAACCGTCAGGATATCATCGACGGGGCGATGTTCGGCTATGGCACGCCGATCGGAACCCATTTCGCGCCGCATCATCCGGCCTATGTCGATCTGACCGGTGAATCGGCCTATGACCCGGAAAAAGCCAGGGCCCTGCTGGCCGAGGCAGGGTTTGAAAACGGGTTCGAGACCACGCTGCACCTGCCGCCCCCATCTTACGCCCGGCGCGGCGGAGAGATCGTCGCGGCGCAACTGGCCGAGGTCGGGATCACCGCCGAGATCATCAATGTGGAATGGGCGCAATGGCTTGAATCGGTGTTCAAGGGCAAGGATTTCGGCCTGACCATCGTCAGCCATACCGAGCCGATGGATATCGGCATCTATGCGCGCCCGGACTATTATTTCCAGTATGACAGCACCGATTTTCAGGCCCTGATGGACACGCTGAACATCACCACCGACCCGGACGAGCGCGCCAGGATACTGGGCGAGGCCCAGCGCCTGATCGCCAGCGACTATGTGAACGGCTACCTGTTCCAGTGGGCCAAGCTGGGCGTCGCCAAGGCGGGTGTGCAGGGGCTTTGGGAAAACGCGCCGACGGCGGCAATTGATCTGACCGCCATCAGCTGGTCAGAATAACTATGGCGGGGCCGTTTGCGCGGCCCCGGCGCCAAGCTGGCCCAGCCCGGATTGTCCAATGTGTTTTTTGCGTGCCTTTTGTCTGATTGTCTTTGCGGCCTGCCTGACAATTGTTTCGGTCGGTCCGACTTACGCACAGAGCGCGCTGGGGGGCCGGCTGGACGCTCTGACGGGGACGCCCGAGAACCCGCTTGAGGTCGGGATCGGTATCCGCATCGACCAGATCACCAGCGTCGATCAAAAGGCCGAAAACTACGGGGCGGTGGTTGTGCTGCGGGTCGAATGGACCGATCCCGCCTTGGCCTTCGATGCTGAAGAACTGGGCCGCGACATCCGGGTCTTCAACCCAAAAGACCTTGCCGATCATGCGGCGCGGATCGGTTCGGTCCTGCCTGCGTTTGTCATTCAAAATCAGCAGTCCAACAAATGGATTCACCAATCCGCGGCCTCGCTGCGATCTGACGGGCGCGTTGTCTATCTGGAAAAATCCTCGCTCACCCTGCAGGCGCCGCATTTTGATTTTCGCAAATACCCGTTCGATACCCAGGATTTCTATTTCGAGGTCGTCTCGATTTTCCCGTCGGATTACGTGAGCTACTACCCGCTCGAAGATCATTCGGGCCTTGGCGATCTGCTGGGCGAAGAGGAATGGATCCTCGGCAACGCGCAGCTTGAGGCATCGACGGTCAAAGGCCTGTCGGGGCGGGACAGCGATCAGGTGGCGCTGGCGTTTCAGGGCAGCCGGCACCAGACCTATTATGTCATCCGGGTGTTTCTGCCGATGCTGGTCCTGATCACCGTCGGCTGGGCGCTGTTCTTTCTGGATGAATACCGCAAACGGATCGAGATTGCCGGGGCCAACCTGCTGGTTTTCGTGGCGTTCAACTGGGCGATTTCCGAGGATTTGCCAAAACTGGGCTATCTGACCTTTCTGGATTTCATCCTGCAATGGATGTTCCTGATGACCGGGGCGCTGATCGTGTTCAACGTGGCGCTGCGCAAGCTCAAGGTCTCGGGGCGCGAGGGGCTGGCCCGCACGCTGGACAATTACGCGATCAAGTGGATTTACCCGCTGGGCTATGCCGCCATCGTCGGCTACGCGGTTTTCGTCTATCTTCTGGTGCCTTAGGTGCTGGACCCGTGTCGCCTGCGACCCTAACGTGGCGGGGATGCTACGCTATGCCCTCAAACGCCTGCTCTCATTGATCCTCAGCCTGGCGGTCGCCTCGGTGGTGATCTTTGCGGTGATCGAGGTCGCGCCGGGCGATCCGGCATCCTTCATGCTGGGTGTGAACGCGCAGCCCGACACGCTGGCCGCGCTGCGGGCCGAGTTGGGTTTGGATGTGCCCAAGCTGCAGCGGTATTTCGACTGGGCCGGCGGCATGCTGGTGGGGGATTTCGGCACCTCCTACACCTATCGCACGCCGGTGTCGCAGATGATCGCGGACCGGCTGTGGGTGTCGCTGCCGCTGGCGCTGTATGCGCTGACCCTGTCCACGCTTATCGCCTTTCCCGCCGGTATCTACGCCGCCGCGCGCCGGGGCAAGGCGGGGGATCAGGCGGTGATGGGGGCGACGCAATTGGGTATCGCGGTGCCCAATTTCTGGTTTGCCATGATGCTGGTGCTGATCTTCGCCATCAACCTGCGCTGGTTCAACGCCGGAGGGTTCGCGGGCTGGGACAAGGGGCTCTGGATCGGGCTGCGTTCGCTGACCCTGCCAGCCGTTGCGCTGGCGCTGCCGCAGGCGGCGATTCTGGCGCGGGTCATGCGATCGTCCCTGCTGGATATTCTGGGCGAGGATTTCATGCGCACCGCCCGCGCCAAGGGTCTTTCGCGCCGTCAGGCGCTGTGGCGGCACGGGGTGCGCAACGCGCTGATCCCGGTGCTGACCATCATCGGGTTGCAATTTTCCTTCCTTCTGGCCGGGTCGATCATCATCGAGCAGGTGTTTTATCTGCCCGGTTTGGGCCGGCTGGTGTTTCAGGCCATTTCCGCCCGCGACCTGATCGTGGTGGAATCGGTGGTGATGCTGCTGGTCTTTGCCGTCATCACGGTGAATTTCCTTGTCGATCTGGCCTATGCCGCCGTCGATCCCCGCCTCAGGAGCCGCACATGAGCCGCAACCTGATCCTCGGCGGTTTCCTGTCCTCGCTGGTGCTGCTGGCCGCCCTTGTGTCCTTTGTCTGGACCCCGGCCGATCACGCCGCGCTGAATATCGCGTCCAAGCTGCAAACCCCGAACGCGCAGAACTGGTTCGGGACGGATCACTTCGGGCGCGACATGTTCTCGATGATCATGGTGGGAGCGCGCACCTCGATTGCCGTGGCGCTGGTGGCGGTGGTCATCGGCATCGGCTTAGGCGTGCCGCTGGGCCTGACGGCGGCGGCGCGCAAGGGCTCATGGCTGGATGAGGTCATCATGCGTGGCAACGATCTGGTCTTTGCCTTCCCCTCGCTGGTCATCGCGATCCTGATCACGGCGGTGTTCGGGGCCGGGGCGATCAACGCCATCATCGCCATCGGCATCTTCAACATCCCCGTCTTCGCCCGCATCACCCGTGGTGCTGCGCTGTCGCTGTGGGAGCGCGAGTTCATCCTTGCCGCCCGTGTCGCGGGCAAAGGGGCGGCGCGAATATCGGTGGAGCACATCCTGCCCAATGTCGCGAACCTGCTGATCGTGCAGGGGACCATCCAGTTTTCACTGGGAATATTGGCCGAAGCCGGGCTGTCCTATGTCGGTCTGGGCGCACAGCCGCCGACGCCAAGCTGGGGCCGGATGCTGGCGGACGCGCAAACAATGGTCAGTTTCGCCCCGCATTTGGCTCTGATTCCGGGGCTGGCGATCATCGTCACGGTGCTGGGGCTGAACCTGCTGGGCGACGGGCTGCGAGACTGGCTGGACCCAAGGATCAGGGTGGCGCGCGCATGAGTTTGCTTGAGGTCGAAAACCTGTCTGTGTCGATCCACGGCGCGCCGATCCTGAAACAGGTCAGCCTGTCCATCGCGCCGGGCCAGATCGTGGCCGTGACGGGCGAAAGCGGATCGGGCAAATCCATGACCGCCTTGGCCGTGATGCAATTGCTGCCGACCGGCGCACAGGCAACGGGTGCGATCCGGCTGGACGGGCAGGATGTGCTGACCACGCCCGAGGCCGCCATGTGCGACCTGCGCGGCGCGTCCATCGGCATGGTGTTTCAGGAACCGATGACGGCGCTGAACCCGGTCAAGACCATCGGCGATCAGGTGACCGAGACGATCCTGATCCACAAAGCCATGCCGCCCGCGCAGGCCCGCGCCCGCGCGGCTGAGGTGCTGACCCGTGTAGGCCTGCCGCCCGACCGGTTCCCGCTGTCGCGCTATCCGCATGAGCTGTCCGGCGGTCAGCGCCAGCGCGTGGTCATCGCCATGGCCATCGCCCTGCGCCCCCGCCTGCTGATCGCGGATGAGCCGACAACGGCGCTGGACGTCACCACGCAGGCGCGGATTCTGGACCTGCTCAAAGGGCTGGTGTCGGAATACGGGATGGGTCTGCTGATGATCACCCATGATCTGGCGGTGGTGGCCGATATGGCGGACCGGATCGTGGTGATGCGCCGGGGCGAGGTGGTGGAAACTGGGGCAACGGATCACCTGCTGCGCCATATGCAGCACCCCTACACCCGCATGCTGTTCGAGGCTTCGGGCCATCAGGTCGCGTTGCCCACCGCACCACCGCCGGTGCCCCTGCTTGAAGTGACAGATGTCGTGCGCGACTACCGCCTGCCGCGTCAGGGCCTGTTCGGCCCGCATGGCCATCATCGCGCCGTCGATCAGGTCAGCTTCACCCTCAACAAAGGTGAGCGTCTGGGGCTTGTCGGTGAATCAGGATGCGGGAAATCGACCCTGACACGGGCCATTCTGGGCCTTGAAGAGGTGCAGCGGGGCGAGATTTTGCTGAACGGACAGCCCGTCTTTACGGGTCATACGCCCAACCTTGAAGTGCGCCGCAAGATGCAAGTCGTTTTTCAGGACCCGTTCGGCAGCTTCAACCCGCGCCACAGGGTCTCGCGCCTAATCACCGAGCCGTTTCACCTGCTGGACGACCCGCCGACCGGGTCCGAGAAAACGGACCGCGTGGCCGAGATGCTGAGTGCCGTGGGCCTCAGCCCCGATGATGCGGGCAAGTACATCCACGAGTTCTCAGGCGGTCAGCGGCAGCGGATTGCTATCGCCCGGGCGCTGATCATCAGACCTGAACTGATCCTGTTTGACGAGGCGGTCTCGGCCCTCGATGTCTCGGTCCGGGCGCAGGTTCTGGATTTGCTGGCCGAGCTCTGCGCGGCTTATGATCTGACCTATCTGTTCATCAGCCATGACCTGAGCGTTGTCCGCACGATCACCGACCGCGTTCTGGTGATGCAGGCCGGGCAGATCGTCGAACAGGGGGAGACTACGCAGGTCTTCGCAAACCCGCAGCACCCCTATACCCGATCCCTGATCGACGCCGCGCCTGTCTTGCCGGAAACTCTTGGGGCGGCTTGATTGATGGAAACCCCTGTTTAGAGCCTGTATGAGAAGGAGAACCACATGACTGACCCGCTTTGGTTCGACCCCGGCCTCTGCCTGATCGGCGGCGCATGGGTGCCGCCAGTGCCCGGTGAAACCCTGCCGCTGGTCAACCCGTCCGACGGGGCCGAACTGTGCCGGATCGCACGAGGCGGTGCGCCAGATGTGGACGCGGCGGTTGCGGCAGCGCAGTCGGCGCGGGACGGGGAATGGGGCCATATGACCGCACTGGAACGGGGCCGCATCCTTGCCCGGCTCGGGCAGCTTGTGCTGGACCGGCTCGACGATCTGGCCTTGCTCGAGGCGCTTGATGTGGGCAAGCCGCTGACGCAGGCGCGAGCGGATGCGGTGGCTTTGGCGCGGTATTGCGAGTTCTACGGCGGCGCGGCGGACAAGGTGATGGGCGAAACCATCCCCTATCTGGACGGCTACACCGTCTACACCCTGCGCGAGCCGCATGGGGTGACGGGCCATATCGTGCCGTGGAACTATCCGATGCAGATCATCGGCCGCTCGGTCGGTGCGGCGCTGGCGATGGGCAATGCCTGCGTCCTGAAACCGGCAGAAGAGGCCTGTTTGACCGCGCTCGCCTTCGCCCATCTGGCGACCGAGGCCGGGCTGCCCGCGGGTGCGCTGAACGTCGTGCCCGGTCTGGGGGCCGAGGCTGGTGCGGCGCTGTCGGGCCATCCGGGTATCGACCATATCTCGTTCACCGGGTCGGTCGCGACCGGGGCGCTGGTGCAACAGGCGGCGGGGCGCAATGTGGTGCCGGTGACGCTGGAACTGGGCGGCAAGTCGCCTCAGTTGGTTTTCGACGACGCCGATCTGAACGCGGCGCTGCCGTTTCTGGTGAATGCGGGCATTCAGAATGCGGGCCAGACCTGTTCCGCCTCGTCCCGGATTCTGGTGCAGCGCGGTATCTACGATCTGGTCAAATCGCGCATGGCCGATGCCTATACGCAGCTGACAGTGGGCCCCGCCACAGCCGATCTAAGCTTCGGGCCGCTGATCTCGAACCGGCAGAAAGAGATCGTCACTGGTTATCTGGCGCAAGGGGCCGATCTGACCCTCGCGGCGCAGGGGCAGATCGTGGAGGACACGCCCGAGACAGGCGCTTATGTCCTGCCGACATTGTTCGCGGATGTGCCGCCGGATCACGTTCTGGCGCAAGAGGAAATTTTTGGCCCGGTGCAGGTCCTGATCCCGTTTGAAACCGAAGAACAGGCTCTGACCATAGCCAACAGCACCGAGTACGGCCTTGTCGCCAGCGTCTGGACCTGCGACGGCGCGCGGCAGATGCGGCTGGCGAGACGGTTGCGATCAGGGCAGGTGTTCATCAACAATTATGGGGCCGGAGGCGGCGTTGAACTGCCCTTTGGCGGTGTCGGAAAATCCGGTCATGGCCGCGAAAAAGGGTTCGAGGCGCTTTATGGCTTTTCCCAGCTGAAAACGGTGGCCGCCTATCACGGCTGAGCATGCGCTCAGACGATCACTTCGATAGGTTCCTGTGCGCCCACGCCGAACACCCGTTTGTACCGCTCGATCTGGTCCGCCGGACCCATCGCCTTTTCCGGGTTGTCGGACAGTTTCACCGTTGGTCGCCCGTTTGCCGAAACCGCCTTGCAGACCAGCGAGAAGGGGGCCAGCCCATCCTCGGGAACAAGCCCGCGGAAATCGTTGGTCAGCAAGGTGCCCCAGCCAAACGAGATACTGGCGCGGCCCGCGAACCGGGCGTGCAGTTCCTGAATTTTCTCGACATCCAGCCCGTCCGAAAAGATGATCCGTTTGTTTGCCGGGTCCTCGCCGCGCGCGGTCCACCAATCGATTGCGATTTCAGCCGCAGCCGCCGGGTCGCCGCTGTCGACGCGGATACCGGTCCAGCCCGCCAGCCAGTCCGGCGCGTGATCCAGAAACCCCTTGGTGCCGTACGTGTCGGGCAGAATGATGCGCAGATTGCCGTCATGTTCGTCATGCCAGTCGCTGAGCACGTCATAGGGTGCCCGGGCCAGATCCTCGTCTGTCTCGGCCAGCGCGGAATAGACCATCGGAAGCTCATGGGCATTGGTGCCGATGGCCTCGACCTCGCGCCGCATGGCGATCAGGCAGTTGGACGTGCCGGTGAACGAGGATCCCAGCCCCTCGATCATCGCCTGCACGCACCAGTCCTGCCACAGGAAGGAATGCCGCCGCCGGGTGCCGAAATCGGCGATCCCAAGCCCGTCAATCCGGCCCAGTTTCTCGATCTTTTCCCAAACCCGCGTCATCGCACGGGCGTAAAGCACCTGCAGCTCGAACCGGCGCATGCCGTTCAGAACCGCGCGCGAGCGCAGCTCCATCAGCACCGCCAGCGCCGGGATTTCCCACAGCATGACCTCGTGCCATTTGCCCTCGAAGGTCAGTTCGTACTGATCGCCCTTGCGTTCCAGATGATAGGGGGGCAGGCGCAGGTCCTCGAACCACTCCATGAAATCCGAGCGGAACATCTGCCGTTTGCCGTAGAACATGTTGCCGCGCAGCCATGTGCTTTCCCCCCGGCTGAGACTGAGCGAGCGGATGTGATCCAGCTGTTCGCGCAGCTCGCCTTCGTCGATCAAACGGGCCAATGGCACGTGATTCGACCGGTTGATCAGGGAAAACACCACATCGGTTTGAGGCTTGTTTCGAAACACTGACTGGCACATCAGCAGTTTGTAGAAGTCCGTGTCGATCAAAGACCGGACAATCGGGTCGATCTTCCATTTGTGATTGTAGACACGGGTCGCGATATCGACCATGGGGAACTCCTGCGATTTCCGTTGTTAGATCAATCGGCACGGTGAATGGCAAGAGTCGCTGATTTGGTGACAATGCCAATGTCCAGTCACAATGCGGGCATATTGTGCGTTGTTTTCACAGGTTAGTGAGGTGGGGGATGGAAAGACGGAACTGAGTTTGTGAATGGGTCTCGAGTACGATTTTGACATTGTAAAGGTTGCACAGGGCCAGACCGATCCTGCCGAGGCAGGAGATCAGCCGGGCACGGATCGCCCGGTGCGCGCGGTGTTTCGCGACATCCGGACGGCGGATGCGTTGCGGGGAACGTCGCCGAAAATCCGTGCGATGTTTCTGGATGCCGGGTTCAGCCTGGAATCGCGGCGCAGCGGCATTGCGGCAGACATTTTCCCGGCCGAGGATCTGGCCGACCGGCTGCAGATTCTTCGCGATCTGTTCGACAACATGCGACGCCGGGGCCTGCAGGGCGAATATTGCGGCGATTTCGATCTGTGGCAGTTTCTGAACCATGTCAGGCGCGCGCGGCCCGCTGCCGGGGTAATCCGCCCGGCACCACGCCGGGTTTCACCAAACCAAGCCGAGGAAAAGCCGAAACGCCGCCCCCTGTCGGGGCGCATCGGGTTCGCCCTTGGGATTGCCGTCATGCTGTTTGCGCTGCTGAAATATCTGGCAGCAGCGGGTGCGTCCCCTTAGGCCAGTTTGACCCCGGCCGCGCGCATGGCCTGTTTGGCGGCTTCCAGCGAGCCGTCCATGTCGATGGCCCGGCAGGCATCCATCCTGACGGTGACCTCAAAGCCGAGCCTTGCCGCGTCAACCGCTGAAAAATGCACGCAGAAATCCGTGGCGAGCCCGACCATCGTAAGGTGGGTGATCCCGCGCGATTCCAGATAGCCCTTGAGCCCGGTGGGCGTTTTCTGGTCGTTCTCAAAAAACGCCGAATAGCTGTCGATGCCCGGGCGGAAGCCCTTGCGTATGACCAGATCGGCATGGGTGTGCAGATCGGGGTGAAAATCGGCCCCCTCGGTGCCCTGGACGCAGTGATCGGGCCACAGCACCTGCGGGCCGTAATGCATCTCGGTCATGTCGAACGGGTCTTTGCCGTCATGTGAACTGGCGAAGGACGAATGGGTTGCCGGGTGCCAGTCCTGCGTCAGGATCACCGCATCGAACTGGTCCATCATGGCGTTGATCGGGGCGACAACCTCGTCCCCTCCGGCCACCGCCAGCGCGCCGCCGGGGCAGAAATCGTTCTGGACGTCGATTACGATCAGGGCGTGGGTCATGGCGGTCTCCTTGCACAACCGTATCGGTAGGGGGCTGCGGGCCGGGCGTCAATGCGGTCCCTTGCGACTCTGGCGCGGCGGGTTTAGACCGCGCGCATGTACACAATCGCTGCCCTGTATCACTTTACCCGCTTTCCGGATCACGCCGCGCTGCGCGACCCGCTGTTGGACCTGTGCCGCACTGCTTCGGTAAAAGGCACCCTGTTGCTGGCGCAGGAGGGGATCAACGGCACCATCGCCGGCCCGCGTGCCGGGATCGATGCGGTGCTGGCCCATATCCGCGCCTTGCCGGGATGTGCCGGGCTGGAGTGGAAAGAGGCCACCGCCGATCACCCGCCCTTTGGCAAGATGAAGGTCCGGCTGAAGAAAGAGATCGTGACCATGGGTCAGCCGGATATCGACCCGCGCGCCCGTGTCGGCAACTATGTCGAACCGCAGGACTGGAACGATCTGATCCGTCAGGACGATGTGGTGGTGATCGATACCCGCAACGATTACGAGGTGGCGATTGGTACGTTTGAGGGCGCAATAGACCCTGAAACAGCCAGTTTCCGCGATTTCCCGGCCTGGTGGGAGGACAACAAGGACCGCTTCCACAACAAGCGCGTCGCGATGTTCTGCACCGGCGGTATCCGCTGCGAGAAATCCACCAACTTCCTGCTGGGGCAGGGGGTCGAGGATGTCTATCACCTCAAAGGCGGCATCCTGCGCTATCTCGAGGAAATGCCCGCCGCAGACAGCACCTGGCAGGGCGAGTGTTTCGTGTTCGACAACCGCGTTTCGGTCGGGCACGGGTTGGTCGAGGGGCCGCATAAGCTGTGCCATGGCTGCCGCCGCCCGATCCTGCCCGAAGATGTAAAGCGGCCCGAATACGAGCACGGCGTGTCCTGCCACCGATGCATCAACGAGACCTCCGAGGCGGACAAGATGCGCTTCCGCGAGCGGCAAAAGCAGATTCTGCTGGCGCGGGCACGCGGGGATGAACATCTGGGATCAGACTGAATTCAACTTGCGGGCCTGCGCCGGAAACCGGAATATCCGGGGCAGGCCAGCAAGATGGAGCAGAAATGTCCCGCGACCCCGCAACTTTCGACGAATGGAAATCGACGCTTATGGCGGCGGCCGGGATGATCCTGGCCAGTTTTCTCGCGTGGTTCGGCCTGTCGCGCCTGAGCGAGGCAGCCGCGGGCGATACGATCGGAACCATCGCTTCGATAGGGCTGGTGGTGTGGGTCGTGTCGCAATCCTGGTTCTACATGACCCAGGTAAAATCCCCGCGCAGGCTGCTGTTTCTGATGGGCGTGTCCTTTATTCAGGTCGTGCCCTTCCTGTTTGCCGCCGCCTACGGCGCGTTCGGGTACCACGACAATTGCGTGGTCGGCGCGCGCGGTCCGGCGGATATCCTGTATTTTTCGTACGTTACCTTCACCACGGTCGGCTATGGCGACATGGCCCCGACCGGGCTGTGCCGGGCGCTTGCGGTGTCCGAGGCGGTGACGGGCTATATCCTGCTGGGGATGTTCGTGGCCGCCGCCGTCGCGCTTTATGCGCGCAACCACGGCAAGTAGCGCCCTATTTGTTCTGATCGATCCAGCGCGACATCATCTGCTTGTCGCGAAAACATTCGGACGGGATCGGGCGGCGCTTGCTGCGCGAGATACGCTCGGCAAAGGCCACCTGTTTGCCCGTCGGATAATTGTCGAATTGCGAGGTGGCGCTGGGCTTGTGCGCCGAAATCCAGTTCGACAGAGACCGGCGGTCGCGCTGCGCCTCGACCGGGATTTCCAGCGCCGATTGCTGCGCGATGGCGCGGGCATAGCGCATCTGCCGATCGGTGACAGGCAGCATGTGATAATCGTTGCTGGGTGCGTCGTACCAGCTTTGACGGGCAGCGTTGGTCATGGCTCAGATACCTCCGTTCCGCCTTGGACATCCTTGCAGAACAAATATAGAACATTTTAGGAACTTTTTCAAGAATTCCGCTGATCCCGGCGGTTTTCACCGCTTTCTGACCCAGCCTGTCCCGTCGCGTTCCGACCTGTTCCGCACGGTTTTCCGTGCCTTGAGGTCAATGAAAGAATCAGCGCAGGTCATTTCAACTCACAACTGCTCACCGCGTCGTGCGCGGCACGGCGAAAGGCGGCGATCCGCCTACGCTGCGCTTGTTTCCGCTGTTGGACACGCCTTTACCGACATTTTGCGTCGGGAACAGAGCATAAGCTGCCGCAGGCCTGTGGCTGACTTTGCCGCAGGGCAATGTTGCGCATGAGGAGAGCAAACCCATGAAAACCCACGCTCAGGCCGTTGTGATCGGAGGGGGGCTGGTTGGCTGCTCGATCCTGTACCATCTGGCCAAGCTTGGCTGGACCGATGTGGTCCTGCTGGAACGGGACGAACTGACCAGCGGCTCGACCTGGCACGCCGCCGCCGGTATCCACGGGCTGCACGACAACAACAACGTCACCCGCATCCAGCACTATACGATGAACCTGTATAAAGAGCTTGAGCAGGAAACCGGGCAGGGCTGTGGCGTGTTCCAGCCCGGCTCGCTGTATCTGGCGCAGACCGAGGAACGGGAACAGCAATTGCGCCTGCAGGAAGCCAAGGCGCGGTTTTACGGGCTGAACTTTCATGAAATCAGCCGCGAGCAGGCCAGGGAACTGCACCCGCTGGCGCAGTTCGATGACATCCGCTGCATCATGTTCGAACCCGATGGCGGCAATGTGGACCCTTCGGGCGTGACCCATGCCTATGCCGCCGGGGCGCGGGCGATGGGGGCCACGATTGAGCGGTTTTGCCCCGTAACAGGCACTGATCCGCAGCCCGACGGCTCGTGGATCGTGCGCACGGAAAAGGGCGACATCCACACGCAATGGGTTGTTAACGCAGGGGGTCTGTGGGGGCGCGAAGTTGCGGCACTGGCGGGGCTTGAGCTGCCCCTGCAGCCGACCGAACACCAGTATTTCGTCACGGATGCAATTGATGAGGTCGCCGCGATCGGCCGCCGCCTGCCCTCTATCGCCGACCGGGATGGCGAGTATTACTTCCGGCAGGAAGGCAACGGCCTGCTGATCGGCGCTTATGAGAAAGACATGCGGTTCTGGGCCGAAAACGGCACGCCGCTGGATTTCGCCCATGATCTGTTCCCCGACGATCTGGACCGGATCATGGAAAACGTTATCCGCGCCACCGAGCGCGTGCCGGTGGCGGCCACCGCCGGGGTGAAGCGGGTGATCAACGGCCCGATGATCTGGTCGCCGGACGCCAACGCGCTGTGGGGTCCGGTACCGGAATTGCAGAACTATTTCTGCTGCACCGGGATCATCCCGGGCTTTTCGCAATCCGGTGGCCTCGGCCTGCTGGCGGCGCAATGGATGATCGAGGGCGAGCCGCAATATGACATGTTCGCCTGGGATCTGGCCCGGTTTGGCGACTGGGCCGACAAGGCCTTTACCAAGGCGCGGGTCGAAGATCAGTACACCCACCGTTTCGCCATCCATTTCCCGAACGAAGAACGCAGTGCCGGTCGTCCCGCCCGTGTGCGCCCGGCCTATGAGATGCAGAAGCAGATGGGCTGCGTCTTTGGCCTGAACTGCGGCTGGGAACATCCGCTGTGGTTCGCCGATCAGCCGGGTGCGCAGGAAACCAACGGCTTTACCCGCCAGAACTGGTGGGAGCCTGCGGGGCAAGAGGTCCGGATGCTGCGCGACACAGTCGGCGTCATCGATATCTCGAATTTCACCAATTACGTGATCAAGGGCCCCGGCGCGCGGGACTGGCTGGACCGCCTTGTCGCCAACCATGTCCCGACCGAGGTGGGGCGGTCCTGCCTCACCCCGATGATCTCGGTCCGGGGCGGTGTCGCGGGCGATTTCACCATCACCAAGACCGCTGAGGACGCGTATATGATGATCGGCTCAGGCATGGCCGAGCGCTATCATCAGCGCTTCTTCAACATGGTCGACCTGCCCGAAGGCACTTCGTTCGAGGTCGCAACCGACCGCATCGCGGGTTTCAACGTGGCCGGGCCAAAATCCCGCGATTTGCTGCAAAGACTGACCAATGCGGACCTGTCGAACCAGGCGTTCCGCTTCATGCGCTCGCAGACCATCGACGTCGCCGGGGTGACGTGTCTGGCCATCCGCGTCAGTTTCACCGGCGATCTGGGGTGGGAGCTGCATTGCGCCGAAGCTGACCAGATCAGGCTCTATTCCGCGCTTCTGGACGCTGCAAAGACGCTGGGCGGCGGCCCTGTCGGCGGTCGTGCACTGGGATCCTTGCGCATCGAAAAGGGCTATGGGTCCTGGGGCCGGGAGTATTCTCAGGAATACTGGCCGCAAGAAGTCGGCCTGTCCGGCCTGATCAAGCTGGACAAGGATTTCCTGCACAAAGACGCCTATCTGTCCGTCAAAGACAACCCCGCGCGCGAGGTTCTGTCGATCTTTGAAGTTGACGCCGTGGATGCCGACGCCGCCGGGGGCGAGCCGATCTTCACACCGGGTGGCAAACCTGTCGGGCGCGTGACCTCGGGCGCGTTTGGATATTCGGTCGGAAAGTCGCTGGCGATTGGATACGCCGATCCGCAAGTGGCCGGTCCCGGTGACACGGTCGAGATATTCATCCTCGGCAAGCCGCACACGGCCAGGGTGCTGTCCGAGCCGCCGTTCGATCCAAAGGGCCTGCGCTTGCGTGACGTTCAGCCGGTGATGGAGGGGGCCAAGTGACCGATACCTTCGCCCGCGTCGCTGACTTTGCGCTCAACCGGTCGGTAGAGGATATGCCCGAAAGCGCGCGCCAGGCCGCCGCGCTGTTGATGCTGGATACGATGGGCATCCTGATCGCCTCGGGCCCGATGCAGGCCGGGGTGATCGCACGCGACACGGCGGCGCTGCTTTATGGCAGCACCGATCCGGCGTTCTCTGTGCGCATGCTGTTTGACGGGCGCGCGGTCAGCATGGCGGGTGCGGCCTATGCTGCCGCCACCCAGACCGACAATCTGGACGGTCATGACGGGTACAATCCGGTCAAAGGCCATATCGGCGTCGTGGTCCTGCCCGCCCTTGCCGCCCTTGCCGAACATCGCCCGGATCTGACCGGCCCCGAGGCCTTGGCGGCCGTGATCACCGGCTATGAAATTGCCGGGCGCGCCGGGCTGTCACTGCATGCCAGCGTCAGCGACTACCACACATCCGGTGCGTGGAATGCGCTGGGCGTGGTGGCCATGGCCGCGCGGCTGCGCAGGCAGACGCCGGATCAGATGCGGCAGGCGATGGGCATCGCCGAATATCACGGCCCCCGCAGCCAGATGATGCGCGAGATTGCCAACCCCACCATGCTGCATGACGGGTCCGGATGGGGTGCGCTGGTCGGAATCTCGGCCGCCGTTCTGGCCGAGCAGGGCTTTACCGGCGCGCCCGCCATCACCATCGAGGCCGAAGAGGCCGCGCCCCACTGGGCCGATCTGGGTGACGTCTGGCAGGTCGAGCATCAATACATCAAACCCTATCCGATCTGCCGCTGGGCTCATGCCGCAATCGACGCCGTCCGCGCCGTGATGCTGGAACATGGTCTGACCGCAGCGCAGATCGGTGCGATCCATATCAACAGCTTCCGGCAAGCCGCCTGTCTGTTTGCGGGCCTGCCGGAAACCACGTCCCAGGCGCAGTATTCGCTGCCCTTCGCGGTCGCCGTTCAGGCTGTGCATGGGCGGATCGGGGTCGAACACATCTCGGGCAAGGGCCTGTCGGACCCCGCCGTTGCGGATTTGATACCAAAGATCAGTGTCGCCGAAAGCGAAGGTCACAACGCACGGTTCCCGCAGGGCCGATGGGCGGATGTCGAGGTCACCACAACCGATGGCCGCGTCCTGAAATCAGGTGACATTCCCGCCCGCGGAGGGGCAGAAGATCCGCTGACCAAAGACGAGATCATCGCAAAATACATGCAATTCGCATCCCCCGTTATCGGCACCGAGCGCGCCGACGCCATCTGCGCTGCAATCCTTGGCTGGACCAGAACCGGGTCTCGCTATGCGGAGCTCGCAGAGCTTTTATTTGCCCCACCTGCATCTTGACCTCGTAGAGGGATAAGCGAAACGGGCCTGTGTCTCGGCCCTATTGCTGTTGGATATCTGCGAACAGGCCTGAAATCCTTTGCCGTGTCTTCCGGCTGTCTTCTAGCAGGCCCGCCGCATCCGCCAGCGGCGTGTCCGGCAGACGGATCGGCGGTTCAGATAATGCCTGTGTCGTTTCGGTCAGCACTGCGTATTTTCCCTCCGCGCCCACCCGTTCTGGCAAATCGGTCAACCAAAAGTAACGGTCGGCGGCTTGGGTATCGCCCAGACCCAACAGCAAATCACCAGCCCCGGCGTAGTCTCCGGCAGCGGCCATGGCCTGAACCCTTAGCCGCGCCGCGTGCTCGGACGGATCATCCGCAAGCTCCAGCATCGCCTGATGCGGACGGTTGTTCGAAATGGCAGCCCGTGCCCGCAAGCGCGCCCGTTCAAATCGCCTGACCCGGTCCTGCTGCCTGTTGGCAAGATCAAAAGCCTGCGCCGGAAACCCAAGCGCAGCAAGGCGGTCGGACAGGGCAACCGCAGCGTCCGTGGACAGTTCGTCCGGGAAATCGGCGAGCACCGCAAATGCCTGCCTTAAGAAGGTGATGTCATCCGACCGTTCAGCCAGCACCTGCAGGTGTCTGTTCAAAGTTCCCGGAAAATCTGCATCCTTGGGCAGGGCGTTGATCAGATCAAATGCCTGATCAAACTCCTGACCCAGACCAAGCGCAATCGCATGCGTTCTGGCGGTCATCGCGGCAAGCTCTGATCGGCGATACTCGGTCGCGTAGGCGGCGGCCAGACCAAGCTCTTGCGCCGAGACCGAACCGCGATCAACCCAACGTTTCTCGACCAGCCGGGCCAGTGCCAAAGGCGCATCGAGGGCTGCATCCGGCGATGTGACAACTTCCGTCAACAGGGACTCAGCCCGCCCATCCTGCCCTTCCGCCTCTGCGACCTGCGCCTTGACCTGTTGGACGGTTGGCCGGGGTTCGCCGCCCAGACGGTCGACCGAACGCAGAATCCGCCGCGCGGCCTCGGTCTGCTGCCCATCGACAAGGATCGTGGCCAGTCTTGCCCCAAGGTTGCGGCGTAGATGGTCCGGCAAGCGCGCAAAGGACTGTTCGATGGCTTCAACGCGGGCGTCCGGGGCCAAGGCCTGTTCCGCCAGAGCGGCCCAAAGCGCCACGTCGCCTTCGCATTTCTGCAATCCGCTGAATGGGAACTGCCCGGTCACTGTTTGCTCGTCGACAATCCTGGCGATTGTGGAAATCCACTGCGTTTCCTGCGCAGGATCCTGCAACAGGTCCAGAACCCGGATTGCCTCGGCACCGAAACCGTGAAACGCGTAGAGTTTGGCAAGCTTTAGCGCCCGCGCTTCGTCGACGCGGTCAAACTCCTGAAACAGCCCGGCCCGTAATGCCGAGGCCTGGACCGGGAAAGGGCGCCCATCGGACCAGTTTGCCAATCCCAGATCCGCGTCCGGGATACAGGCGGGTTCGGTGTCGATCTGCAGTAAACTTGCGCCAAGCAGGCCGGGAAGCTCATCAAGGATTGAAGACAGGTTGACGTTTGCACCCGGTTCGTATGGCACCGCAACGCTTTCGCGCGCGAATGAGGTCCGGGGCCCCATGGTGGCCAGGTTCAAATCCAGAATATCCCGGTCAGCCCCCTGCAACAGCCGGGCAGAGAGTTGATCCACAAAACCCTGCCGGTTCAGGTTCAGAAGGGGCAGATCAAGTTGCGATATCGGATCAGGTGTTTTCCGCAACGCCTGCTGCGGCGCGCCCTGCCCAAAAACGGGCGGTGGGAGGCCTGCGATCACGGGTGGCAGGAATTTCCCCGGCGCGATATCCAATACGATCATTTTGTTCTGGAACAGAAACGCCGAGGCCACGCAATCGCACCCGAACTCCAGCTCGAGGGGTGATCCGGGCCGGACCTGCGATACCGAATCCAGCCGTTCAGTCGTCAACCGGCTGAAAACCGAGTCGGTGTGAAACGTGACCTCGTCCAGCGCGAGGGTCAGCCGCGCGCCGTTTTTACGTTGCGCCAGCGTCCAGCCCGTATCCGGAGGCACGTTCACCACCAATCGCGTAAAGCCATCATGCTCACCAGAGCGGACCGTCACTTCCTTAGATAGCGCGCCTGTCGCAGCCGCGATCAGAACCGCGGCCAATGTGCCCAACCGCGTCATGCTGCCGCCTGCTTGAGCTCTTTCAACGCATCTTCCAGCTCGGTAAAGCCCGGTCGGTTATGGGTTGGCGTGTTCTGGCGACCCACCTCGATGCACATGGCGGCGTTGTGGTTGTGCAGGTTTGCAACCAGAACCTCTTTGATCAGCTGGTAGAAATGGTTGTCTTCCTCGACCACGTTTTTCAGTTTTCCGGCAAAGGGTCCGACCAGCCCGTAGGCCAGAAACACGCCCAGAAACGTGCCAACCAGAGCGCCGCCGATCAGTTTTCCCAGCACTTCCGGCGGTTGATCGATCGAGCCCATGGTCTTGATCACACCCAGAACCGCCGCGACGATACCCAAGGCCGGCAGGCCATCCGCCACCGTCTGCAGCGCGTGGCTGGAATGCATGGCGTGATGGAAATTCGCTTCCATCCGCTTTTCCAGAACTTCCTCGACCTGATGCGGATCGTCGTAATTCATCGCGGCGGACCGCATCGTGTCGCAGATCAGATCCACCGCCTCTTTATCGGCCTGAATCCTGGGATAGGCGGAAAACAGGGTCGAGTTTTCCGGGTCTTCGATATGCTGCTCGACATCGACAGGGTTGGCACGGGCAATGCGGATCAGCGAAAACAGCAAGCACAGCAAGTCGCGGTAATCCTCGGGCTTCCATTTCGGGCCTTTGAAGACTTTGCCCATATCCTTGATCGTATGCTTGATGCCGCCGATGTCGTTGCTGATCAGAAACGCGCCGACCGCCGCGCCGCCGATCATCATCATCTCGAAGGGCAGGGATTTCAGAATAATAGTCATCTTGCCGCCAGCGGCCAGATAGCCGCCGAACACCATGACGAAAATGACGACAATCCCAACGATTCCAATCATGTGTGATCTCCGGCAATGTCCTGTTCAGGTTTGAGGGGCACGGGCGTCTACTCCTGCGGGGCACGGGCATTGCGCCCGGCCATGACGACACTGATAGTATAGGCGGCTTCGGGGCTGAGGCCTGCCATCACGCCAGCCGCCGCATCCGCAGGCATCCGCGCCAGGAAGCCCGCCGCGAATGTCGGGTCCATGTTTTCGAATAGGTCAGCGGCGTCTTTTGGCTTCATGCTCTGGTAAACTTCGGTCAGCCGCGTCAGATCGGTTTCGGCGGCTTTGTCCGCAACGGCCAGCGTTGAGCGCAGGGCTTCTTCGGCCTCAATCAAAGCGGTCAGGCGGGTTTCGATGGCCTGATCCGCAATCTCCAGCGCCCTTTCCTTGTCACGCAACGCATCCTCGCGTTCCTTCACCTGCGCTTCACGGCGCAGGAGTTCGGTCAGAACCACCTGAAGATCCCGGTTGTCAGTCGTCGCTGGGGGGCCTTCGACCTTTGGCGGCTCGGCCGTTTTTGCCAAAGCCGGCCCCGCTTCAAGCCCCACCCGAATCGCGGCAGAGCCGATCATCAGGAATGAGATCAACGTCAGGACGCCGCTGCGCGGACGTCTGTTGGCGGTCCGGCGACCCGTCATTCCGCAGCCTCTTGCCGTTTTCGGTCATGACGGAAGAACATCAGCCCTTCGGGGGCCTTCGTTGGCGGATCCGGCGCAACCGGTTCGGCGGGCTTCGCCTTGGTGTCTTCCGTTGGCTCATTAGTGTTCGGCCCGGTTTCCTGCGGGCCGTCCGCCTGTTCGTCCTGGCTTTCGGACTGATCCTTGGGCTGGTCCGCTGTTTCAGGCTGCTCCGCCTCCGGTTCCTCCTCCGGGATGACGTCATGCATCGAGGCCATCATCAGCTCCAACCGCTGAGCCACCGACTCGGCCCGTTCGGTCAGACCTTTCAGCGCGTCCCCAGACCGGTCCGATGCAGACCGCGCCCCGTCCAGAGATTTCTTCAACGCGTTCGCCTGCGCAGACAGAACCGCAACCGCCCCGCCGACGCCTTGTTCAAGATCGGTGAACCGTCTGAGCCGCCGTGACAGGACAAAACAGTAAAGCCCCGCCCCCAGCGCGCCTGCGACCAGCAAAATATCCGCAATCAGCTCCAATTCCGCCTCCTAATTCAGTACAAATTCCATGACCAGCACGTCGCGCACGCGGCCCTCGCCCACAACAATCGCAATGCGCCGCAGCAGGTGCCCGCGGATGCGAATCAGCGCCAGAGGTTCCTCGATATCCGCGGCTTCGATTGCCCGCAGATAGCCGTTCAGAACGTCCATGATTCGCGGCAGCATTTTTTCCACATCAGCGATGTACGGGGCGTTGACTTCCAGCTGCGCGTGAAATTTCAGATGGCGCGAACCGCCCGCATTCACCGATACGACCACCGGCGGCAGGTTGACGAAACCAACATCGGCAAGGGCATCCGGCGGCGTCTTCGCATCGCTTGCAAAGGCGCCTGTTTCATTGCCCTTTCCCGCAAAGGGAATCAGCCCGAAAGACGTCAGGCCATACCCGCCCGCAGCCCCGATCACGGCGAGAATCACCCCGGTGACCAATCCCTTCTTGCCCTTCTTTTCAGGGGCCTCAGCCTGTTCGGCAGTTGCGTCTGTCATGACGTCCTCATCCGTTTCTGGTGCATCCGTCATAACCCCGCAGGGACTAACCGATTGTTAAGGGCAATCGTCCAAACAAGAGGTGCACCGGGCAGAACGCCGGTGAGTCGGAGGTGAGCGTGCAGCAGATCGGAACTGTCTGGGCCGGGTTGGACAGGCGAAAACAAATCATCGTTGCCGGTGCGGCGGTGCTGGTGTTTCTGGGGGTTCTCGGGCTGTCGCGCGTGGTGAGCGCTCCGTCTATGACCCTGTTATATGCGGAGCTCGAAAGCGGTGCTGCGGGCGATATCGTCCGATCGCTGGATCAGCGCGGTGTTCCGTATGAGATTCGCGGCGGGTCGATCTATGTTCCGGGCGGGCAGCGGGATGAGCTGCGCATGACCCTCGCCAGCGAGGGGCTGCCTGCGAATGGCAATCGGGGGTACGAGCTGCTGGATTCCCTCAGCGGCTTTGGCACCACGTCTCAGATGTTCGATGCCGCCTATTGGCGCGCGAAAGAAGGGGAATTGGCGCGCACCATCGTCGGCAGCCCCCATGTCAGCCAGGCGCGCGTTCACATCGCCAACGGATCGGCCAACCCGTTTCAGCGCAGCGTGGCCCCGACGGCCTCGGTCTATCTGGTGCCCTCGGGCGGGCAGATCACCGGTGATCAGGCCAAGGCCATTCGGTTTCTGGTGGCCTCTGCCGTCAGTGGTCTGGCCCCGGAAAACGTCACGGTGATCGATTCGAACGGGTCCGTTATCGGGGGGCAGGAAACTGCTGTGGCAGCCGACACCGCTGACGACAAGTCGCGCAAGTTGCGCGAACGGGTCCTGCGGCTGGTCGAGGCGCGTGTGGGTGCGGGCAATGCGGTTGTCGAGGTCAGTGTCGATACGGTGACAAAGACGGAATCGATCCGTGAGCGGCGGTTTGACCCGAAAGGCCGGGTGGCGATCAGCACCGACGTTGAAGAACGCTCTGACAGCGCCCGAAACCAGTCCTCCGACGTCACGGTGGCCTCGAACTTGCCGGATGGGGACGGTGCGGGCGGGGACGAATCCAATTCGACCGCCACGCAGACCCGAGAGCGGGTGAATTACGAGGTCTCGGAAACCGAGCTTGAGGTTCACACTGCCCCCGGTGCCATCAAGCGGCTGACGGTTGCGGTGCTGGTTAACGGAACCCGTGTGGTGGATACGGCGGGCGCGGAAAGTTTCGCCCCATTGCCGCAGGCAGAACTTGAGGCGCTGGAAGAACTGGTCGCCTCTGCCGTCGGGTTCGACGCGGCGCGGGGGGATGTGATCACACTGAAATCCCTGGACCTGCCAGCGGTTGAGCCGCAGGGGACGCTGGTCTCGGCATCTGTGTGGCAGAACATCCATCTGGATGCGATGTCGCTGATCCAGATGGTGGTTCTGGCGCTTGTCTCGCTGGTTCTGGCCCTGTTCGTGATCCGCCCGATCCTGATGAAACCCGCTGAGGCCCCGGCATTGCTGCCCGCAGCATCGGGCACTGAGGACACCAATGTTCTGACCGGAGAGATTGCGACGGACGACGGGTCCGGCTTTGCGCAATTGCCGGCTCAGGCCGATGTTCCGACCTTAGGCGCAGTTGCAGAAGACCCGGTGGAGCGGCTGCGGGCGATGATCGGCGACAAGCAGGAAGAGACGGTCGAGATTCTGCGCAGCTGGCTGGAAGAGGGTGAGGAGCACGTGTGATGACCATCGCTCATCTTCTAGAGGATTTCGCAACCGCATCGGCGGATGGCAGGGTTCACGTTCTGAACGACGATACGCTCGAAGAACACCGGCTGGCGGCCTTCGAACAGGGCTATGGCGCGGGATGGGAAGATGCGGTTCAGGCGCAGGAACAAAGCCGGACCCGCCTGTCCGCCGAACTGGGGCAGGCGCTGCAGGACATGTCCTTCACCCATCACGAGGCGCTGTCGCGCATGACGCTGTCTCTGGAACCCATGTTCCAAAGCCTGGTCCGCGCTGTTCTGCCCGAGAGTCTCGACAAGGGCCTTGGCACACGGGTGGTCGAACATCTGTGCAGCATGGCCCGCGAGCAGATCGGGCAGCCTATACAAATCCTGGTGCCCGAGGGGCAGGGCGAGGCAGTGCAATCCCTGATCCCCAGCGAAATCTCTCCGCCGCCCAGCGTGATCGAGGACCCCTCGCTGGAGGCCGGTCAGGCGAGATTGCAGGTTGGCATGTCCCGGCGCGAGGTTGATTGCAGCGCCCTACTGGCGTCGATCGCCGGGGCATTTGAAGCGTACGCATTTGAAGCAAACGAGGCATTGGCAAATGAGTGACCCCCAGACCCCGACACAGCAGAAACCCAACCCGTTCGACTCGGTGCCCATCGAAGTGACAGTCTCGGTCGGCCGCGCCCGCCCGCTGATCCGCGACCTGCTGAACATGGGCGAGAACGCGGTGCTGACGCTCGACAAACGGATCGAGGATCCGGTCGATCTATATGTCGGAGACCAGCTGGTCGCCCGCGGCCTGCTGGAGGAGATGGAGGGCGAACAGGCCGGTCAGCTTGCTGTGCGCCTGACGGAAATAGCCGATCTGCAAAACGGGATCGGGTGATGCGCCCCCTGATCTGGCTGGCCTGCGCGGTCCTCGTGCTGACGCCGTCACTGGCCATGGCGCAGGAGGTGACGCTGTCGCTGGGCGAAGGCGGGTCGATCTCGGCCCGGACGGTCCAGTTGATCCTGCTGATCACCGTGCTCAGCCTCGCGCCGGGGCTGGCCATCATGATCACCTGCTTTCCGTTTCTGATCACCGTTCTGGCCATCCTGCGGCAGGGGATCGGGCTGCAGCAATCGCCGCCCAACATGCTGATCGTCAGCCTGGCGCTGTTTCTGACCTATTTCATCATGGACCCCGTTTTCACCGAGGCCTGGACCACCGGCATCCGCCCGATGCTGGAAGAACGGATGGAGGTTGAACCGGCCTTGGAACGCGCCCTGATCCCGTTCCGGGAGTTTATGGCGGCCAGGCTGGATGCGGACACATTCTACGCGATGGCCGCCCTGCGCCCCGAAGGGGACGCGCTGGCCCTGTCGCCGCAGGCCCCTCTGTCGGTTCTGATGCCATCCTTCATGCTGTCCGAGATCGCCCGCGCCTTTCAGATCGGGTTTCTGATCTTCCTGCCGTTCCTGATCATCGATCTGGTGCTTGCTGCCGTCCTGATGTCGATGGGCATGATGATGGTGCCCCCGGCCATCGTCTCCCTGCCATTCAAGCTGGCGTTTTTCGTGATTGCGGATGGGTGGGCCTTGATCGCCAGCGCATTGGTGCGCAGCTACATGCCCTAGCTCGCGCTGAACGGCGGTGGATTGGGGGAGGTCAGAGTTGGACAGGGTCTGACGGCTGCGGGTTGTCGGTTCTTGAGCCGGGTAACCGTCCGAAGGACCTTCAGATTTGGCAACCTAATGGGCAAGAATGACTGCGTGATGCACCGGTCCGAAAACCAGAGCGGCGCATCGGGAATGTCATCGGCCCGGCAATTGGCTGCGAGAACCGCAGCACCGTTCACAGGACATCAATCCGGCCTCTGACCGGGCGGAGCAAACAGATCAGCTGGTCCGGTCCAGATCCTTGATCAACTGGTTCAGGTTGCCTTTGCGGGCATCCAGCATCGCGCCGATCTCGGTGCGCTCGGTCAGCAGCAGGTTCACGCCCTCGATGAACATGTTGTAGAACTTGTCGCGCCCGGATTTGTCCGAGACCAGAAAGGTCACATCGAACGGAGAAGACCCGCGCAGCTTGACCGAGGTTCTGACCTCGTACCCCGCCTTGATCTTGCGGGCGTTGCGGACATTCACCTCACCACCGATAAACTCGCGGAACCGGCGGCCATATTTGCGCGAGATATAGCCCTGAAACGCCTTGGTGAATCGCCGCAGCTGCGCCGGGCTTGCGGTGCGGGCATCCGCGCCCAATGCATAGCGGGCCATGATCGGCACATCGGCATATTGCACGAAAATCTTCTCGAAATCGCGCAGCATGGCGTTTTCGGATTTGCCGGAGTCGATCACCCGGTTGATTTCGGTAACCACACTGTCGACCAGCGCCTTGGCGCTGGCTTCGGTCTGGGCGAAGGCGGGCAGGGGCAGGACGGCCAGTGCCAGGCCTGCGGCTATAAATCCACGTCGGTTCAATGCGTTATTCGGCATATGGGTCCTCGTAGGGGTCAAGATAGGGGTCTCTGACTGGGTCGGTCCCGATTTCTGCATAGGGATCGCTGTATAGCCCCAGATAGGCGTCCTCATCATCTCTTGCCAGTTCAAAGCGGCGATTTTGCAGATAGATCAGCCGGGCCTGCGCGTAACTGTCTGCGCTGTCATACAGAATCGAGTCGACCGTGTCCGAGAACCGGCCCCGGTCGCCCATGCGCCGCACAACCTCGGCGTAAACGCCGATATTGTCCACCGGGCGGGTCGGGCTGAAATTGATCGGGTTCGAGAACAGGTTGACCACAACGCCGATCGCATCCCGCTGGGTCGAGGGACCGTAGAAGGGCAGTTCGACATAGGCCCCTTCGCCAACGCCCCAGACATGCAGGGTTTCGCCAAAATCGGTGTCCACCGGCGGCAGGTTCAGCTCATCGGCGGGCGCAGACAGGCCGAAACCGCCCACGGTCATGTTGATGACAAATCGCAACAAGGCGTTGCCGGTCTGTTTCGGATTGCCCTGCAGCAGATAGTCAAGCGCCTGACCGGGAAGAGAAATGTTTTCGGCAAATGTGCTGAAGCTTGTCACCATCGGGTCGGGAACGATCTTCACATAACCTTTCGAGGCCGGGCGGAAAAGAAACCGGTCAACCCCAAGGTTGAATTTGTGGACCGCGCGGTTGTTCCCCTCATACGGGTCAAAAACCTCGCCCGGGGGGGCGTTTTCAGGGGGTCGGGTCGCGCAGGCCGACAAAACGGTCATCAGGGACAGGACAATAATGTGCTTCAGGCCAAATCTGCTCGACACGGGTCTCGTTACTCCAAAGTTGCCCTTTGATTTGGATACAGGGCTTTCAATCAATACGCCTGTGCCGGTTCAACACAAGTTTTTGAGTCATAGATGGTTCACGCCTCGAATGAAACACCTAGCGTTTAACCTGTCTGCCGGCGCGCCGTAAAGTGACACAGCTTCAACAGTTCGCAATAAGAGAAGTTATGCCCAGATCGCGGGTGATCGGCAAAATGGCGGTTTCCTGCTTTTCCCAGCGCCACTTCCCGGTTAGCGTCCGCCCGAGTCGAACACAGGGTGAGGAGCATCACATGACCATCGCAGCAAAACTGGAAAGCCTGGGCGTCACGTTGCCGGACGCGCCTGCGCCTGCGGCCAATTATGTGCCCTTCGTGCGCGTGGGCAATATCGTCTACGTCTCGGGCCAGATCTCGAAGGCGGATGAGCTGATCACCGGCAAGCTGGGCGATGACATGGATGTTGACGCAGGCGCGGCTGCGGCAAAGGTCTGCGCCATCAACCTGCTGGCGCAGGTCAAGGCCGCGTGCGGCGGCGATATCGACAAGCTGGTGCGGGTGATCAAGCTGACCGGTTTCGTGAACTCGACCGCCGATTTCACCGCCCAGCCGCAGGTGATCAACGGCGCGTCGGATTTTCTGGTCGAGGCGCTGGGCGATGCGGGCCGTCATTCCCGCTCGGCTGTCAGTGCCGCGTCACTGCCGCTGGGCGTGGCGGTCGAAATCGAAGGCATATTCGAGGTCCAATGACACCGCCCCTGCCTTCTGAATTCCTGCGGGCTCCGATCTCACATCGGGCCCTGCACGATATCTCGGACAACCGCCCGGAAAACAGCCGGGCGGCCATTCGCGCGGCTATTGATGCAGGCTACGGGATCGAGGTCGATCTGCAGCTGACCTCGGATGGCCGGGCGATGGTCTTTCACGATTATGACATGGCGCGTCTGACCGGGCAGCCCGGCCCGATCCGGCAGGTTTCAGCGGCACAGGCGCAGGCAACCGCGTTGTTGCAGGCCGATGATGGCATCCCGACACTGGACGAGGTGCTTGGGATGGTGGCGGGCAAGGTGCCGCTGTTGATCGAGTTCAAGGATCAGGATGGTGCGATGGGTCCCGATATCGGCCCGTTAGAGGCGGATGCCGTCCGGGCGTTGCAGGGCTATGACGGCCCCGTCGCGCTGATGTCGTTCAATCCGCACAGCGTGGCCGAACTGGCCCGTCTGGCCCCGCACCTGCCGCGGGGTCTGGTGACCTGTTCCTACAAGCCCAAGGTCGAGCTGTTGCCGCAAAGCGTCTGCGACCATCTGCGCGACATCCCTGATTTCGACCGGGTCGGGGCCAGTTTCATCAGTCACGAGGTGCACGATCTGAACCGCCCCCGCGTGGCAGAACTGAAAGCGCGCGGCGTGCCGGTCCTGTGCTGGACCGTCCGGTCGCCCGAACAAGAGGCAGAGGCCCGCAAGGTTGCCGATAATGTGACCTTCGAGGGCTATCCGGCGGCCCATCCGGCTTGATCCCACCCGCCGGAGTCACAGATAAAGACGGGGCGCGGAGGGCATATGGATCAGGCACAGATCGAGGTTCAGGTACTGGCATCCCTGTCGCAGATATCTGCGGCAGAGTGGGACGCCTGCGCCTGCCCCGAAGCGGCAGGTGGCGGACGCCCGCTCGATCCCTTCACCACGCATAGGTTTCTGCTGGCGCTCGAGGAAAGCGGTTCCGTCGGGCGCGGCACGGGCTGGCAGCCGCAATATCTGACGGCCTATCTGGACGGGATGCTGATCGCAGCGGCCCCGATGTATGCCAAATCGCATTCTCAGGGCGAATATATCTTCGACCATAGCTGGGCCCATGCCTATGAAAGCGCGGGCGGGCGGTATTATCCCAAGCTGCAGATCGCCGTGCCGTTCACCCCCGCCACCGGTCGCCGTTTTCTGGTGCGCCCGGGGTACGAGGCGATTGGCATGTCGGCGCTGGCGCAGGGGGCGGTGCAACTGGCCGCTGACAATCAGGTCTCCTCGCTCCATGCCACGTTCTGTACCGAGGATGAGGCGCTGGCCGGCGCGCAAATGGGCCTGATGGTGCGGTATACGCAGCAATTCCATTGGCTGAACGAAACCTACCCGGATTTCGACGCGTTTCTGGCGGCCCTGTCGTCGCGCAAGCGCAAGAATATCCGAAAGGAACGGGCGCAGGCCTGCGGCTTTGGCGGCGATATCCGCACCCTAACCGGTGACGAGCTGCGCCCCGAGCACTGGGACGCGTTCTGGCGGTTCTATCAGGACACCGGCGCGCGCAAGTGGGGCTCACCCTATCTGACGCGGCAATTCTTTGATATCGCTCAGGAAACCATGACGAATGACATCGCTCTGGTGCTGGCCGAACGCAACGGCTATCCCATCGCGGGGGCCTTGAACTTTATCGGGCGCGAGACGCTGTTTGGTCGCTATTGGGGCTGCGTCGAACACCATGCCTGCCTGCATTTCGAACTGTGCTATTATAGGGCGATCGATTTTGCCATCGCCCATGGCCTGAAGCGGGTCGAGGCCGGTGCGCAGGGCGAGCACAAGCTGGCGCGCGGCTACCTGCCGACCCGCACGCATAGCCTGCACTGGGTCGCCGATCCCGGATTTGCCGACGCGGTCAAGAAATTTCTGGACGCCGAGGGCCGGGCGGTGGGAGAAGAGATCGAGATTCTGACCGAATACGGACCGTTCAGAAAATCGAACCCGGAGGAACACCAATGACCGAACTTTTGTCGACCGAGACGCGCGGACCGCTGCTGGACCCGCTGTTCAAAAACGGCTGGACCATGGTTGAAGGCCGGGACGCGATTACCAAGACCTTCATTTTCGACAATTTTGTCGCTGCCTTCGGCTGGATGACGCAGGTGGCGATCTGGGCTGAAAAGTGGAACCACCATCCCGAATGGTCGAATGTCTACCGCACGGTCGAGGTGGTGCTGTCCACCCATGATGTCGGCGGCCTGTCGGCGCTGGATGCCAAGCTGGCGCGCAAGATGGACGGTCTGGTCTAACCCCGGTCGCTTTGCGAGCCCTGACCACCGGCAAGCGCCGCCGTGATGCCCAGCTGCCGGAATTCATCCGGTGTCACGGTGCCATCGCTGACGTCGATATTGCGGGGGATGCCCGTGGTCCGGTTGCCGATTGACCGGACGCTGCGCGCCGCCGGGTTGATGTCCAGACAGCGCGTTTCATAGCAGGTCAGCCCGCTGGTATTGATCTGGATGCGCGCCTGCCCGTCCGGCCCGGTGACAACAGGGGCCTGCGGTACGTCGCAGGCCGCCACCAGAGCCAAAGCCCCCAGACCGATCCATTTGTTCATCGCCCGCTCCTGACCCTAATCCAGCTGACCGTTGCCGTCCAAATCCGCAGCGTTGAAGTCGCTGTCCATCTGCGCGTCATATTCTGCTCTGGAGATAAGGCTGTCATTGTTGCGGTCAACATTTTGGAATTGTTTGATGTCCAGAAACGGCTTGGCCTCGTCCAGACCCAGCGTGCCGTTCTTGTCGTCATCCATTTCCTGAAAGGCGTAGTCGGAAAAAGCGTTAAACTCGTCCTTGGACAGAAAGCCGTCATTGTTGGCGTCGATGGCTTTCAGCTCGTTTTCATGCAGCTCGCCCACGGTTTCGGCACTGGCTGCTCCGGCCAGAAGAGCCGCTGTGATGACGATAATCTGACGTTTCATGGCGGCGCTCCTCAGCATGCGAATCTCTGACCTTCAAAGCCGCCCGCGGCGGCCCCTGCTGCGGTCAGGATGGTTTTGCCCGACCCGCCGCCGAACTGGTTGCCGATGGCCCCGCCGATCAACGCGCCACCCAGCGTGCCGCCGAGGCAGGCAATCTCGTGCTGGCGGGCGGCCTGTTGCTGCGGGGTTGGGGCCGGTCCGCAGGCGGCCAACAGCCCCGCGCCGGTCAGGATAAGTGAAAAAGCCTTGAGTTTCATGAATTAACTCCCCGGTTCATATGCGCCGAGTATTCGCGCATCGGGGCGTTCTATCAAGTGAAATACGGCGTGGATGGCCCCGACGCTGCCGGGGCCGCGCAGGGTTACATGGCCGCAAGCAACGTCTCGCCGGCGGACACTTCGCAGGTGCCGGGGCTTTCTTCCAGGTTCAGCGCCGTGACCTTGCCGTCCTCGACCAGCATCGCATATCGTTTGGAGCGCGCGATCAGGCCCGCAGGCGGGGCGTCGAATTCCATGCCGATGGCCTTGGTGAACTCGGATGCGGCGTCTGCCAGCATGGTCAGGCCTGCCCCGGTCGCGCCGGTCGCCTCGCCCCAGGCTTTCATCACGAAGGGATCGTTGACCGAGATGCAGATGACCTCGTCCACGCCTTTGGCGTCGAACTGATCCTTGGTGCGCATGAAGCTGGGAACATGGGCGGAACTGCAGGTTGGCGTAAACGCGCCCGGCACTGCAAAAATCACCACCTTGCGCCCTTTGACCTTGTCGGACAGCCGAACCTCTTCCGGCCCCTCGGCCCCGATCCGGGTCAGCGTTGCGTCGGGCAGAGTGTCACCTGTTGAAATCATTTTTAAGCTCCTGTCGTTTGGATTTGCAGAGTCGGGCTCAGCCGCAATATAGGTGAGCGAAGCAAGTTAACCACGGGAATTCGACAGGGTGGGAGGAGCATGAGCCATATTGTCGTGATCGGTGCGGGGCAGGCGGGGTCTTCGCTTGTCGCCAGGCTGCGCAAAGACGGGTTTGAAGGGGACATCACCCTGATCGGGGCCGAGCCGCATCTGCCCTACCAGCGCCCGCCTTTGTCCAAGGCCTATCTGCTGGGCGAGATGGAGCTGGAGCGCCTGTTTCTGCGCCCCGAAAGCTTTTATGCCGATAACAACATCACCCTGCGTCTGGGCCAGCGCGTGACCGGCATCGACCCGCAGGCCAAGACCGTGATGGTCGGGGATGAGGTCATCGCCTATGACGAGCTGGCGCTCACCACCGGGTCCGACCCGCGCCGCCTTCCGGCCGCGATTGGCGGTGATCTGAACGGCGTGCATGTGGTGCGCGATCTGGCCCATATCGACGAGATGGAGCCCCGCGTCACCGACGGCGCGCGCGCGCTGATCGTGGGGGGCGGCTATATCGGGCTCGAGGCTGCGGCGGTTTGTGCCAAGCGCGGCGTAAAGGTCACTCTGGTCGAGATGGCGGATCGCATCCTGCAACGGGTCGCCGCGCCCGAGACCAGCGACTACTTCCGTGCGCTGCACAGCGGCTACGGGGCCGATATTCGCGAAGGCGTCGGGCTGGACCGTCTGATCGGTGAAAACGGCAAGGTCACGGGTGCCGCGCTAAGTGATGGCACCGAGCTTGAGGTCGATTTCGTCGTGGTCGGCGTGGGCATCGCGCCCTCGACCCAACTGGCCGAGATGGCGGGGCTGGAGCTGGACAACGGAATCAAGACCGACGCCCATGGCCGCACCTCGGACCCGTCGATCTGGGCGGCGGGTGATTGTGCGTCCTTCCCCCATGGCGAGGGGCGTATCCGGCTGGAAAGCGTGCCCAATGCCATCGATCAGGCCGAGATCGTGGCCCAGAACATGCTGGGCGCAGCCAAGGGCTATACCGCGACGCCGTGGTTCTGGTCGGATCAGTATGACGTCAAGCTGCAGATCGCGGGCCTGAACACCGGCTATGACCGCGTCGTGACCCGCAAGGGCGAGGGCGCGACCGTGTCCTTCTGGTATTACAAGGGCGACCAGTTGATTGCGGTTGATGCGATGAACGACCCGCGCGCCTATATGGTCGGAAAACGCCTTATCGACGCAGGCAAGACCGCTGATCCGGCGGTTGTGGCCGACGCGCAGGCGGATCTGAAACCGCTGCTCAAAGCGTGAGGATCATCGCCGGAGACTTCCGGGGCCGCGCCTTGGCCTCGGTCGGCAAGGGGGACGCAGGCGCGCATCTGCGCCCCACCACCGACCGGGCGCGGGAAAGCCTGTTCAACGTGCTGACCCATCTGATCGATTTCGAAGGTCTGCGGGTTCTGGACCTGTTCGCAGGCACCGGCGCGCTGGGGCTCGAGGCGCTGTCGCGCGGTGCCGAGCACGCAACATTTGTGGATGACGGTCGGGTGGCGCAGCGCCTCATTCGCACGAACATAGACCTGACCCGCAGCGCCGACCGGACGAGCCTGATCCGCCGGGATGCCACAAAGCTGGGCGAAAATCCCGGTCCGGCCTGTGACCTGATCTTCCTCGACCCACCGTATGGCAAGGCGCTGGGCCAGAAGGCCGTTGAGGCCGCTCTTGCGGGCGGATGGATCGCCGATGACGCGCTGCTGGTCTGGGAAGAAAGCACCCCGATGGTCGCGCCGAACGGGTTTGCCCAACACGATACGCGAAAATATGGCGACACCCATATCTCATTGATGTGGCGCGATATTTCAGACTGAAACAGGCGAGGGCCCATGCACGATCTGGTGATTTTCGATTGCGACGGCGTTCTGGTCGACAGCGAGCCGCTGTCCAATCAGGTGCTTGTCGACAATCTGGGCCGCTATGGTCTGGACCTGACGCTGGAGGACAGCGTCGGTTTCTTTCTGGGCGGTACAATGACCGGCGTGCGTGACAAGGCGCGCGATTTGGGGGCGGATCTGCCCGAGGATTGGGTCGATCAGGTCTATGCGGAAACCTATGCGCGCCTGCGGCAGGGCGTGGCGCTGATACCTGGCGTTCGCGAGTTGCTCGATACGCTGGATCACCACGGTATCCCGTTCTGTGTCGCCTCGAACGGCAGCCCGGACAAGATGGCGATCACGCTGGGGCAGAACGGTCTGTGGGATCGTTTTGACGGGGCCATGTTCTCGGCGCACCAGTTGGGGACGGCGAAACCGGACCCTAAGATGTTCCGGCTTGCCGCTCAGCAGTTTGGCGCATCCGCGCCGGTCGTCATTGAAGACAGCCACAATGGTGTGACCGCTGCGATCCGCGCCGAGATGCGCTGTCTGGGTTATGCGGCCCATGACGACGGCGCGAAACTGGCGGAAATTGGCGCAGAAGTGTTTTCCGACATGGCGGATGTTCCCCGGCTTTTGGGACTCTGACCCGAAAACATGCTATGGTCCGAGCCATGGACCGCGCCTTAACTCCGCCGCTCTGGGCTTTCGAACCGGATACCGACGCCGCAACCGGCCCTCCGCCGAAACCAAGGCGCGCGCCCGTGTTCATCCATGACGCAGTGACGCCATGGGGGTCCGAGACGATGCTGCTGAAGCTGCTGCGCGATCAGGCGCAGGATCAGGACGAATAGGTCGGATGAAACTTGTCGCCGGGTGACAGGGTGAAAATCTCGACCCCGTCCGCCGTTACACCCACCGAATGTTCAAACTGCGCCGACAGCGACTTGTCGCGGGTCACGGCGGTCCAGTCATCGGCCAGCGTTTTGGTTTCGGGGCGGCCCAGATTGACCATCGGCTCGATGGTGAAGAACATACCCTCTTCCAGCACCGAACCCGTTGCCGGACGCCCGTAATGCAGCACATTCGGCGGTGCGTGGAACACCCGGCCCAGCCCGTGACCACAGAAATCGCGCACGACCGACATCCGGTGTGCTTCGACATAGGCCTGAATCGCGTGGCCGATATCGCCGAAGGTGTTGCCCGGCTTGACCATCTCGATGCCCTTGAACAGGGCATCGTGCGTCACCTGGATCAGCCGCTCGGCCTTGCGCGGCAGTTTGCCCGCCACATACATGCGCGAGGTGTCGCCGAACCAGCCATCGACGATGACGGTCACGTCGATATTCAGGATGTCGCCATCCTTCAGCTTTTTGTCGCCGGGAATGCCGTGGCAGACCACATGGTTGACGCTGATACAGCTTGCGTGCTGATAGCCCTTGTAGCCAATGGTGGCCGAGGTCGCGCCCGCATCCTCGACCATCCGGGTGATCAGCCCGTCGATGGCACCGGTGCTTTGACCGGGGAAAACATGCTCGGCGATGTCATCCAATATCCGCGCCGCCAAGGCCCCTGCCGCGTGCATGCCGGCAAAGTCACCCTGTTCGTAGATGCGGATACCGTCTTTGGTCAGACGGCCACGATGTTCTTTCATCGACGCTAGGCTCCAAATGTTTCGCGCAGCATTCCTTTTACGCTGCTTGTGCAGAAAGTACCAGAGGGTGTGAGGTTGTGGGCTCTGTTCGGTCGTTCAGATGGTGCCGCGGGTGCCGACTTCAAGGGGACGCAACTGCCACGACCTTGCACGGACGGAAGCCGATCCAGCGCGCACTTAGTCGCGAATCTTTGATCGCTGATTTAAGGCGATCCGAAAAAAACACTCGGCGCCGAACAGTACGATCCAGCCAAAGGTCCAAATCGCTGGCCGCAGTAGGGTCCACGGCAAGTTGGTTCTTACCTTCGGGAATTGCTTGCCAGACTTCGCCACTCGTTCCGACCGCACGTAGACCCGTAGAAAGATCAGGCAGAAAGGTCTTCCGGTTCTCCAGAATATGCATCAAAAACCAGCGTCGCCCCGGATACGGTGTTTTCTGGTCGTATTCCAGCAATGGTACCTCGTGAAAACGGGTGCGGCCCAGTTCAAACTGCGTGAGCACGTTACGCATTTCTTCGGAGGCATAAATCAAAGCCATCGCGCCCGTGAATATGTCTGGCAAGTTCTCTTTCTTCTTCTTTTGAAGGTCGTAGTACGTGAAATAGATGTACTCGGGATACTCCGATACCGGGATGTCCTGAGCATCCTCATATCTGTCCTGAAACGCCACGTACCCCTTCGGCCTCGGAGCATCCAAATGAACGCTGATGGGCTGAATGTTTCGGGTACTGTGGAGAAGAAGGGATTCCCAAACTTTCTTATGTGTCACTGCGCTCTCAATAACGTTTGTTTCAATCGGTTGAACAGAATCACCGTCAGAACCTGTTTTCAAGTCTGGAAATCGCGGTTCCAAACTAGACCGTTGCTAACCCAAACTCCTTCCGTGGAAATACACGTGCCACAGATCAGCCGCTCCACACCCTGCGTCTGCGCCCCTTCAAACGCCGCCGCATAGGCCGGGTCGATATCGGCGGCCAGCGCAAAGCGGTCGCAATCGGTGCGCTGCACCAGATACAGCATCACCGCCCGGTGCCCCTGCGCCGCCATTGCCGCCAGTTCGCCCAGATGTTTGGTGCCGCGCGTGGTGACGCTGTCGGGAAACTCGGCCAGACCGGGCTGGCGCGAGAGGGTGACGCTTTTGACCTCGACATAGGCATCCGGCAGGCCGGGCTGGGTCAGCAGGAAATCTATACGGCTGTTTTCGCCGTATTTGACTTCCGGTTTCACGGTTTCGTATGCGGCCAGTTCGGGCACTTCGCGCGCCTCCAGCGCTGCCCGCAGCGCCTTGTTCGGGACCGAGGTATCGACACCGGTAAAATGCCCGTTCTCATGATCGACCAGCCGCCAGCCGTATTTCAATTTCTTCTTGGGGTCGTCATTGGGCTCCAGCCAGATTTTCTCGCCCGGCTCGGCGAGACCCATCATCGATCCGGGATTGGCGCAATGGGCCACCACCTCGCGCCCGTCTTCCAATGTGCAATCGGCCAGAAAGCGCTTGTAGCGGCGGATCAGGCGGGCGGGGACAAGGGGGGTTTCAAATCGCATGGCCAAGGGCCTATACCTGCCCTGTGGGCCGATCAAGAGGGAGGGCGCGCCATGGCCAATCCAACCGCAGCAATGCTTGTGATCGGGGATGAGATCCTGTCGGGCCGCACCCGCGACGCCAATATGCATTACCTGGCGCAGGAACTGACCAAGCATGGCATCGACCTGAAAGAGGTGCGCATCGTCAGCGACGACGCCCCGGCCATAGAAGCGGCGGTCAGGGACTTGTCGAAGGCGCATGACAACGTGTTCACCAGCGGCGGCATCGGTCCGACCCATGACGACATCACCGCCGACTGCATCGCCCGTGCCTTTGATACGCCCATCGATATCCGCGCCGATGCCCGCGCCTTGCTGCAGGCCCATTATGACAAATCCGGGCTGGAGCTGAATGCCGCCCGCCTGCGCATGGCGCGCATCCCCGAGGGCGCGGCCCTGATCGACAACCCGGTCTCGACCGCGCCGGGGTTTACCCTTGGCAATGTGCATGTGATGGCCGGGGTGCCTTTGGTGTTTCAGGCGATGGTGGCCAGCGTTCTGTCGACGCTTACCGGCGGCAGCCCGCTTTTGTCCCAGACCCTGCGCGTGAACCGGGGCGAGGGCGATATCGCGGCCACTCTGGCAGCGCTGGCGGATGCGTTCGAGCAGCTTTCGATCGGCTGCTACCCATTCCAGATCAACGGCGTTTTCGGGGCCAATGTGGTGGTGCGGGGCACGGACGGGGCGCAGATCGATGCCGCCATGACTCGGTTGGCGAAGGAGCTTGATCTTTGACCATCAACTGGGCAGACGTCGTCGATGGCACCTGGCCTGCGGCCCGGTATGACACCTGCGGACCTTTCCAACTGCGCGAAGGGCAGGGCGGCGGGTCGCGCGTATCTGCCGCCAATGGGCTGGGACCGGCGACCGACAGCGATATCGACGCCGCCGAGGCCGCGATGCTGGCGATGGGCCAGAACCGCATCTTTTGCCTGCGCCCGGGGGATGAGGCGCTGGACGCCCGGCTTGCCGCGCGCGGCTATGATATCCTCGATCCGGTCAATATCTATCGTTGCCCTGTCGGCCAGCTGACCGATCCGCCTCTGCCCCCGCTGGTGGCGTTCGACGTCTGGGAACCACTTGCGATCATGCGTGAAATTTGGGCGCAGGGCGGTATCGGGCCCGAGCGGGTCGCGGTGATGGAACGCGCGCCCGGCCCCAAAACCGGCCTGCTCTTGCGCCATGACAACCGCCCCGTCGGGACGGCATTTGTGGCGCTGCACGGCGACATCGCCATGGTGCATGCGCTGGAAATCCTGCCCGCGCATCGCCGTCAGGGGGTTGGCCAATGGGGCATGCGCGCTGCGGCCTTCTGGGCTCTGGACAATGGCGCGCAGACCCTTAGCGTGATCTGCACCAAGGCCAATGCCGGGGCCAACGGCCTGTATCGTGCCCTCGGAATGGAGATCGCGGGCGAATATCACTACCGTCAGCGTGCCTGACAAGAGGGACCAACGTGACCAAAAAAGACATGCCAACCGCGCTTGACCTGCCGATGGTCGATCCGCTGCCGCCCGAGACGCAAAAATATTTCGATATCTGCGTCGAAAAGCTGGGCATGGTTCCGAATGTTCTGAAAGCTTATGCGTTCGATATCGACAAGCTGAACGCCTTCACCACCATGTATAACGACCTGATGCTGGCCGACAGCGATCTGTCGAAACTGGACCGCGAGATGATTGCGGTCGTCGTGTCAGCGATCAACAAGTGTTTCTATTGCCTAGTGGCGCATGGTGCGGCGGTGCGGCAGCTTTCCGGCGACCCGCAGTTGGGAGAGATGCTGGTGATGAATTACCGCGTTGCACCCCTGGACACGCGACAGCGCGCGATGCTGGATTTCGCTGCCAAGATGACAACCGCCAGCGCCGAGATCGAAGAGCCCGATCGCCAGCGTCTGCGCGATGCCGGGTTCAGCAACCGCGATATCTGGGACATCGCCAACGTGACCGGGTTTTTCAACATGTCGAACCGGGTGGCCGGCGCCACGGGCATGGTTCCAAACCCCGATTACCACGCGCAGTTTCGATGATCCGGCGTCTTGCCCTTTGTACCCTGCTGCTTGCCGGTCCCGCCGCCGCGCAGGACCTGACCCTGCCATCCAGCGCCCGGCAGATCAGCGACCGGACCTCGCCGCTGGACAGCTATGACCTGCCCACCGGCCCCTTTGCCGGTGGCGCGGTGCCCGCCCGCAACGTCGAAGGCCGGGTCGAGCGCTATACCTGGCGGCTGCAGGCCGGGTCCAGCACCACGCTGCAATTGCTGGCCCCGCTGCGCGACCAGATCGAGGCGCAGGGCTTTGACATCCTCTTCGAATGCGAGGCGCGCGCCTGCGGCGGTTTCGATTTCCGCTTCGGCACCGAGGTCGTTCCGACCCCCGACATGTACGTGGCCATTCAGGATTACCGGTTCCTGTCGGCCACCAAAGGCCCCGAGGTGCTGAGCCTGCTGGTCAGCCGCAACCCGCCCGACGGCTACGTCCAGCTGATCCGCGTCACGCCGGTGGACGCGCCCGATCCCGCCCCCGTGGTGATCGAGGAAACGGTCGACGGCGCAGGCGGCTTGCTGGAGGATCTGCAACAGAACGGCCACGTCATTCTCGACGACCTGCATTTCCGCACCGGAGAAGTGACGCTGGGCGAAGGGCCGTTTGCCTCGCTGTCGCTGCTGGCGGGGTTCCTGTCCGACAACCCCGATCTGCGGCTGGCGCTGGTGGGGCACACGGATGACACCGGCACCCTGCAGGCCAACACCGATGTCAGCACCAAACGCGCCCAATCCGTCCGCGCCCGCCTGATCGAGGCGCACGGCGTCGCTGCGGATCGGATCGAGGCGGATGGCGTCGGCTATCTGTCCCCGCTCACCTCGAACGAGACCGCCGAAGGCCGCGACCTGAACCGCCGGGTCGAGGCGGTGTTGCTGGTGAATTAGGGGGGTGGGTGCGGGTGGTATGGCGCTTGCGTTGTAATTGGAAGGGATTCTCACGTGCGGAAACGACTGTAGCCTACGCTGGGGGTAAACTACTGACGCGAATTTATGCGCAGCGATGCAAACAAAGCCTTCACACGATCCGCTGCCTCAGGCCATTGGCCTATTTTAAGCAATGGAAGGTTGAAACTGTAGCCCAGTGATCCTTCAAAGACCTGAGCGTGACAAACCTCATCAGCGTATCGCCCACTTAGGCAATACAGGATTATGCGTCGTTCTGTATTCTCGTCAAACCCATCGACTATCAGCCTATCTGTCCCCATCAGGTCATCAGGGTCCAACATGTTGGGGTCGGGCATCATCGCCGGCGATATAGCGTTTTCAAACACATTTGGTTCACGTGGGTTGTAGATCAGTTCCAGTGTTTCTGTGATCGAAGAATAGGTGCCGTCCGACCCGATCAGTTGATTGCTGCGGATGGAAAGCCGATCCGTGTAGGCGTGTGGATGAAGCTCTGGCCCGATGGAATATACATCAGAACCCACGCCGTAGATGGTGTTCTCAACCTCCCCGTTTTTGATTGCTTCGGCGAAATTCTCGATAGGGTAGCAGGTTGGAACGCCCCAGGTTGCTTTGACGTTTTTAACGAACTCTTGCCGCCGTATCGACCAGTGCGCGACCAACGAGGTCTGGTTATCAACGCGTTTCAAAAGCCCGAGATGTGGGTATGCATGGCCCTTTGGCAGAGCAAAAAAACCAAGCTGTTGAATTTCAGAAACAGGCCCTGCCCCATTTGAGGTTGCCAGGCACCAAGCCTGACCCTCCGCAAGCGCTTCGGCGGCGGTGAGTATTCGGTTGGGTTGCTGTGCACCCATGGTTGCGGCGACCGCCAAAGTGACAAAGTTGACGGCCAGCATGATCGCGAGCTTTCGTCTTGAAATTGCAAGAACAACAACAGCGGCGGCGGAAGCCAGAATGGCTGTGCCAATATCGAGGTTCACCCCCGCGGACACACCCGAGAGCATATATGCAAGCGATATCGCCAGAGCCGGACCAACGCAGCAACCCACGGTTGCTAAAGCGATAACATCGAAGCAATACATGAAGCGGTTTTTGGGGCCGATCATGGTGTTGGCGTTCAGGGTGTTTCGTATCGCAGAAACCGTCAGCCTTATGAATATCGCGAGGGCGATAATTGAGACAAAGAGAATAATTATCGCTGTGCCGATAACGTAGCCCAAGTTTTGATCGGACCAATGAACAGGTCCTTCCAAGAGCTTTCCCGCTATGTAGGCAGTGGCGGAAAGGCCCGCCAGTCTCCACATAAGAAATGCGGGCAGAAATGGGCTGATTAAAGCTAAGATAAGGAAGGCTGAGTAGCAGAAAACAGCTATATCGTGAATCATGTCCGGACCCAAAGTTCTCAAATCTGGTCACAGAAACGTCTGTGAACTCTTATGAAACTCTTTTGCCACGACTAGATGGCAGAATTTGATGAGAGTTTGCGCAGTTTTTCCTGAATTATGAGCCGGTTATCTGTATGCCCCGTGGCATCCGCAACAAAACGGCTCAAAGCCTTCACGCGCGACGGCTTCCCCCGCCCCCAAAAAAAAGACCCGCACGAAAGTGCGGGCCGTCTGAGTTCACCGGGAGAAATTACCAATCCATCGGGCCTCGGTCGTGGAAGGCCTCGGCCAGGAAATCTATGAAAGCGCGTACCTTGGGCTGTGTGAAACGGCCTGGCGGGTAGACCGCGTAGACGCCCTGTACCTCGTCTGGCAGCGAGGGCATCGCGTCCACCACCTCGCCGGACTTGATCGCCGAGGCGTAAAGATAGCTGGGCAGATACGCGATCCCCAGACCCGAGATCGCCGCGTTCAGCAGCGACTGGCCGTCATTGACGCTCAGCCAGCCGGCGGTACGGACCTGCCGCTTTTCACCCGACGGCGCGGTCAGTTTCCAGACATTGCCGGAAGACTGGCTGGAATAATGCAGCAGCTTGTGTTCGTTCAGATCGTCGATTTTTTGCGGGCGTCCGAATTTTTCGACATAGCTGGGGGCCACGACCATCCGTTTGACGGTTTCGGTCAGCTTGCGGGCGCGCAGGGTGCTGTCTTCCAGCTCGCCAATACGCACGGCCACGTCGAACCCTTCGGAAATCAGTTCCACGTAGCGGTTGTTCAGCACCATGTTGACGGTGATTTCGGGATAGGCCGACAGGAAATCCGACAGCACCGGCGACAGGTGATTGACGCCGAAATCGGTCGCGACACTGATCCGCAGCAGGCCCGACGGGGCCGATTGCATCGATGTCACCAGCGAATCCGCCTCGCCCGCGTCATTCAGTACACGGCGGGCGCGGTCATAATAGGCCAACCCGATCTCGGTCGGCGAAACACGGCGCGTGGTGCGGTTCAGAAGCCTTGCGCCAAGCCGCGCCTCAAGGCTCGATACGTGCTTGGACACGGCTGATTTGGAGATGCCCATCTTTTTTGCCGCATCGGTGAAGCCACCCTGGTCCACCACATTGGCAAAGGCTTCCATTTCCGTCAGTCGATCCATTCTAGTACCCCAGGCATTGGTTATTGTCCCGACTTTGGCCCCCAATCTGGGCGGAAACGGGGCAGACATGGGATAATATCAGGGATTTAAAGTGGATCGTTTGCAGATGGGAAACGCGGAAACAGTTGCGCGTGATCGGCCAGCCCGCCCTGTCACAACAGGTTTTCTGGACTTTTTTTCTGACGTGCTATGATGAGAATGGCATTTTTGTGACGTGGGAGGAAATCATGAAATCCATTTTAGCCGTTGCCGCGCTGTGCCTGTCCGCCACGTTTGCGCTGGCCGGAGGAGAAACACCATCCAACCCCGACGCCAAAGTCTATTTCGTGAATCTGGCGGATGGCGACACGGTGCAATCACCGGTGACGATTGTCTTTGGCCTAAGCGGCATGGGCGTCGCGCCCGCCGGGACCGAGGCAGAGAACACCGGCCATCATCACCTGCTGATCGACCGCCCACCATTGGGTGAGGGCGAAGACGGCGCGGATGAGCTGGCTTATGGTTTGCCCGCAGACGACAACCACATGCATTTCGGCGGCGGCCAGACCGAGGTGACTCTGGACCTGGCACCCGGCGAACACACGCTGCAACTGGTGCTGGGCGATGCAGGGCACGTGCCGCATGCGACGCCGATTGTATCGGATGTGATTACGATCACGGTCGAATAACCAACAGGGGTTTGTGACCGGCCCTGTGTAACCAGGGCCGGTTTCCTTACAATTCCGCCGCCAGCCGCGTCCCCTGATTGATGGCGCGTTTGGCGTCCAGTTCGGCGGCCACATTGGCACCGCCGATCACGTGGCAGGGGATGCCGCGTTCGGTCAGCGTATCGGCAAGGCTGCGCTCGGAGACCTGACCGGAGCACAGCACAATGGTATCCGCCGCGATAACGGTGGGGTCGGCGCGGTCTTCGCCGAAACTGATATGCAGGCCCGCGTCGTCGATGCGTTCATAATTCACGCCGCCCACGAAATTGACACCCTTCATCTTCAGCGTCGCGCGGTGAATCCATCCCGTCGTCTTGCCCAGCCCCTTGCCATGCCGTTGCGCCTTGCGCTGCAGCAGCGTGACCTGACGGTTGGGGGCCTGCGGCTGCGGCCCTTCCGGTGCCAGCCCCGAGCGATGCTGTTCCGGGTCCGTCACGCCCCATTCCTTCATCCACAGCGGCAGGTCGGTGGTTGCGCTGTGCCCTTCTTCCAGCAGGAACTCGGACACGTCGAACCCGATCCCTCCGGCCCCGATGACGGCGACCGAGGTGCCGACCTCGGCCTTGCCGCGCAGCACGTCCACATAGCTGAGGACATTGTCACGCGCCTGACCCGGAATCTCGGGGTCACGCGGGGTGACACCGGTGGCGATCACCACCTCGTCGAAACCGGTCAGATCGTCGGCGCTGACCTCGCGGTTCAGTTCCACCGTCACGCCCAGATCGGCCATCATGGTGCGGTACCAGTCGACAAGGCCCCAGAACTCTTCCTTGCCCGGCACTTGCTTGGCCATGTTCAGCTGACCGCCAATCTCACCGGCGCGGTCGAACAGGGTGACGTCATGGCCGCGTTGGGCGGCGGTCATCGCGGTGGACAGCCCCGCTGGACCTGCGCCGACAATAGCGAGCTTCTTTGCGGCCGCGGCCTTGGTGATCACCAGCTCGGTCTCATGGCAGGCGCGTGGATTGACCAGGCACGAGGTCAGTTTGCCATTGAAAGTATGATCCAGACAGGCCTGATTGCAGGCGATGCATGGTGCGATCTGCGCCGATTGGCCAGCAATGGCCTTGTTCACGAAATCCGCATCCGCCAGCATCGGGCGGGCCAGAGACACCATGTCGGCGCAGCCGGTCGACAAAACCTCTTCGGCGACCTCGGGCGTGTTGATCCGGTTCGAGGTGATCACCGGGATGCCGACCTTGCCCATCAGTTTCTTCGTCACCCACGCAAAGGCCGCGCGCGGGACGCTGGTGGCAATGGTGGGAATCCGCGCCTCGTGCCAGCCGATCCCGGTATTGATGATCGTGGCCCCGGCTTTTTCGATTTCTTGCGCCAGTTGCACCACCTCGTCATGGGTCGAGCCATTGGGCACCAGATCGATCATCGACAGCCGGTAGATGATGATGAAATCTGTCCCCACCGCCGCGCGTGTGCGGCGTACAACTTCGATAGGCAGGCGCATCCGGTTCTCATAAGACCCGCCCCAGCGGTCCTCGCGCTTGTTGGTGTGGGTCACCAGGAACTGGTTCAGGAAATACCCTTCGGACCCCATGATCTCGACGCCGTCATAGCCTGCCTTTTGCGCCAATCGGGCCGCATTGACGATGTCGGCGATCTGCTTCTCGATCCCGTCCTCGTCCAGTTCATGTGGCGGGAAGGGCGAGATCGGGGATTTCACCGGGCTGGGGGCAACGCATTTCGGCCCATAAGCATAGCGGCCTGCGTGCAGGATCTGCATCGCGATCTTGCCGCCCGCCTGATGCACGCGCTCCGTCACGACCGAGTGGTTCGCCACATCCTTGTCCGAGGTCATCATCGCCGCCCCCGGCAGCACCGAACCTTCAAGGTTCGGACCGATTCCGCCCGTCACCATTAGCGCCACGCCGCCGCGCGCCCGGTCGGCATAAAACTCGGCCACCCGGTTCCAGTCGCCGGTTTCCTCGAGCCCGGTATGCATCGAGCCCATCAGCACGCGGTTTTTCAATGTGGTAAAGCCCAGATCCAGCGGGGCCAGCATGTTTGGGTACGCGGTCATGACGAACTCTCCCTCAATTTCGGCCAAGATTGACGCGCGCGTCAGCTTTGTCACGCGAAACCTAACGTCATGCCCTTTGCCTTTGCCGCGGTGCTTGCTACAGACGCGTCAGACCCTGCTGATGAGGCCGCGCATGACCCCCGACCAGATCGCCAAACTGCCCTATCGCCCCTGCGTCGGGCTGATGCTGATGAATCCGCAAGGCAAGATTTTCGTGGGTCAGCGCAATGATCGCCACGCCGACGCCTGGCAGATGCCCCAGGGTGGCGTGGACAAGGGCGAGGACCCGCGCGACGCTGCCCTGCGCGAGCTGTGGGAAGAAACCGGCGTCACCGCTGATCTGGTCGAGATCATCGCCGAGACCGACGGCTGGCTGCCTTATGACCTGCCTCATGACGTCGTTCCGAAAATCTGGAAAGGCCGGTATCGGGGTCAGGAACAGAAATGGTTCCTGCTGCGCTTCAAGGGCCGCGACGATCAGATCAATATCGAAACCGATCACCCCGAATTTACCCGCTGGAAATGGCAGGACCCCTCGCAACTGGTCGAAGAAATCGTGCCGTTCAAGCGGGAGGTGTATGAACAGGTCGTGGCGGCGTTTGCGGGACACCTTGACTGACGGCTTTATGCATTCTGTTGGGCTTTCAGCCGGACATGCGCATTCTGCCCGGCGCTGTCCAGATCGTATAGATCAGGTTTGGACTGAAGGTATCGCCGCCAGGTGCGTTCGGGCCGTTCGCTGATCTTGATCCCGTAAAGGCGATGCATCTTGGCCCCCAGAATGGTCATCCGCATTCCCGCCCCGTTCTTGCCGTTCGCCACTATCAATTCGCGGATCCGGTGATCCATTTCCCAGCTGCCAGGATTTGACGGCGCTTCAACCCGTGGGGGCGACAATTCGTGGAACTGCGCGCATGAACTGCGAATAAGGGGCGGGGCCTTGGCCTCGCCGATCGCGATTGATTTGACACCGCACTCTCTCAGCCGCCGATGCAGATGTACGAAATCCCCGTCCGAACTTGCGACAACGATGGCGTCAATGTGCATCCGCAGGGCCATGTCCACCGCATCAATGGCCAGCATGAGGTCGGTGGCATTCTTCCCGGTGCCGCTGTGGATCAGATGAAAGCTGTCCGCATTGTGCCAGAGCGCGTTGGTTCGGGCGTTCATGTAGACCCTCGCAACGTCGACCCGTCCCTCTGCCCGCGCGATCTGCAGAATCTCATCGCCGTAACCGGCACCGATATTGTCCCCGTCGACCAATACGACGACCCGCTTTGTCATGCCCGTTTCATTCCCTTGCATCGGTCCGCTTTCCATAGGCTGATTTTGAGGCGGAAATTTGACCTGCCGCTCCGTAGATAAGTCTGCGACAAATCGCTGTGAGGGGGCGTGGCACAGGGCTTTTTGCGTGGCTCAGAGTCTTACAACAACCCTTCAGCGCGCAGCAATTCCTGCATGTTCGCTTCCGGTCTTGGCCCGATATGGCTGATCACCTCACGGGCGCAGACATTGCCGATTCTGGCGCAGGTCTCGTAATCCCGCCCTGTCGCCATGCCGAACAGGAACCCGGCGGCGAACTGATCGCCCGCGCCGGTCGCATCCACCGGCACCACCTTTTCGACGGGCACGTCGATGCGCTGCCCCTCGGACAGCACGGTCACGCCGTCGCCTGACCGCGTACAGACGACCAGCGGGCAGATCGCGGCGGTTTTGGCCAGCGCCTCTTCCAGATCGTCGGTCTCGAACAGCGATTTGATCTCGGCCTCGTTGCCGATCACGAAATCCAGTTCGTTCTCGATCAGCAGCAGGAAATCGACCCGGTGGCGTTCCACGCAGAACGGATCGGAGATTGCAATACCGGCTTTGCCGCCGCCCGCATGGCAGGTCCGCGCCGCTTCCAGAAACGCCGCCTTGCCCTTTTCCTTGTCGAACAGATAGCCCTCAAGGAACATGATCCGGCTGCTGCCCGCCACATCCGACGATACATCGGCCGAAGACAGTTCCGAGGAAATCCCCAGATAGGTGTTCATCGACCGCTCGCCATCGGGCGAGACAAAGATCATCGAACGCGACGTCGGCAACTCGCCCCCGGGCACCGGCGGGTTCACGAAATCGACGCCGTCTTCGTTCATCGCATCGGCGTAGAACCGGCCCAGAGCATCATCATGCACCCGTCCGATAAACGCCGCCTCAAGCCCCAGCGCCCCAGCCCCGGCTATTGTATTGGCGACCGAGCCCCCGGGCGTCTGCACCCGGCCCTCCATCGAGGCATAAAGCACTTCGCCGCGCTCCTGCTCGATCAGTTGCATGATGCCCTTCTCGATGCCCATCAGTTCCAGGAAACTGTCATCGGCCTGGGAAATCACGTCCACGACGGCATTCCCGATGCCGACAAGCTGGTAGGTTTTCATAGGTTCTTGTCCTCGAATTGACAGAGATCACGGATGATACAGGTGCCGCAGAGCGGTTTACGCGCCTTGCAGTGATAGCGGCCATGCAGGATCAGCCAGTGATGCGCGTGCAGTTGGAAATCGGCAGGGATATTGTCTTCGATGGCGCGTTCGACGGCGTCCACGTCCTTGCCGGGGCAGATGCCGGTGCGGTTGCCGACGCGGAAGATATGGGTGTCGACCGCCTGCGCCGGTTGCCGCCACCACATGTTCAGCACCACATTGGCCGTCTTGCGCCCCACCCCCGGCAGCGATTGCAGCGCGGCGCGGGAATTGGGCACCTCGCCGCCATAGTCGTCGACCAGAATGCGGCTGAGCTTGATCACGTTCTTCGCCTTCTGGCGGAACAGGCCGATGGTCTTGATATGCTGGGTCAGCCCCTCTTCGCCCAGATCCAGCATCTTCTGCGGCGTGTCGGCGATCTTGAACAACTCGCGCGTGGCCTTGTTGACGCCCGCATCGGTCGCCTGCGCCGACAGCGCCACGGCGACAACCAGCGTATAGACGTTCACATGCTCCAGCTCGCCCTTGGGTTCGGGGTCGGCGGCCTGAAAACGAGTAAAGATCTCGCGGATCGTGTGGTAATCGAGTTGCTTTGCCATCCGCGCCTTAATGCCGACCGTTAGGCCGCGACACAAGCCCAAAGCCAATGCGCAAGTTCCGGGTCGCGGGGGCGTGGCGCGCGCGCTATGGTTTTGGAAACGACATGAGGTGAGACCGATGAATGTCCAGACCCCCGAAAGCGGATACCATTACAACGTCATGCGCCGGGCCATAGACCTGATCGATCAGGGTGGCGAGAGCCTCAGCCTCGACGAGCTGGCCCGGCAGATGGACATGAGCCCGGCGCATTTCCAGCGCCTGTTCTCGCGCTGGACCGGGGTGTCGCCGAAACGGTACCAGCAATATCTGACGCTGGGCCATGCCAAGGCGCTGCTGCGCGAGCGGTTCACCACGCTCGAGACCGCACATAACGTGGGTCTTTCGGGCAGTGGCCGCCTGCACGATCTGTTCCTGAAATGGGAATCCATGAGCCCCGGCGAATATGCCCTCAAGGGGGCGGGGCTGGTGATCTATTGGGGCTGGTTCGAATGTCCCTTTGGCCCGGCGCTGGTCATGGGTACCGACAAAGGCATCTGCGGCATCGCCTTCGGGGCCGAAACCGGCGAAGAGGCGGCGATGGGGGATATGATCTCGCGCTGGCCGCAGGCGGATTTTGTCGAGGACCCGATGCGCCTGCGTCCCTGGGTTCTCAGCGCTTTCGGTGCGGCCAGTGACCGGCTGGAGCCGACACCGCTGTACCTGATCGGCTCTCCCCTGCAGATCAAGGTTTGGGAGGCGCTGATGCATATCCCTTCGGGTCAGGTCACCACCTATTCCGAGATCGCGCAGCGGGTCGGGTCGCCGCAAGCGGTGCGCGCGGTTGGGACGGCGGTTGGGCGCAACCCGGTCAGCTGGCTGATCCCGTGTCACCGGGCGCTGCGCAAATCCGGGGGGCTGGGCGGCTATCACTGGGGCCTGCCGGTCAAACGTGCCATGCTGGCCTATGAGGCCGCTCAGGCGGATGCCTGAGGAAAATGAGCGAGGCACCCTTGGGTGCCTCACAACCGGATCACTTCGGACTTGAGCTACTCCGCGGCCCAGCCGCCGACAGCCTTGACCTCAAGGAAATCTTCCAGCCCCCAGACACCGCCCTCGCGCCCATTGCCCGAGTGTTTCATCCCGCCAAAGGGCGAGCCCGCGCTGCGCGACTGGCCGTTCATCTCGACCATGCCCGACCGCAAGGCCCGCGCCATGCGGTTGGCGCGGTCGCCGTCTTGCGTCTGAACATAGTTGGTCAGCCCGTAAGGCGTGTCATTGGCGATCTCGATGGCCTCTTCCTCGGTGTCGAAGGGGATCATGGTCAGGACCGGGCCAAAGATCTCCTCGCGTGCGATGGTCATCTGGTTGTTGGCATCGGCAAAGACGGTGGGGCGCACATAGTAACCCTTGTTCAGCCCCTCGGGCCGCCCGGTGCCGCCTGCAACCAGACGGGCGCCTTCGTCGATGCCCTTCTGGATCAGGTCCTGAATCTTGGTCCATTGCACCTCGTTCACCACGGGGCCGATATGGCGGCCTTCGTCCATGGCGGGCCCGACCGCGACCTTGTTCGCAACATCAGCCGCCGTTTCCACCGCCTGATCATAGACCGGGCGCTGCACCAGCATGCGGCTGGGGGCATTGCAGCTTTGGCCGGTGTTGTTCATCATGTGCAGCACACCGCGTTTGACGGCCTTTTCATCGGCATCCGCAAAGACCACATTTGCGCCCTTGCCGCCCAGCTCCAGATGCACTTTCTTCAGCGTATCCGCCGCATTCTTGGAAATCGCTGTGCCTGCGCGGGTCGAGCCGGTGAAGCTGACCATATCCACATCCGGATGGCCCGAGAGTTGCGAACCGACGCCCGCACCATCGCCATTGACCAGATTGAACACACCGGCGGGGAATCCGGCCTCATCCATCATCTCGGCAAAGATCATCGCGTTCAGCGGGCTTTGTTCCGAGGGTTTCAGAACCATCGTACAGCCTGCTATCGCCGCCGCCCCGACCTTGAGCGTGATCTGGTTCATCGGCCAGTTCCAAGGTGTGATCAGCGCGGCCACGCCCACGGCCTCGTAAATGATCCGGTCATTGGGGGCGTGATCGCCCAGAGGGCGCTCGAACTGGAACGCCTTGGCGGCGCGGATGAAGTTTTTCAGGTGATAGACGCCTGCGCCGGATTGCTGGCTGCGCGCCATGTCGATGGGCGCGCCCATCTCAAGCGACATGGCCTGCGCCAGATCCTCGGACCGGGTCTGGTAGATCCCGACCAGCTTTTCGACCCTTGCGATGCGGTCCGCGACCGGGGTGGCCATCCAGCCGGGCAGGGCGGCCTTGGCGGCGGCGACGGCGGCGTTGGTGTCTGCCCCGGTCCCGAGCGAGATGACCGCGCAGGGCTCCTCGGTCGAGGGGTTGATGACCTCGAAATCATGGGCCGATGCCGGGGCGACCCACTGGCCGTTGATGTAGAAATTGCGCTTGTCGATCACGGCGTTTCCTCCCGCCTACTGTGTTCCTTCCGGGTTTTGCGGCCAATGTGTCACCGGGCCTTCGTGCGGGCAAGAGGGGGAAGCGGCGGAATAGTGATGATGGCTTTCGCGCCGGGGTGCTTTAACAATGGCCCAAAGTGTTTACCTTGTCGGCAACCGACTCAGGTTAAAATCAGCAGAGGAGATGCACCATGGGTTTGCGCATCAATGACACGGTCCCGAATTTCACCGCAGAAACGGATCAGGGCACCATTCAGTTCCACGACTGGATCGGGGACAGCTGGGCCATCCTGTTCTCGCATCCCAAGGATTTCACCCCGGTCTGCACCACCGAGTTTTCCGCCGTCGCGCAGTTGAACGACGAATGGGCGGCGCGGGGCACCAAGGTGATGGGTGTATCCGTCGACGGGGTCGAGGACCACAAGAAATGGAAGAAGGATATCGAGGCCTATGGCAACGCTAATCCCGGTTTTCCGATCATTGCCGATGACGGTCTGGCGGTGTCCAAGGCTTTTGACATGCTGCCCGCCGAGGCCTATCTGCCCGATGGCCGCACGCCGGCGGACAGCGCCACCGTGCGGTCGGTGTTCATCATCGGGCCGGACAAGCAGTTGAAACTGTCGATGACCTATCCGATGACCGTGGGCCGCAACTTTGCTGAGATTCTGCGCGCGCTGGACGGGCTGCAAATGTCGGCCAAGGGCGTCGCGACCCCGGCGAACTGGGTGCCGGGCGAGGATGTGATCATCCCGCCTGCGGTGTCGAATGACGAGGCGAAAGAGAAATTCGGCGAGTTCGAGACGATCTTTCCCTATCTGCGCAAGACCAAGGCCCCGTCATAAGGCGGGCCGGGTCAGGGGGGCTGTCTGCCCCCCCATCGCGCCCCAGGGGCGCGATTCCCCCCGAGGATATTTTCAGCCAGATGAAGCAGGCGGGCGCTGGGGGTAGAGGTACAGTTTGCTCCGATATGCGGCGCGTTTGAATTCGCGCGTGAGCTTGTCGCTGAGCGGCGGGCGCGTCTGAATGGTCGAGCCGCCGATTTCCCCGGCCACTTCCCGGTTGCCGCTGCCCAGCAGGGCGTGGATCGGCTGACCGGTCAGCCAGTGCATTTGCAGGAATGTGTCCACCGGGCGGTCGATCTCGTCCGTGGCTTTCAGCAGGCGTTCGGCGGCGCGGCGTCCGACCATCTGGCAGACGCATTGCAGGCCGATGACCATCGGCAGGATCAGGCGCAGCCCGTTCTGTTCGGCAATGGTTTTGGAGGCGATTTCCCGCTGTTTGACCGGAATCCGGATATAGTGATCCGGTGTGGCGATGGGCTGCAGCATGGTCAGAACCCGATTCATGCGGGCGGGATCTATGCGCAGGTCATCTTCGGTAATGATCGCCAGGTCGATCTTTTCGTCCACCATTTTGCGCCAGATGCGGCGGTGGCTTTCGAACACGCCGATTTCGGCGGGCCGCAGCGCGAACGGATATTGCGGGCGGTGCAATGTTCCAAGATGCACGCGGGTATCGGCGATCTGGTCCGGGTCACGCCCGTTCACAGCCTCGAACAGTTCGGCATTTGGCAGGTCTTTGCACAGTTGCTCGGCATTGGGACGCCGGGCCGTGCTGGAGGACATATGGATGATGAAAGATCGCATGCCCCCGTGCATAGAACACGGGGGCAGGCGGGGGAAGCGAAACCGGAGAGAAACACTTCGCCCTGTGGCATCAGAAGTCGTAGCGCAGTCCGAAATTCAGGCTGAACGTATCCAGATCATCCTCGACGGACCCGGTTGATGCGCCGTTCGGGGCCAGCCGGTCGGTTGAGACGTCAAAGGCGCGGGCATAGCGGGCGTCGATGGTGAACGCGGTGTTCGCGCTTATGTCATAGGCGACACCGGCGATGGCCTGAGCGGCGAAATTGGTGTCGTTGTCATTCAGCAGCACGCCGGGCCCGTAGGAAATATCGAAATCCGAATAGGTCACCCCCAGACCAAACCCGGCATAAGGGGTCAGCGGGCCGTCGCGTTTGAAATCAAACAGAATATTGGCAAACAAGGAGGTTTGCGTGACGTCACCCAAGATATTGTTTTCGGGGGTCGGGCCATTGCCGGAAAAGCTGACGCCATCCACATCATTGTCGCGGTAGGATAGCTCCAGCTCGATCCGTGTGCCGATGTTTTCGGTCGACCATTGCGGGATTTCCCGGCCGATTGCCACGCCGAGGCCAAAGCCTGAATCGAAATCCGTATCGACGGTCTGGTTCGCACCGCCGATCGATCCGGAAAAGTCGCTGTCCTGAAGCTGGCTGTAACCGATAAATCCCTGAACATAGGCCCCGTCGGTCAGGCTTTGGGCTGTGGCGGCAGAGGCCGCGAGGGTCAGGGATGCGGCGGCCAGAGTGAGACGGTTAACCATGCTTTTGTCCTTCGATCCGTGGGGTTCCTGATTGAGACTTGGGGGCGTCCGGGACAAAGGAAAGGGGTGCGGCCATCACTTCAGGTCACAGGTTTTTGGATCGGTGTGAGGGCATGGTTTCGCGATTGAAAATGCCGGTCAGCGTTCGGGTGGGGCTACCGCGTCCAGCAGGGGGTCGGACAACAATTCTTCCACGAAAAAGCTCAGAAGCTGCAGGCGGCCCGTTACCCCTGCCTTGCGGTAGACAGCGGCGCTTTGGGCTTTGATCGTGCCGTCTTTAGTCTGCCGCAGCCGGGCGATTTCGGCGATGGACAGGCCCTTTATGGTCAGCAGGGCGACACTGCGTTCGGCGGCGCTCAGCCGCCATTCGTCAAACTGATGCTCGATGATCTGCGCCAGTGCACCGCAGGCCACACCAAGCTGGCGCTGCAGGTCGCTCACCCGCCGGGTCTGCGCCCTGATCAGCGCAATCGTTGTTCCCAGCCCCGCTATCAAGGCCAGCGCGAGGAGCAGTTCAAACTGATGCAGATGCCGGAACCCGCCGCTGTCGCCTCCGGTCCAGTCCATCAGCGCGTCGGTCAGAAAAAAGGCGGCGCAGAGGGCCTGCACCACCAGCAGGAGCCACAGTAAAGACGTCTGAGATATCTTCATGAGGCTCCTTCAGGGTCGCGCGGTCAGTCGTCGTCCTGCTCGATTTCGATGGCCGTCACCACGCCGCTTTCATCGTTCAGAACCAGTTCAGTTTCCACGCCATCCTTGGTGAATTCAACCTCGATCTCGCCATCTTCGAACTCGATCTCTTCGACGGTGTATCCCTGCGTTTCCAGCACGGATCGGATTTCAGCCTCGGTGGTGCCCAGCGTCTCGCCGATCCCGACATTGGCCAAAGCGATAACCGGTGCGGTTGCGATCAGACCGGCGAGTGTCAGCAGTTTGAGGTTTTCCATGTCACATCTCCTGTTTTGTGCGGTTCGATGTGATCCAGGTGGTGGGGGCGCCGCGCCGGTGCGATTGGATTTCGGTTGAAAACGGGGGAATTGGACCAAGGTTTATGCCGGACCGGCGCTTTTAGGTGCAAACCGTCACGCGGCGCGGGCGCTTTCCTTGTGCGGGCAGGTTTGGTCCGGCCGGGCAATCAAATCCGGTCGCAGCATGCGGGCTTCAAATGTTTTCAGGACAGGCAGGGCCGTCGGACCGTATGCTCTTGGGCCGTCTATCAACTCGGGAAACAGCGTGAACAGTTCGCGTTGAGTGTCCGGGGCCATGGCGTTGAGGGTGCATGCGCCGGGGTAGAAGGATTCAGACCAGGCCCCGTTCACATTCACCAACTCGTGCCGGTCAAACAGGATGTGGATGTAGTCGACCCCCTGATCGGGCGTCAGTTGCACAACCGAATGCCCGTCGATCAGCCCTTTGGCCGGGGCCAGCATCACCGGTTCGGAATACATCAACTCCATCCGGGAGCAGGAGACGGCGATCCGATGCTGGGGTGAGATCAGAAGATCGCGGCTGGGACTGTTTGCGCTCAGGCTGCCTGCTTGGATCTGGACGGGACGCAGATGCGGTTGGTGCCGCAATTCCTGCACCGAGAGGTGACTGCGGCCGATCCAGCGTACGGGACGGGCAGTGCCGTCCGCGGTGACGGCAAGATCGCCGGGGCGCAGCGTCTCGATCAGGCGGTCCCCAGATGGCGTCAGGATCAGCGACGCCGAGGTGAAGCAGACGAAAGAGGGCAGCGTATTGTACCCGGTGGTCGGGGCGTTGGGGGCCTCAAAGCTGGTGTCGGAGATCGTGTCGCCCAGCGCAACATCGCCCGAGGTGACGATGATATAGCGCGGGTTCGAGAACTGGATCAGGATGAACGTGACCGGCGTGCCGTTGACCTCGCCACTGTAGCTTTCGAAGGTGCTGAAAGACTGGGTCGAGCCCAGCCCATTGGGCAGCCCGCTCAGATCAATTTGCTGGCTCCCGTCGCTGTCGGATTTTTGCAGAAGCGCGTCATTGTCGGTGATCTCGACGTTATAGCCATTCTGAACATCAACGGAGCGGTTGGAATAGGGGTCAGCGCTGATTTCAAAGACGGTTATCGAGGCCACGGTCGAACAGCATCCCGGTAAATGAGACGATTTAATAAATTTTGAGTCAACTCAACCTATAAGTGTTAAGAATTGGTTTACTTGGGCGTGGCGAAGTCAGGGCACATAAAAAAACCCGGTTGAAACCGGGGTCGGTGGGACAGGTGAGAACCAGCCGGTTCCCACCCTCCCGCATGGCGTGTGGCGGTTTCCGCTACAAGTCTTTGCGCTCCATGCGCCGCCATTCCCGACCCGACACGATCCCCCAGTTTCCCGCGTCATTGGGGCGACGCCAGCGCGGCGTAGCCATTTTCTGAAGCGCAAAGAGGGCGTCGTCGAAGTTTTCGATCTGACGCTCCTCACCCTTGGCACCGACAGTGAAACTGCCACCTCGCGTCAGGCGGGGATGGAAATATGAGCCGTCCGGGGTGGCGCATTGACCGGCAGTCAAAAAGGTTCGAAAGGCACCGACAGAATCTTTTTTGCAGGTCATCTCTCTTAGAGCGCAAGAAGCGTTCTGTCGGATAAATTGCGCCAACTGCTTGTTAATTTTTGGTCAACGTAGGCCACTTGATTTGACAGATTTGACGGATCCCACCTAGTATTCTTAAATTGTTAGCAAGTTTTCATGTCGGGAGTTTAGTCGTTGTGAGCAAAACGGTTATTTCTATTCTGAGTGTCGCGGGTGCTGTTCTGGCATTGTCGAATACTGCCGTGGCTGGAACTGTCACTTATTTTGCCAACGGGCCGGTGGTTGTAGATACAGCGTCCAGTAACGATCTAGTCAACGTGGTTTCCCCTTCTGAATTTCAGTTTCAAGCTACGATCCCTTCGGACATTTCCGTTGGGACAGATATTCGAAACGGAGCCAGTTTTTACAGCGCCCGCTATGAATACCCGGGAACGACTGGCCTTTTGCAAGGTTATGACAGTAGTGGAAACTTTGTTGGGGACTTCGTTGCGGGTCCTCTTGCGGTTTCGATGCTGAACGATTTTCGAATTTCCAGAACTGACCTGACCAGCTCTCCACTTCTGACCTCGATTGGAAATTCGTTTGGCATTTTCGATCTTATGGGATCCAATGACCAAATCTATTTCGACGTATTTGAAATTTTCTTCGGAGTTGTTAATGCTTCCGGTTCAGATCCAGTAACAGGAAGAACATTTCCCACTGACGGTGTCGAAACCGTTCTGCAGATATATATGACTCCAGATACATTTGGAGGAAACGACACGACTTTCAGTTTTTCCGGAGCGTATCAGTTTGCTTTCATCGAACAAATTGAATGGGATCCAAGTGCTAGGCATCCGAATCCGGGTTTGCGTGATAGCACGAATGAGGCTTTTCGCTTCATGGCGACCGCCAACGTAACAACTGACAAAGCTCCGGTGCCTTTACCTGGGTCCGCATGGTTCCTTGCATTAGGATAAGCCGGATTGGTGATAAGAAAGAACATCGCTACCAGAAGTTGAAACTGTTCGGATAGTGGCGTCCGCTTTAGCCCATAATTTTTGCTGGCTTATCATCGTTGGTTTGTTCGTAACCCGCGCGGTCAATCGATCCAGAAGTGGAAAACCAAAAAAGCCCCGGCGTTTCCACGGGGGCTTTCGTTAGTCGAAAGAAGAACAGATTACTCTGCGCTTTCCTCTTTCTTTTCTTTCTTCTCGGGCACGATCTCTTCGCCGGTTTCCTGATCGACGACTTTCATCGACAGGCGCACCTTGCCACGATCGTCAAAGCCCAGCAGCTTGACCTTCACTTCCTGACCTTCCTTCAGAACGTCCGAGGGATGGTTCAGGCGGCGGTTTTCGATCTGGGACACGTGGACCAGACCGTCGCGCTTGCCAAAGAAGTTCACGAAGGCACCGAAGTCGACGATCTTGACCACTTTACCGGTGTAGATCTGGCCCTCTTCCGGCTCGGCGACGATCGAGTGGATCATCTCGTAGGCCTTCTTGATCGATTCACCATCGGGCGAGGCGATCTTGATCACGCCGTCGTCGTTGATATCGACCTTGGCACCCGACACTTCGACGATTTCGCGGATGACCTTACCGCCCGAGCCGATCACTTCGCGGATCTTGTCGGTGGGGATGTTCATGGTCTCGATGCGCGGGGCGTGGACCGAGAATTCGTTGGTCTCGGAGAGCGCCTTGCCCATCTCGCCCAGAATGTGCATCCGGCCGTCCTTGGCTTGCGCCAGGGCTTTCTCCATGATCTCGGGCGTGATGCCCGCAACCTTGATGTCCATCTGCAGCGAGGTGATTCCGTTTTCGGTACCCGCGACCTTGAAGTCCATGTCGCCCAGGTGGTCTTCGTCACCCAGAATGTCCGACAGGATGGCATAGTTGCCGTCATCTTCCAGGATCAGACCCATGGCCACACCGGCAACCGGTGCTTTCAGCGGAACACCGGCATCCATCATCGACAGCGAACCGCCGCAGACCGACGCCATCGAGCTTGATCCGTTGGATTCCGTGATCTCGGACACGATGCGGATCGTGTAGGGGAAGTCGGTTGCTGCAGGCAGAACCGCCTGCAGGGCGCGCCATGCCAGCTTGCCGTGGCCGATCTCACGACGGCCCGGGCCACCAACGCGGCCAACTTCACCAACCGAATACGGAGGGAAGTTGTAATGCAGCAGGAAGTTCGATTTAAAGTTACCGTGCAGCGCGTCGATGAACTGTTCATCGTCACCGGTGCCCAGCGTGGTCACGGCCAGCGCCTGGGTTTCACCACGGGTGAACAGGGCCGACCCGTGGGTCCGCGGCAGCATCGAGGTTTCGGCAACGATCGAACGGATATCGGTGGTCGAGCGACCGTCGATCCGCTTGCCACCCTTGACGACGTCGCCGCGCAGAATGCCGGCTTCCAGCTTTTTCATGGCCGAGCCGAGGTTGCCGTCTTCCAGCTGCTCTTCGGTCAGCGCTTCCTTGATCGCTTCACGGGCAGCGGCAACAGCGGCGGTGCGCTCTTGCTTGTCGGTGATCGCGAAGGCGGCGCGCATCTGCTCTTCACCGGCAGCGGCAACAGCAGCGGAAAGCTCCGAGTAATCGGGCGCTTCGAATTCAAACGGCTCTTTCGCGGCTTCTTCGGCCAGCGAGATGATCAGGTCGATCACCGGCTGAATCTGCTCATGCGCGAAGGTCACGGCGCCCAGCATTTCGGCCTCGGACAGTTCGTACGCTTCCGATTCCACCATCATCACGGCGTCTTTGGTGCCGGCCACGACCAGGTCCAGACGCTGTTCGGGGTTCAGGCGCAGGTCCTGCATGTCGTCTACGGTCGGGTTCAGGACGTATTCGCCATCCTCGAAACCAACGCGGGCACCGGCAATCGGGCCCATGAACGGCGCGCCGGAAATGGTCAGGGCCGCCGAGGCCGCGATCATCGCAACGATGTCGGGATCGTTGACCAGATCGTGGGACAGCACGGTGCACATCACCAGAACTTCGTTCTTGAAACCGTCAACGAACAGCGGGCGGATCGGACGGTCGATCAGACGCGCGGTCAGCGTCTCTTTCTCGGTCGGGCGCGCCTCGCGCTTGAAAAAGCCGCCCGGAACCTTACCGGCGGCATAGTATTTTTCCTGATAGTGGACGGTCAGCGGAAAAAAGTCCTGACCGGGTTTCTGCGCCCGCGCAAAGGTCACGTTTGCCATGACGCTGGTTTCGCCCAGCGTGGCAATCACGCTGCCGTCAGCCTGACGGGCAACCTTGCCGGTTTCCAGTGTCAGCGTTTCCTCGCCCCACTGCATTGATTTCTTCGTTACATCAAACATATGCGTATCCTAGAACGGAGCACTCCCGCCCCTGCGGGTCTCCGGTTTGCATGGCGGCCCCATTGCCGCCGACCCCAGTTTATCTTCCATTCGAGTGCCGGGGTCAGGGCACAACGTCTCAAGATAACGCGCGCATACATGAGATTGCGCGGGAAGGGAAGGGATAAGGCAGTAGAAGGCGTTCGGTCTAACAGCCGTTGTAGTTCTTATTGCCGCTTGCCGTTATCGTGTAGGTTCCACCGCGCGGACCTGTATAGCATTTGGAGTAGGTCCGCCTGACGGTGGGCTTGGGTCGGCGATATGTCGAAATCCTGCTGATTTGCGCGCGCCACTCACAGGCCAGTCCGTCGCCATCCCCATCAAGATTATGTGGATCCGAGAGCGGGCCTCCGGAAGCCAAAAAGAACTTCTGGGCCACTGCACCGTTTGGAAAATCGCCGCAATCGTACCGGTCCAAGCCGGTTGCGGTGGGCCTTGAGTAAACCGTCTTTCCAGCAGTCGACAGGCTGAGTTGACCGTAGTTACCCAAAATGCACTGGTTTACTCCTCGTTCGGCCAGTTCCGCCTCGATCATTAGTTTGCCGCGAGACGTGGTCTGCGTCTGAAAATAGGCAGCGCACAATTCTGAGGTCGAAGCTTGAGCGACTTTGGACGACAGTGCTTCGGGTGATAGAAGGTCCGCAGAGCAGGCCGTTAAAAGCATCATCGCTAGAGACAGTAAAAAACGCATTGAAATCCTCAACTCGGCTAAGAATACGGTGACGTTGGGCGGGGTAAAATTGCTGAAGTGGTTTAATTCGAATTCAGAATTGAAGGCTTAGCGACTTGACAGACCTTTTGAAAGAGGTGAGCGGACCCGGCGTGGAATGTATTGCAGGTTGCGGTATTGATCTCGTGCGCTAACATTATCAAAATTGAATGCGTTTTGTGAAATTTTGATGTCCGTGTAGGCTGTTACCACTGAACCCGCGGTCGAAAAGACGGAAACACGCCAAGGGGGTAGAACACTCACTGTCCGTCGGTTGACCGAATACCTTGGCGTTTGCACCTGGCGAACAGAGGGGCATTCGAATGGCTCAGACCAAGAAAATGCTGGATCCCGATCCACGCGTCTATGACTTTGAAACCGAGTACGAGTTGGGGCAGGACAATGTCAGGCCGTTCGGTCTTGATATTCACAACCCGGTTTTTCTGATTTCCAGTATCCTGATCTTTGCGTTCGTTCTGATCGCATTGGCCAATCAGGAGGCTGCGGCGACATTCTTCGGGTGGCTCAGACCCTGGCTGACCAGCACCTTTGACTGGTTCCTCGTGCTTTCGGTCGATGCCATCACCCTGTTCTGTCTGGTGCTCATCGTTCTGCCTGTCGGCAAGGTGAGGATTGGCGGCAAGGATGCCAAGCCGGACTATTCCTATGCCGGATGGATCGCGATGATGTTTGCCGCCGGTATCGGCATCGGGCTGTTGTTCTTCGGCGTGATGGAGCCGGTCTATTACAACTTTGCCGAAGACGGCAACGCCGTGCCGCTGGGCATCGACATCGCAGTGCCGGGAAATGAATACGCAGGCGTCGTCGGTACGATCCACCATTGGGGCCTTGAAGGTTGGGCGGTTTACGCCGCTGTCGGCCTGAGCCTTGCGATCTTTGCCTATAATCTTGACCTTCCACTGACCCTGCGGTCGGCCTTCTACCCGATCCTGGGCGAACGGGTCTGGGGCTGGTGGGGTCATATCATCGACACGCTGGCGGTATTTGCCACCTTGTTCGGTCTGACAACATCGCTGGGTCTGGGCGCGCAGCAGGTTGCGGCTGGCCTGAACGAAGTGTTCGGGATCGAACCCAGCCCGACCGTGGTTGTCCTGCTGATCATCGGCATCACGCTGATCGCGTTGGGCTCGGTCCTGATGGGCATGGATGCAGGCGTCAAACGGCTGAGCGAGATCAACATGATCATGGCCGTGGGCCTGTTCATCTTCGTGATCGTCGTCACCGGTGTCGGCACGGCCATCGCACGGTACTTCAACGTCATGGTGGATTACGTGACGCATCTTCCAGCCCTGTCCAACCCGTTCGGGCGCGAGGATACCAGTTACTTCCATGGCTGGACGACCTTCTACTGGGCCTGGTGGATCGCGTGGTCGCCCTTTGTCGGCATGTTCATTGCCCGCATCTCCAAGGGCCGGACGGTGCGTGAGTTTGTCCTCTGTGCGCTGCTGGCCCCCACCGCAGTCTGCGCGCTGTGGATGTCGACCTTTGGTGGTGCCGCCATCGACATGCTGAACGCAGGCGGAGCCGAAGGTGTACGTGCCACGGTGATCGACAGCTACGCCCCCGAAGGCGCGTTGTTCGGCTTCCTGAAAGAACTGCCGCTTTACAGCATCGTGGCCCCGATCGCACTGGTCCTGATTGTGGTGTTTTTCGTCACCTCGTCGGATTCGGGCTCGCTGGTGATCGACACGATCACCGCAGGCGGCAAGATGGATGCGCCGGTGGTGCAGCGCGTGTTCTGGTGTACGCTGGAAGGCCTCGTGGCGATTGCGCTGCTGCTGGGCGGCGGGCTGAGCGCCCTGCAAGGCGCGGCGGTATCCACCGGCATCCCGTTCACGCTGGTTGTTCTGATCATGTGCTACTGCCTGTGGCTGGCGCTGAAATCAGAGAAGGCTAAGATGTAGCCAACAACCCTGATGAACAGAAAACGCCCACCCCCGCGGTGGGCGTTTTTTCTTTGACGGCTCTACAGGGACAGTTCGCTCCTGTCATAGGAACGCGTCAGACAAATCGCGATACCCAGGACGCCACCGACACACCGATCATCGTGACCAGACAGAGCATAAACGCCACAATGCCCATTGCTCTGACGGGTTTTTCATTGACCGGCAGCACATATTGAAGCGTGGAAATCAGTTTTGTGCTTCGGGACAAGACGCGTATCGCTAAAGTCCCGAGCGCTGCAGCCCAAAGCCACATGCTGGAAACATACGATGAGACAAGGATGATGGCGATGAAAACGCCAACCTGATTTTGAAGAAGCGACGGTACTTCGACGAAATTGTGTTGGCTCAGGGCGTCAAGGATACTGCGCATGTAAACCGGATCGAAGGACAGCACCGCAAAAGCGGTCAGTCCGAATATGATCAGGTAGGAAAAATATGAGGCCAAAAAATCGACGATGATTGCGACCAGAACCGGTAATTTCCCACTGGCCATTTTCTGAATAATGAACCGGGTGCAAAACAGGGAAAGGTAGTCGATGACCGGGTTGATGATCAGGAAAAACGTCAAAACTCCACCGGTACCGATGACATTCAGCCCGAAGTCCGAGGCAAAGTAACGCTCTTCCGTGACAAAGAAGTAGAGATAGCAAAGGGCAAAGGTCAGCCAGGACACCAGACAAGACGCGAGGAAACATCGCAGGGTCCAGTGCCTGGGGCCGAACACCCGGACAAACAGCCCCATGACCGCCGTGCCGACCGGGCTGTTTGCCTTTGGGGCCTTCAGGCGCAGCAGCCATTCGGAAATGTCGGCCCTGAACTCGGGCGAGACCGCATCGTCGCCTTTCCAGAACACTGACAGGATAATCACGATCAGTGACGAGGCACCCAGAAGTTCCAGAATTTCGTGGCCGAGCACGTTTTTATGTCCTCATCAATCACTTTCAAGAAATCGGATGGTTCATGAGGCGCAATTTGCCCCATGCGAGTCAAGGATTCTCCCGCCGGGGTGACGGGGCAGTCTTATCGGTTGGTCTTTGGTTCGGAACACCGTTGTTTAGGTTGCCGCCGGATGGCGCAGAGCAGGTTGCCGGTGCGGTGCGATGTGGAACGGACTTGAAGGCTTGCATTCAAACCACGCGCGGGAAACGGGTTCCGAAAACGAAAAACGCCCGCCGGTTTGGCGGGCGTCTGAAACGAACGAAAAAGCTCTTACCGGCGGATGCCCAGCTTTTTGATCAGGTCCTGATAGCGCGCTTCTTCCTTGCCTTTCAGGTAGTCCAGCAGTTTACGGCGCTGGGCGACCATTTTCAGCAGACCGCGACGACCGTGGTTGTCTTTCTTGTGGGTCTTGAAGTGCTCGGTCAGGGTGGTGATGCGCGAGGTCAGGATGGCAACCTGGACTTCAGGCGAACCGGTGTCGCCGTCCTTGGTTGCGAATTCTTTCATGACGCGTGCTTTTTCAGCGGCAGTGATCGACATCGGGGTCTCCTTTGAAAAGGTTGAGGTTGATGGCGCAGGCCGGGATGTCGTCCAGCACAGGCCCATGGAGAAAACCGCACCGATTCCGATGCGGATGGGCGCGTATAGGCGCTTTTGGCGTGAATGGCAAAGGGATTCTGTGGGCTCAGCCCACCTGTCCGTATTGCGTCAGCTGCGCCTCGGTTATCAGTTGGATGTCGTCAGCTGCAATCCCTTCGGCCCCGAACAGGTTGGCCACCCTTTGACCGTCGATCAGAACATGGGTCAGGTTGGGGTTTTCTGCGTCGGTTTTGATCTGAATCTCGGGGTCCTCCTCGGCTTCCCATGTCACCAGCAGCTTGTCCTGCCCGGGCTGAAACCCCATGACCGTGACTTCTTCCTGCTGTGCGCCCAGCACGATCTCATCCGCGCCTTGCCCGCCATCCACAACATCGCCGCCGCCAGCCAGAATGGTGTCGTCACCCGCGCCGCCGTTCAGGAAATCGGTCGCGCCGTCGCTATCGTTGGCAAGCAGCAAGTCGTCACCGTCGCCGCCAAACAGAACATCCTCGCCTTCGCCACCGGACAGGGTGTCATCGCCAAAGCCGCCCTGCAGCGCATCGTCGCCCTTGCATCCGGTCAGAGTGTCATCATCCGCGCCGCCATAGAGCGCATCGTCGCCGGCACCGCCGTTCAGGTGATCCTCGCCGAAATGGCCGTAGAGAGTATCCTCGCCCTCATCCCCTGTCAGAGCGTCATCACCCGCGTCGCCATGCAGAACGTCGTCCCCCTGTCCGCCAGAGATCGTGTCCTCCCCGCCGCCCCCGTGCAACACATCGTCGCCGCCGCCGCCGGTGATAAAGTCGTCGCCCCCGTAGCCGTTGATCTGATCGACACCGTCCTGCCCGGTCAGCACATCCGTCCCGTCGCTGCCGGCAATGACCAAATCGCCGTTGAACTCCGACAGGATCGTTCCGGTCGAGACATCAGCCGCATCCGCGTCCGCCGGTTCGTCGACATTTTCGCCGATATCCAGATATTCGCCCTCGGTCATCGGGGCCTCGGTATCATCCTCTGGCATATTGTCATCGGCGTCTTCGTCTGAGACGAACACATCGCTCATCGCATATGCCGCGCCGCCGATGGCGGCCAGTCCAAGCAATCCGGCCAGAAACATGGGAACCCTCCGAAAGCGTACTGCCCCGGGGAAATATCCCATGTGATCAAGCCCCTGGTCAAAGCCAGGTTGAGTCTGTGGTTAACCTTTTGTCACCATCGCTCGGGCTGCTGGGTATAGGCGATATAGAGCGGGTGCTTTGGGTGCCCGTCCTTGGTCAGACCCAGATGGAACAGTGGCTGACCAGTGCCGCGCAGCAAGGATTCCACCGCCGGGCCCCGGTCGAGATGGGCGCCATGGGTGCCCCATGCAGCGATGACCTGATCGGCCCATGCGACACCGTCCAGAATGGCCGCGTCATTCGCAGGCCCCACCGGATCGGCGGCGGCGCGCATCTTGCGCGGGTCGGTGTCGCGCCAGGCAAAGATGTTCGTCACCTGAAACGCCCCGAACCCCAGCGCCCGCGCGCGGCGTTCGCAGCGTTCGACGGTCGGGTCATTCTGCACCTCGGTTGCGGTCGAGGGGTTCAGCATCACAAACAACGCCTTGCGCCCGGCCGCGTCCCAGATGCGGGTCAGGCTGTAGCGGTAGTGCTCGCAATCGGAATACACGGCGGTCGAGGGCGCGTCGCCCTTGGTGTGGGAACGGGTGATCATGATCCGGGTTTGTCCGGTTTCGGACCCGTTGACAAGGGCCGATGTCCGGACGGGCGAAATGTGCTAGGTTGCCGGCATTTGAACGTGCATTGGGGGGCTTTTAATGACTTTCGAAACACTTGACCCTGCCGATTGGGAGCAGACGCGCAAACTGGCGCATGAAATGCTGGACATGGCGCTGGACCACACGCGGGATGTGCGCGACCGGCCCATCTGGCAGGACATGCCGCAGGACGTGCGCGCAGGCTTTGAAACCCCCGCGCCGCAGCAGGGCTTGCCGCTGGGCGATGTTCTGGACGACGTCAATGCCCGCGTGATGGCCTATCCGATGGGGAATATCCATCCCCGGTTCTGGGCGTGGTACATGGGCGCGGGCAATTTCACCGGCGCAATGGCGGATTTTCTGGCCGCCGTGCAGGGCTCGAACCTGGGTGGCGGCAACCACGCGGCGGCCCTGATCGACCGGCAGGTGGTCGACTGGCTGCGGGAAATGATCGGGCTGCCCGCAGGGTCCAGCGGCACGCTGACCAGCGGCGGCAGCGTTGCCAACATGATTGGCCTGACGGTGGCGCGCAATGTGCAGTCCGGCATCGACATGCGGCAGGACGGTGTGGCCGCGATGGAGCGGCCGATGCGCTATTACGGGTCGGAGCAGATGCACAGCTGCCACCAGAAATCGCTTGAGACGATTGGCCTTGGCAATACCGCCCTGCGCCGGGTGCCCACGCGGGACGACCTGACGATGGATCTGGATGCCCTGGCCCGGATGGTCGCGCAGGACCGCGAAGACGGCCTGAACCCCGCCTGCGTCATCGCCACCGCCGGAACCGTCAATACCGGGGCGGTTGATGACCTGAACGCAATCAGTGCGTTCTGCCGGAACGAGGGGCTCTGGTTCCATGTCGATGGCTGCATTGGCGCGTTGATCGCGATTGCGCCCGATAACCGCTGGCGCGTCGCCGGAATCGAAAGGGCGGATTCCGTGGCGCTTGACCCGCATAAATGGCTGCATGCCCCGTTCGAGGTCGGCTGTGCCCTTGTCCGCGATCATGATGCGCATCACGGGACATTTACGCTGACGCCGGAATATCTGGAACCACAGTCGCGGGGCGTTGCCGGGGCCGCGTTTCTGCACGACTACGGCATCCAGACCACGCGCGGGTTCCGGGCGCTGAAGGTCTGGATGTCGCTGCGCGAGCATGGGGTCCAGAAATTCGGCAGGCTCATCGATCAGGACATCGAAAAAGCGCAGTATCTGACGGGTTTGATCGAGGCGCAGGATGCGTTGAAGCTGATGTTTCCGACCTCGATCAACATCGTCTGTTTCCGCTACGATCCCGGTGGTCTGAGCGATGACGCCCTGCGCCAGATCAACACCGAAATCATGCTGCACCTGCAGGAGGAAGGGACTGCCGTTGTGTCCGATACAACCGTGCGTGGCTCTCACTGCCTGCGGGTTGCGGTCAACAACCACCGCACCCGGACCGAGGATCTGGACCTGTTGGTATCCGAAGTGCTCAGGCTGGGGCAGGCATTGCGGCCAGCCGCCTGACGCCCGGGTCAGGTGGGGTCCACAAAGACCCGGCTGGGATGCAATTCGCCGGATTTGTAGATGCCGACTGCGATGGCCTTGCCGTCCAGCGAGGCCCAGGCCTCATCGCCATAGTCCACGTCCGAGGCCAGCACCATGCCCGGATTGCCATTGCGCAGGCGGGTGGCGCCTTCGGGGGTGCATTTCAGCTCGGGCAGGTCCGACAGGCCGGTTTCAAGCGGGTGCAGATAGTCGTCCAGCGCGGTGGTCTTGGCCATTTCATCGATCTGTTCGATGGACAGCCCGTCCTCGGCCTCGAACGGGCCGGACCAGATGCGGCGCAGTTCTTTCACATGCCCGTGGCATCCCAGCGCCGCCCCCAGATCGCGGGCAATCGAGCGGACGTAGCCGCCCTTGCCACAGGTCATTTCCAGCACGATATGGTCGTCGTCGGGGCGGTCGACCAGCACCAGTTCCTCGACCCACAGGGGGCGGGCGGAAAGTTCCACATCCTCACCATCGCGGGCCAGCTTATAGGCGCGTTGGCCGTCGATCTTTGCGGCGGAAAACTTGGGCGGCACCTGCATGATCTCACCCAGAAACGGGGACAAGGCGGCTTTGATATCGTCATCCGAGGGGCGCGCATCGCTTTGCGCAATCACTTCGCCCTCGGCATCGTCGGTATTGGTGGCCTGACCCAGACGCACGGTGAAGGTGTAGGCTTTCAACGCGTCGGTGATGTAGGGAACGGTCTTGGTCGCCTCACCCAAAGCCACGGCCAGAACGCCGGTTGCCTCGGGGTCCAGTGTGCCCGCATGGCCGGCTTTCTTGGCGTCCATCGCCCAGCGTACCTTGTTGACCACCGACGTAGAGGTCATGCCCGCAGGCTTGTCCACCACCAGCCAGCCGGAAATGTCGCGACCTTTGCGTTTGCGTCCCATGTGTCACCCAGAATCTTGCCAAGGCGCGCGGGTTAACGGATCACCCGAGCACTGTCAATTTGCTGGCGTATCTTCGACCACACCCACAATCGGCCCCAGCGAAAACCCCAGATCCGACCGGTTGCCGGCACGGTCATACATGCGCGAGATGTTACCGTCGAAGAACAGCGCGTTCGGGGTGTCCAGCACATCGCGAAACAGGCTGCCGAATTCGTGGAAGGTCACGTAATCCTCGGAAATCGCAAACACCGCGCGCGTACCATCGGCACTGGTGCCCACACCGTTGCGCACATAAAGCGAGGTCGAGTCGGGCAGGAAGCGCGGGTGCAATTCCCCGTCGATAACCAGCATTGGTCCGGATTGGGTGGCGAACCGGCACTCGGGGGCCTGATCGACGTAATCCAGCGTTTCGAACACATCGGCGCGACCGTCGCGGATGCAGAACACCCCGTTGGGCAGCAGGCCGAAATTGCCGGGGCCGGGATTGGAAATGACACGCATCTGCTCTTGCCCGTTCTCGACATAATGTCCCACGGGCGAGCGGTCGTCGTGATACATGCCCGCGTTCATCGCAAAGGCCAGGCGCTTGCCCTCGGGCTCGAGCGCCTCGTTCACCGAGGAGAAATGGCCCAGCACCTCGCCATCGTCGCCGTTCAGGAACAGGCGCAAATCCTCGGCGGCGTCGACTTCGCAGATGGTATAGCGCTTGTTCTGATGGGTCAGCTTTTCGCAGGTCACCGCGCCAGCCTGCACCGCCCACAGGGCGAGGCCGCAGGCAAGAAACGCTCGGATCACTCGTCCAGATCGCGGCGCACCGCGTCCTGTTCGAACATGCGGCGGGTGTCGTCCAGACGGTCGAACGTGTCATCCAGACGAAACCGCAGATCGGGCGAGAATTTCAGGCCGACCTTCTTGCCGACCATGCGCCGCAGCTCACCCTTGTTGCGGGCGAGCAGCTCGATCACATCCTCCTGCCCTTTGCCGCCCAGCGGCAGCACATAGGCGGTGGCGATCTTCAGATCGGGCGAGGTGCGCACCTCACCCACGGTGATCGACATGCGGTTCAGGTCGGGGTCGTGGACATCTCCGCGCGCCAGAACCTCGGACAGGGTGCGGCGGATCAGTTCGCCGACACGCAGTTGCCGTTGGGACGGGCCGGGGCCATCGTGGAATTTGTTCTTTGCCATAAACCCCGATCTAAGCCCAAAGGCGGGCTTTGCCAAGCGGGCGCGAACCGGGTAGGAGGCTTTGAGCAGTTTGCAGCAAGGGAACACCGCCATGACCCATATTCCGGGGATCGTCATCACAGGGGCTTCGGGCCGCATGGGGCAGATGCTGATCAAGACCGTGACTGACAGCGATCAGGCGCGTCTGGTCGGTGTGGTCGAGCGCGCGGGCCATGACTGGATCGGGCAGGATGTGGGCACGGCGATGGGCGGCCCCGCGCTGGGTGTCACCGTCACCGACGATCCGCTCGCGGCCTTCGCGCAGGCGCAGGCAGTGATTGACTTCACCGCGCCCGAGGCGACGCTGGAGTTCGCCGCCTTGGCCGCACAGGCGCGCTGTGTACACGTGATCGGCACCACCGGCATGAGCGACGAACAGATCGCGGCGCTGGAACCGGCCGCGCGCCATGCGGTGATCGTGCGGGCGGGAAACATGAGCCTTGGCGTCAACCTACTGGTGCAACTGACCAAAAAGGTTGCCGCCGCGCTGGATGAGGATTTCGACATCGAAGTGATCGAAGGGCACCACCACCACAAGGTCGATGCCCCCTCGGGCACCGCGCTGATGCTGGGCGAGGCCGCAGCCGAAGGGCGCGGCGTCAATCTGTCCGATGTGTCCGACCGGGGCCGCGACGGCATCACCGGCGCGCGCCAGCGGGGCCATATCGGCTTTCACGCCATTCGCGGCGGAGACATTGTCGGCGAACATGACGTCCTGTTTGCCGCCCCAGGAGAACGCATCGTCCTGCGCCATCTGGCCACCGACCGCGCCATCTTTGCCCGCGGCGCGCTGAAGGCGGCGCTGTGGGGGCAGGGCAAGGCTCCGGGTCAGTATGATATGGTGGATGTGCTGGGGTTGTAGGTGCGGCGGTTAGAAGTAAGTGCGCACAAGAACGTAGGCAAAAACATAGGCAAAGAACACGGCGACCCAAAAGAGCAACGCTACTATTATGGATGCGAAACCTAGCGCGAAAAAAAGAAAATAGTTGGCATTGGGGATGATCCGTATCCCATTAGGCACGTTTAGATCGTGGCAAAATTCATGTATGAAAAATTGGTTGGCCGCCCCATAGGCGCTCAGAACCAGCCGTCTGCGTGACGGCGGAGTGCCGCGCGTTCTGATCCAGAACTCAATGAACTCATCCTTGAAGTTGAAGACTGAAAAAACCGAAGACAGAAAAATCATCGCGGCCCATGATGTCAGGGGCATGATAACCACAAATCCAAACATTAATAATAATAGAGTCAGCAATTCTTTTTCCTTGTACCCCTCGCAAACATACAATTCGCATTAGCGAAACGCCGCCACCCCCGGCGGTTCCGCGCCGTCCTGTTCGACCTGCGCAAACAGCGCCCCCAGCCTCTGATCCCATGTGGGAAACTGCCTTGTCAGCGCATAGGTCAGCCGTTCGGCTCCGATTGAGATGCCCAAGGGCGCGGCCTCGCCGCCGATGATGATCTCTCCGATCTCGGTCCAGTTGGCCGAGGGCGGATAGGCGGTGGGCGCGGGCTCGGCCTGATCGCCGATGCGGTAATAGACGCCCATAGTGATCAGGTAATCCTCGCCAAACGGGTCGGGAAAGAAAAAGCCCGAGGCATCGCGGGCGGCCAGAGCCTCGGCTTCATCGCGCAGCAGGACCTTTTCGGCAAAGGGCAGGTCCAGACCATCCAGAACCGGACGCATGTCGTCGGATTGTGGCACGCTGACAAAGGCCAGGCGCGCCGGGTCGAGGCCGAAATCCTCGGTCAGAAGGCGCACCATAAGCTGCGTCGTGTCGCGGCCCGAGATCGCCCCGCCGGGATGGCAGCCGACCTCGTGAAACAGGGGCAGGACATCGGGGCGGGTTTTCTCGTCGACATCGCCGACGCGGGCCAGAGGCTGGATGACGAACGCCTTTTCGGCCAGAACATCCTGATCGAAATCATGCCGCAGCCCGCCATTGTAGCCCGCGTCGCCGGTGGTGATCGGCAGGGGCGGGGCCTCGGTGAACCCAAGCACGGCAAAACCCGTGCGCAGGCGATCGAGCGTGACGGCAAACTGCGCCTCGAACGCGTCGTTCTGGCTGGTCGCGCTCAGGCCGATCCGGGGCAGCAGCGCACTTGCGGTGGCTGCCGTTCCAAGCTGCACAACGTTCCGTCTGTTCAATGCCATCTTCGCCTCCTTTGCACACGCGCAAGGAGAGTATCGCAGAAGTTTGCGGCAAAGGTTAAGGCTTTCTGAAAACACGCCCCACAGGGCGTGTCGTCACAGATCTCTGATCTTGTCCGCGCGCAGGGGACAGGCGAGGTAGACGCCGAATTCCTTGCCGATATCGGCACTGACGCGGGCATGAACTGCGCCCTGACGGTCAAGGAACCGCTGGGTGTCTTCGACCGGGAAAATCCCCTCGTGCCAGATGCCGGGATGAATATAGAGCCCGCGCGCGCCGTCGCACCAGAAGGCCACTACTTTCTCGGGCGTCAGGTTGTCGCCGGGCAGGGCGGCGGGGATGATGAAGGGCTTGTTGTCCAGCGGCCAGAACATCTGACCTCCGTCCGGGTGATAGTTCATGTGCCACAGCAGGACCTGATCGCGGGGCGCGGTTTGGCGGGCGGTTTGCGCCTGCTGCGGGTCGGTGGACCAGCCCAGAACATAGTGGCCACCCACCGCCTCGTTCTCGCCATACAGCACATCGCCCTTCCATTTGCCGCGAAAAGTGCCCTCGACCCAGCCGCCTTCGTCCCCGGTGCCCTCGTCGATGGGCCGCCAGCCCTGTTGCGGCCAGCGGGTGATCTCGATCTCGAACCCCTCGGGGTCATCGACCAGACAGCCATAGCCTTTGACGGAGGCGTCGGTGGCGCGGATCAGCGGCACCTCGTGCCAGGGCAGCGAGGGCTTGGTGCTGGCTTCAAAGATATATTCGGGGGCGTTCATGCGACCTCCATATGTTTGTCGACCATGCGCTGCACCATCGGGGCGAAATGGGCAAAGCCGGGGGTTTCCATGTCGGCGCGCTTGCCTGCCTCGTCCAGATAGCGCACCTGAATGATCTGTTGCAGGTTCGGGTTGGCCTCGAACGCGGCGACCTCTTCGGCATTCATGGGCCCGCCCTGCAGTTCCAGCGTATGGACCGATGCGGCGGACAAGCGGTTGAAATACTCGGGCTTTGTGGCGCAGAGATACCGTTTTGCCGCCACGTGATAGCGGCAGCAATCGGTGATGACCGAGGGGAAGAACTGCTCCAGCACTTCGGCCCCCGCATCCTCGTGATGACGATCCTCGGTGTCGTCGGGATGGTAGGTGCCGAATTCCGAGGTGAAATGGCCGATATCGTGCAACAGAGCGCCGACGATGATTTCCTCGGGCATGCCGTTCTGTTCGGCGATGGTGGCCCCTTGCAGCATGTGTTCGGCCATGGTGACGGGTTCGCCCAGATATTCCTCGCCGCCGCGGCGGTCGAAGATATCGCCGATGAAGGCCACGATATTGTCGCGGTTGAGGCTTGAGAAGTCCGGTTTCATTCCGCCGCCTCCGGCTGCGCCATCTCCATCGCGGCCAGTGTGGAGAGCAGCCCGTCCTTGTCAGCGTAGCAGCCCTGCAGCCAGCGGGACCCGGAACCGGAATAGCCCAGACGGGCGTGCAGGACGCGGGTGTTGTCGACGATGAAGCTTTCGCCCGGTTCCAGCTTGAACGACACGCCCATGGCCGGGTTGTCGATGATCTCGCCCAACTGGCGATAGGCGGCGTAGTAAGCCTCCATCTTGTCGAACGGCACGTCGATGAACGGGGCCGAGGAGCGGTTGTTGAAGCGGATGCCGATCAGTTCCCTATCGGGTGACAGTTCGATCATCGGGCGGCGCGCGCGCAGGCAGACCCCGTCCGAGCCCATGTATTCGAACCGGGCCGGATAGCCCGCCAGCAGGGCGAAACCTTCGGGGTTCCGGTCGCGCAGGCGCTCGGCGGCGCGGAAACCGTCGACCACAATGGACTCCCCGCCCTCAGCGCTGTTTTCAAGGCAATAGAGGATCTGCAGCGTTGGCACCGGATCGCGATAGGGGTTGTCGGTATGGGCCTGCAAGCCCATCCCGGTAAAGGCGAGGTTGTTGGGGTTCACCTCGGTCCGCACCTCGAAATAGGGGCCATAATTGGTCTCGCGCACATAGCCGAACAGATCGGCCACCTGCAGCAACGATTCCGGCTCGGTCGGGCCGCCGGTCAACCTGGCAAAACCGTATTCCGCGACGGCAGCCAGCCAGTTGCGCTTGGCGGCGGGGTCCGCGTGAACCTGTGCCCAATCCCCGCTGGGCGCGTCGATACCTTGCGCCCATGTGGTGATGCCGGGGGCGATGCGCCCGAACGCGGCGCTTTGCACTCGGTCGTAGCTATGCGTGGCCAGCCATTGGGCGGGGAAGGTGACGGTCTTGTCTTCCGGCTGGAACGTGACCTGCAAATCGCCATTCACAACATCCGCCGCGCTGACCGAAACATCGGCGGGGATATCGCCGATGGTGATCAGGCGCTGGCCATTGCCGGGCGCGCGGGTTTCCGGGTCCAGCGCATTGTCGCGCAGCCAGATCGCATGAAAGCGGGACCGGGCGCCGCCGGCAAATTCAACGGTGATGATTGAAGGTTCAAAACGAACGGTGCGCAGCATCGGGGTCTCCTGTCTGGCGCGGACTTTGCTTGAGGAGATACGTGCTTTCTGACATTACGACAATTAAACCTTATTGCGACTGAGGCTTGGAAAATCTTATGGCTAAGAAAAAGATCGGATTGCCGCCACTGGACTGGCTGCGCGTGTTCGAGGCTGCGGGGCGTCTGGGCGGCTTTTCCGCCGCCGCGCGCGAGTTTGGTCTGACGCAGGCGGCGGTCAGCCAGCGGATCGGCAACCTCGAGGCATGGCTGGGACGGTCGCTGTTCGTGCGCGAGGCGCGCGGCGTGTCCCTGACCATCGAGGGCGAGAGCTATCTGCCGCTGGTGCAGGACAGCCTGCAGGCGCTGGAACGCAATACCGAGGACCTGTTTGGAAAGTCCCCTCGCGAATTGCGGGTGGCGGGCCTGTCCTCGCAAATTCATGCGCTGGTTCTGCCTGCCTTGCCCGCGTTCCTTGAGATGCGGCCCAAAGTGCGGGTGATGACCGATTCGATGGCCCGCCGCTCGTCACTGGAGGAAGAGCGGACATGGCTGCAACTCCGCTACGGCCGCGGCGCGTGGCCCGGACGCAAGGCGAAACTGATCGCGCCCGAGGTGCTGGCCCCGATGGCCGCGCCCGGTGTGGCGTGGGGCGCGCCGCTGATTGACCTGCGCGGCGAACGCCCCGGCTGGCAGGACTGGGCGCGGGTTGCGGGTGTCGAGGATTTGCCGACTGGTCGGCTGAGCTTCGATTCCGTTGGCCACGCAATCACGGCAGCGCGGCAGGGGATGGGGATCGCTCTGGGCTCGGTGCCCTTGGCGGCGGGCAATCTGCAGACGGGGCGGCTGTGCAGGCTGGACCTGCCCGAGCTGCAGACGAAAGATGGCTATTGGCTGACATGGCCCGAGGATCGGGTGCGGTCAAAACGGCAGCGGGCGTTGATTGACGATTTTCTGCAGGCGCTGCGGGGCGAGGCCTAGAAGTCGATGGCAATGCCCTTTTTCTCCCAATCGCCATAACGGGCCGGATCGGGACCGTCGCGCCCGCCCAGTTCCTTGGGCCGTTCCCCGGCTTCCGCCTCGGCCTTCTTGCGACGCTCTTCCGCCTCGGCCAGGGCGCGCTGGGCGGCAGGGGGCAGGTCTTTGCGCTCGTCACTCATGACATCGGGTTCCTTTCCGTTCAGCGCCTTGATATACGCCCTCGTCCGCCCAAGGCAATGCGGGCAAAGGTCATCAGGGGCACTCAGCATCATGTCAAATTCCGCAACAGCCGCGCGGCGCAGCGCAATCTATCTGCTGGATCAGATATTGGGCGAGGGGCGGTTGCTGCCCGAATGTCTGGCGGCGGGCGCGTTGGATCGTCTGGCTCCCGAAGACCGCGCGCGGGCGCAACGGCTGACGGTCGAAACCCTGCGCGGGCTGGAACGCGCCGACCGGCTGCTGGCCGATCACCTGCGGCAGACGCCCGCGCTGACGGTGCACAACGCCCTGCGGCTGGGCACGGTTGAGCTGTGTCAGGGCGAGGCGGCGCATGGGGTCGTCAATTCGATGGTCGGGATCGTCGGGCGGTCGCGCAAGCACGGGCGGCTCAAGGGGTTGGTGAACGCGGTTCTGCGCAAGATTGCTGCCGATGGGCCCGAGGCCTGGCCCAAAATGCGGGTGCCGCGCCTGCCGGAATGGTTGCGCGATCCGCTGATCATGGCCTGGGGCGAGGACGCGGTGAAGGGCATGGAACAGGCCCATTTTGCCGGAGCGCCGCTGGACGTGACGGTGAAGCCGGGGGGCAAGGCCCCGGGCGGAGACAGTTTGCCCACGGGCTCGGTCCGGCTGCAGGACGCGGGGCAGGTCTCGGCCCTGCCGGGCTACAAGGCCGGGGACTGGTGGGTGCAGGACGCGGCGGCGGCCTTGCCGGTGCGGGTTCTGGATCCGAAACCGGGGGAAAAGGTACTGGACCTCTGTGCTGCGCCGGGGGGCAAGACGCTGCAACTGGCCGCCGCCGGGGCTGAGGTCACAGCGCTGGATATTTCAGAAGCACGACTGGCGCGGGTGCATGAGAACCTGAAACGCACGGGTCTTGAGGCCAAAGTGATCGCTGCGGATGCGCTGGACCATCAGGGCCAGTATGACGCCATCCTGCTGGACGCCCCCTGTTCGGCGACCGGAACCATCCGCCGTCACCCCGATCTGCCCTTTGCCAAGGACGGTTCGGAATTCGGCGGGCTGATCGAATTGCAGGCGCGGATGCTGGCCCACGCCTGGACCCTGCTTAAACCCGGCGGGCGGCTGGTTTATTGCACCTGCTCGCTGCTGCCCGACGAAGGCGAGGTGCAGATCGAAGAGGCTTTGGGCCTGCATCCCGACATGCGCATCGACCGCTCGGCACTGGACCTGCCGGGGATCGAAAGCGGCTGGATCACCGAAGAGGGCGGCTTGCGCCTGCGCCCCGATTACTGGCCCGACACGGGCGGCATGGACGGGTTCTATATCGCCTGCCTGAGCAAATCCACCTAAGCGAAGCTTTTCCATGACTTGACGATCGGGGCGGTCTATCGTTGGGTCTCAGGCGCCAGCAGAGCGCAAGGGGCAGAGTAACGGGCGTCATGTCACAGTCGGACACCATGACCAGTCGGTGGATGCGGTTCCAGAACCGGTTCCACGCGCGCCTGAGCCAGAGGCAGAAGGCGGTCAGCGGCTTTGTATCCCAGCCTGAACCCCGCACCGTAGGGTCTTTTGCGCGCGGTCGCCAGCTGGTCGCCGGGAACCTGCTGTTTGCCGGCTATCTGGTCGAGGCGCAGGACACCGGATTGTGGGAGGTCACGGCCCCCTCGGCCGGATTTGACGACGACCGCCACGGCTTTGCCTGGCTCGACGATCTGGCCGCCGTGGGCGACATGCGCGCGCGGGAAAAGGCGCAGCGCTGGGTCTGGGGCTGGATCGAGGCGCATGGCCGCGGCCAGGGCCCCGGCTGGGTGCCCGACCTGACCGGACGGCGGGTGATGCGCTGGATCAACCACGCGCTGTTCCTGCTGCGCGGGGCGGATGAGGCGCAAAGCCGGCTGTTCTTCCGCTCGCTGGCGCAGCAGACATGGTTTCTGTCGAAACGCTGGCAGGCAGCGACACCGGGCCTGCCGCGATTCGAGGCTCTGACAGGTCTGGTGCAATCCGGGCTGGCGCTGGAGGGGCTGGAACATATGGCCGATCCCGCCCTGCGCGCCTTGGCCGGGGAATGTGACCGGCAGGTGGATGCGCAGGGCGGCATTCCGACCCGCAACCCCGAAGAGTTGCTTGAGGTGTTTACCCTGCTCAGCTGGACTTCGGCGGCGCTGCATGATCTGGGGCGCGGCACCCCGGCGGCGCAGGCCAATGCCATCAAGCGCATCGCGCCGACCCTGCGCAGCCTGCGCCACGCCGATGGCGCGCTGGCGCGGTTTCACGGCGGCGGGCGCGGCATCGAAGGCCGGCTGGAACAGGCGCTGGCCCAAAGCGGGGTGAAACACAAGGCGGCGACCGAGTTGCCGATGGGCTATGCCCGTCTGTCCGCCGCCCGGACCACGGTGGTGCTGGACGCCAGCGCGCCGCCGACCGGCGCGGCCTCGTACAACGCCCATGCCTCGACCCTGGCGTTCGAGCTGACCTCGGGACGGCGGCCTCTGATCGTCAATTGCGGGTCCGGGGGGAGTTTCGGGCTGGAATGGCGGCGCGCGGGCCGGGCGACGCCGTCGCATTCGACCCTGTGTCTGGACGGCTATTCCAGCGCCCGGCTGGCGCGTGCGATTCCGGGCCGGGAAACGCAGGCACTGGTCGATGCGCCGCAGGACGTGCCGGTTCAGTTCGAGGATGCGTTCGAGGGTGTGCGGCTGATGGCCGGTCATGACGGCTATGCAAGGGTCTTTGGCCTGACCCATGCCCGCACGCTGGAACTGCGCTTTGACGGGCGGGAACTGACGGGTGAGGATATTCTGCTGACCGCAACCGACAAGGCGAAGCGGCAGTTTGACCGGGCGTTGGATGCCTCTGGCCTGTCCGGGATCGGGTTCGATATCCGGTTTCACCTGCATCCCGACGTGGATGCGGCGCTTGATCTGGGCGGGGCGGCGGTGTCGATGGCGCTGAAAAGCGGTGAGATCTGGGTTTTCCGCCATGATGGCGTGGGAAAATTGTCGGTCACTCCAAGCGTTTACCTTGAAAAAGGGCGTCTGAAGCCACGCGCGACAAAACAGATCGTTCTATCCGGCCGCGCAATGGAGTATGCGACGCGCATCGGGTGGACGCTGAGCAAGGCACAGGATACAGCCTACGCCGTGCGCGATCTGCACCGGGACGAGCCCGAATTCGACTGACGCCAAAAGGACCTTTGGACCCATGACCGACTTTCACCCCGTGCGCCGCGCGTTGCTTTCCGTTTCCGACAAGACCGGGCTGACCGAGCTGGGCAAGGCGCTGGCTGAACGCGGGGTCGAACTGCTGTCGACCGGCGGCACGGCGAAGGCGCTGCGCGAGGCGGGGCTTGAGGTGAAGGATGTGAGCGAGGTCACCGGCTTCCCCGAGATGATGGATGGCCGGGTCAAAACCCTGCACCCGATGGTGCATGGCGGGTTGCTGGCCCTGCGCGACAATGACACCCATGTCGCCGCGATGACCGAACACGGCATCGGCGCGATCGACCTGCTGGTGGTGAACCTCTACCCGTTCGAGGCGACCGTGGCCAAGGGTGCGGATTACGATGAATGTGTCGAGAATATCGACATCGGCGGCCCGGCAATGATCCGCGCGGCGGCCAAGAACCATGCCTTTGTCAACGTGGTTGTGGACGTCGAAGATTACGACAAACTGCTGGGCGATATGGATCAGCACAACGGCGCGACCTGCCCGAAATTCCGCCGCAAGCTGGCGCAAAAGGCCTATGCCCGCACTGCCGCTTATGACACCGCCGTCTCCAACTGGCTGGCCGGTGCGCTGGCGCTTGAGGCCCCCAAACGCCGCGCCTTTGCCGGTGAGCTGAAACAGACCCTGCGCTATGGTGAGAACAGCCATCAGCAGGCGGCGTTCTATACCGACGGCACGAACCGCCCCGGCGTGGCGACCGCTGTGCAGCATCAGGGCAAGGAACTGAGCTACAACAACATCAACGACACCGATGCTGCGTTCGAACTGGTGGCTGAATTCGATCCGGCGCAAGGTGCGGCCTGTGCCATCATCAAACACGCCAACCCCTGCGGCGTCGCCACAGGCGCGACGCTGCTGGAGGCTTACAAGGCCGCGTTCGACTGCGACCGCACTTCGGCCTTCGGCGGCATCGTGGCGCTGAACCAGCCGCTGGATGCGGAAACCGCGCAGGAGATCACCGGGATTTTCACCGAGGTCGTGATCGCTCCGGGCGCGTCGGATGAGGCCAAGGCGATCTTTGCCGCCAAAAAGAACCTGCGCCTGCTGACCACCGAGGGCCTGCCGGACGTGACCGCCGGTGGCAAGACCGTGCGTCAGGTGGCCGGCGGCCTGCTGGTGCAGGACAAGGATAACGGTTTTGTCGGCATGGATGACCTGAAGGTCGTCACCAAGAAGGCCCCGTCTGACGAGCAGATGCGCGACCTGCTGTTTGCGTGGAAAGTGGCGAAACACGTCAAGTCGAACGCCATCGTCTATGTCAAGGACGGCGCGACCGTGGGCGTCGGTGCGGGGCAGATGAGCCGCGTGGACTCGGCCCTGATCGCGGCGAAGAAAGCCGAACGCATGGCCGATGTGCTGGGCTTGGCCGAACCGCTGACCATTGGCTCGGCCGTGGCCTCGGACGCGTTCTTCCCCTTCCCCGACGGTCTGATGGAGGCGGCGCAGGCCGGTGCGACCTGTGTGATTCAGCCCGGCGGCTCAATGCGTGACGACGAAGTGATTGCCGCAGCCGACGAGGCCGGACTGGCGATGGTCTTCACCGGCATGCGTCATTTCCGCCACTGATGCGCACGCGCCTTCTGCTTTGGGCGGCGCTGGCCGCGTTTGCGATCGACCAGATCAGCAAATATCTGGTCGTGCACGTCATGCGCGTGGCCGAAGGCGAGATTGACGTGCTGCCGCCGCTGCTGGTGTTCAAATACGGCGAGAATCGCGGCATCAATTTCGGCCTGTTCCAGGGCGACAGCGACTCGGCGCGCTGGGTGCTGATCGGGATTTCATTGGTCATTTCGGTGGGCGTACTGATCTGGCTGCTGCGCGCGGCCCCCACGAAACTCATGCTGATCTGCGGCGGGCTGCTGATCGGCGGGGCGCTGGGCAATGTGGTGGACCGTGTGCTGTACGGGTTTGTGCTGGATTTCCTCAACATGTCCTGTTGCGGCATCCACAACCCGTTTGTGTTCAACCTGGCGGATGTGTTCATCTTTGCCGGTGCGGTGGGGCTGGTGCTGTTCGATGCGAAAAAGCCCTCGTGACGCGCCGGATGATATGCGATAAAAGCGCTTCAAACTGGCTGGAGACGACGATGCGGATGCCGCGTGCCATATTTGTTCTGACAGTTGCTGCCGCCGTTACGGGATGCAGCAACCCCGGCCTGCGCGATTTCGACCCTCCGGGTGCCGGACCGGATGAGTTCGCGGTGCTGCCGGTCAAACCGTTGACGCAGCCGCAGGATTACGCGTTCCTGCCCGCCCCGACGCCGGGCGGCAGCAATCTGACCGACCCGAATCCCAACGCCGATGCCGTGGTCGCACTGGGCGGGAGCGAGGCGGCGCTGAACCCCAATACCGCGATTCCATCGTCTGACGCGGCGCTGGTCACCGCCTCAAGCCGTTATGGCGTGCCCGCAAACACGCGCGAGGTGGTGCAGGCCGATGACGATGCCTTCCGCAAGCGCCGTGGCCGCTGGACCGGCCTGCGCCTGTTCCCGGTCGACCGGTACGAACAGGTCTATGAACGTCAGTCCATCGACCCCTACGCAGAAACCGAGACTGCCCGCCGTGCCGGTGTGGAAACACCGTCCTCGCCGCCGGATGAATAATTCTTAACTTTCCGTCATCTCTCTTGATCCCGGCTGGCACCACCGTAGTTTGAAGGTCTGAAACGAAACGGAGGATGCCCCATGGTTCGGGCTCTGGCATTGTCTGCCGCCCTGATCGCCGCCACCCCGGTATTGGCCGAGGATGGCAAGGAAGCGGTCACAACCTTTACGCTGGATAACGGCATGGATGTCGTGGTGATCGAGGATCACCGCGCCCCCGTCGTGCAGCACATGGTCTGGTATCGCGCCGGATCGGCGGACGAACCCGTCGGATCATCCGGCGTGGCGCATTTTCTCGAGCATCTGCTGTTCAAGGGCACCGACACGCTGGCCCCGGGCGAGTTCTCGGCAACGGTCGCGGCCAATGGCGGCAATGACAACGCCTTTACCTCGTATGACTACACCGCCTATTTCCAGCGCGTTGCCGCCGACCGGCTGGAACTGATGATGCAGATGGAAGCGGACCGGATGCGCAACCTGCGCCTGACCGAGGACGATATTGCCACCGAACGCGACGTGATCCTCGAAGAACGCAACCAGCGCACCGAAAACAGCCCCCGCGCCCTGTTCGGCGAGCAGATGAACGCGGCGCAGTATCTGAACCATCGTTACGGCGTGCCGATCATCGGCTGGAAGCACGAGATGGAGACGCTGGACATGGAGGACGCGCTGTCCTTCTACGAAATCCACTATTCCCCCAACAACGCCATTCTGGTGGTGACCGGCGATGTCGACCCGGATGCGGTCCGCACGCTGGCCGATCAGTATTACGGCGTGATCCCGGCCAATCCCGACCTGCCCGAACGCGTCCGTTCGCAAGAGCCGCCGCAGACCGCCGAGCGCCGCCTGACCTACAAGGACCCGCGCGTGGCGCAGCCCTATGTGCAACGCAGCTATCTGGCCCCGGAACGCGATGCAGGCGCGCAGGAAAAGGCCGCCGCGCTGTTCCTGCTGGCCGAGCTTCTGGGCGGGGGCACGACCTCGTATCTGAACGAAAAGCTGCAGTTCGAGGCGCAGACAGCCGTCTATGCCGGCGCGTTCTACCGGGGTGTTTCGCTGGACGACACCACCTTTGACCTGATCGTGGTGCCCGCCGAAGGCGTTTCCCTGCAAGAGGCGGAGGATGCGATGGACAAGGCCGTGGCCGATTTCATCGTGGACGGGGTGAACGAAGAAGACCTCGACCGGATCAAGATGCAGTTGCGCGCGTCTCAGACCTATGCCCGCGACAATGTGGACGGGATCGGCAACCGCTATGGCCGCGCCCTGACCAGCGGGCTGACGGTCGAGGATGTGCAGGCCTGGCCCGACATCCTGCAGGCCGTGACCGGGGATGAGATCATCGCCGCCGCCCGCGAGGTGCTGCAACCCGAAGCATCCGTGACCGGCTGGCTGATGCGCGACGATGAGGTGACGCAATGACCCGGATTTTCGCAACTATTATTGCTTTCGTCGTCGCCATCCCCGCATGGGCCGAGATCGAGATTCAGCCGGTCACCTCGCCCGGCGGCATCACCGCCTGGCTGGTCGAGGATCACTCGATCCCCTTCACTGCGCTGGAACTGCGCTTTCGCGGCGGCACCTCGCTGGACGATCCGGACAAGCGCGGCGCGGTCAACCTGATGAGCGGCCTGATCGAAGAAGGCGCGGGCGACATGGATGCCCGCACCTATGCGCGCGAGCTTGAGTCGCTGGCGGCCTCGTTCAGCTATCGCGCGACGGACGATACCGTGTCGATCTCGGCCCGTTTTTTGACCGAAAACCGCGACGAGGTGATCGATCTGCTGCGCACCACGATCCACGAACCACGCTTTGATCAGGATGCGGTCGACCGGGTCAGGGCACAGGTTCTGTCCGGCCTGCGCTCCGATCAGACCGATCCCAACGACATTGCCGGGCAAAGTTTCGCGGCGATGGCCTATGGCGATCACCCCTATGGGTCCGAAGGCAAGGGCACGATCGAGAGCGTCTCGGCCCTGACACGTGACGATGTGGTCGAAGCCTATGACAGCGTGTTTGCCCGCGACCGTCTCTATGTCGGGGCCGTTGGCGACATCACGCCGGAAGAACTGGGTGCTTTGCTGGACACGCTGCTGGCCGATCTGCCCGAGGTGGGTAAGCCGATCCCGGACCGAGCCGATGTGACCATCCCCGGCGGTGTCAGCATTGTCGAATTCGACACGCCGCAATCCGTGGCGCTGTTCGGGCAGGCCGGGATCGACCGCCACGATCCGGATTTCTTTGCCGCCTTCGTCCTGAACCACATCCTTGGCGGTGGTGGCTTCGAAAGCCGCCTGATGCAGGAGGTGCGGGAAAAACGCGGCCTGACCTACGGGATCGGGACCTACCTTGTGCCCAAGGATCTGGCCTCGGTCTATCTGGGCTCAGTCTCCTCGGCCAATGATCGCATCGCCGATACGGTTGCGGTGATCCGCGATGAATGGGCCCGTGCCGCATCCGAGGGCGTGACGCAGAAGGAACTGGACGATGCCAAGACCTATCTGACGGGGGCCTACCCGCTTCGGTTCGACGGCAACGGCCAGATCGCCGGGATCATGGTCGGAATGCAGATGGAGAACCTGCCCATCGACTACATCGCCACCCGCAACGATCAGGTCAACGCCGTGACGCTGGACGAGGTCAACCGCGTCGCCAGCGAATTGCTGGACCCGGACGGGTTGCATTTCACCGTTGTCGGCAAGCCGGTCGGGCTGGAAGCCACCAACTGAACGATCAGGGGCTGAGCGCGTTGCTCAGCCCTTTTTCATGCCACGCAGCATCTGGCCCATCATCTGCCCGAACTTGCCCGACCCGCGCTGATACAGCGCGCCGTCCACCGACAGCACCGTGCCGCTGATATAGCTCGCCAGATCTGAGCAAAGGAACAGGCAGGCATTGGCTACATCCTGTGGCGTGCCCCAGCGCCCCAGGGGCACATCGCGGCGCAATTCCTCATGGGCGTTTTCGGTCGGGGCCAGCCGCCGCGCGCCCTCGGTCCCTTCGATGAACCCGGGCACGACCGAGTTCATGCGGATCCCCTCGACCCCCCATTCCATCGACAGCGTCCGGGTGATCTGATCCACGCCCGCCTTGGCGGCGCAGACATGGGCCTGCCCTTCGTAGGGCAAAAACGCCTGCGGGGCCGAGATGTTGATGATGCTGGCACCGGGCCGATTCAGAAAGGGATAGGCCCCTTTCAGCACATGCACCGTGCCCATCAGATCGATATCCACCACGGTCTTGAACGCGTTGACCGACATCTCGGATGTCAGCGCCGGAAAGTTGCCCGCCGCGCCGGACACAAGCACGTCGAAATCGCCGAAAGCGTCGTGGAATTGTTCGAGGCCAGCGGCCACCGCGTCCGGATCGCGTACGTCGAAAGCCGCCCCCATGGCCTCGGCCGCGCCGGCGGCTTTCAGCGCCGCGACGGTGTCATCCACCTTGTCCTGCGACCGGCTGGCAACGGCCAGCTTCGCGCCCGAGGCCGCAAACGCCTCGGCAATGCCCCGGTTGATACCGCTGGTGCCGCCGATGACGATGACGGTTTGTCCTGAAAAATCCATTTGGGCCTCCGTTGGCTGGGAACCCTATTCGCTAGGCCCCGGTATGTAATTGCTTCGGTCTCAGCCTGCAGCAAGCGGCACGGATGGTCTATGATTCAGTCCAAAGTGACCGATTTTCGCTTCAGCGTCCCGGTCGTTCTCCGGTCGCCGGACGGGCACTGAGATCGGCAGCAGGGACCGCGTGTGTGCTCTGGGTGAGAGGCTTTTTGCCCAAATGGGCAAAACAAGCGCTTTCTTGCGAATAATTCGCATTAGCGTTGACTTAATTGCGAATGGTTCTCATATTCAACTGGAAACGGAAAGCAAAATGGGGCTGTCCATGATTCGTCGCAGTTTTCTTGCAGCGCTGGCATTTGCCGCAGCTTTGCCTGTTGCCGCATGGGCCGAGGCACCGCTGAAAGTGGTCGCAACCACCGGCATGATCGCGGATGCGGCGCGGCAGGTGGGCGGTGATCAGGTTGAGGTAAAGGGCCTGATGGGCCCCGGCGTCGACCCGCATGCCTATCGTCAGACCCGCAGCGATATCGTGGCGATGACCCGGGCGGACCTGATCCTGTGGCATGGCCTGTACCTTGAGGCGCAGATGGAAGGTTTCTTCCATGATCTGGACCGCAAACGGACGGTTGTTGCGGTGGCCGAAGGCATCGACACCACCAAGCTGCGCGCCCATGACGATTACGCAGACAAATACGACCCGCATGTGTGGATGACGCCGGAGCTTTGGCGCGAGGTGGTGCTGGAAGTACAGGCGGCGCTGACAGAAACCCGCCCCGGAGCAGCCGCGACCTTTGCCGCCAACGCACAGGCGCATCTGGCCGATATCGACCGGCTGACGGGCTATGCGGATAAGGTTCTGGCCTCGGTCCCCGACAACAACAAGGTGCTGGTCACGGCGCATGACGCGTTCGGCTATTTCGGCGACAGTTTCGGGTTTGAGGTTCTGGGCATTCAGGGCATCTCGACCCAGTCCGAGGCCGGTCTGAACCGGATCGGAGAACTGGTCGACCTGCTGGTTGATCGCCAGATCACCGCTGTCTTCGTGGAAAGCTCGGTCTCGGACCGGTCGATCCGGGCGCTGATCGAAGGCGCGGCGGCCAAAGGGCACGAGGTCAAGGTCGGCGGTGAGCTGTTCTCGGACGCCATGGGCGAGCCGGGCACGTACGAGGGCACCTATATCGGTATGCTGGATCACAACATCACCGTCATTGCCGGTGCGCTGGACGGGGATGTGCCCGGTCGCGGCATGGACGGCAAACTGTCGGCGGGGTTCTGAGCGATGCTGAATCTGGTCTCGGACAAGGGCGTTTCGGTGCAGGATCAAGGGCTGGACACCAGCCCGCTATGCGTGCGCGGTCTGACCGTGTCGTACGGGCAGAAACCAGCGGTGTTCTCGGTGGATATGACCGTGCAGCCCGGTGCGATGACCGCGATCATCGGGCCGAACGGGGCGGGGAAATCGACCCTGCTCAAGGCCGCATTGGGGATCGTGTCGCCGCTGTCCGGTCAGGTGACGGTCTATGGCAAACCGCTTGAAGCGCAGCGCGCGCGCATCGCCTATGTGCCGCAACGCGCCAGCGTGGATTGGGATTTTCCGACCCGCGTGATCGATGTGGTCCTGATGGGCCTGTCCCGTCAGCTGGGCCTGCTGGGGCGCATTCGCGCACGGCACATGGCCCGCGCGATGGATTGCCTGAACCGCGTCGGCATGCGCGATTTCGCGGATCGCCAGATCGGGCAGTTGTCCGGTGGTCAGCAGCAACGGGTGTTTCTGGCCCGCGCGCTGGCGCAGGACGCTGACCTGTATCTGCTGGACGAACCCTTTGCTGGCGTCGATGCGGCCACCGAAAAAGCCATCATCGCGGTGCTGAAATCACTGAAGCAGGCGGGCAAGACCGTTATTGTGGTGCATCACGATCTGGCCACCGTCACCGACTATTTCGATCATGTGTTCCTGATCAACACCCGCAAAGTGGCCGAAGGACCCGTGGCGCAGGCCTTCACCGCCGAAACCCTGCAGGCGGCCTATGGCGGTCGGCTGGCCACCGCACAGATCGACCAGATTTCGCAGGCCTTGGGCTAAATCATGCTTTGGGACGCGCTGAGCCTGCAGCTTGGCTATAACGCCACGCTGGTCGCCATTGGTGCGACCCTGCTGGGCGTCTCTGCCGGGGTGACCGGCACCTTCCTGTTTCTGCGCAAACGCGCGCTGGTCAGCGATGCGATCAGCCACGCGACCCTGCCGGGTGTCTGTCTGGCCTTCATGCTGCTAGTGGCGCTGGGCGGCGACGGGCGCAACCTGCTGGGCCTGCTTGCGGGGTCTGCGGTCTCGGCCTGGGTCGGGCTGCTGTGCATGAACTGGCTGACCCGGCGCACCCGTCTGGCCGAGGATGCGGCGATCGGGGCGATCCTGTCGGTCTTTTTCGGCTTCGGCGTCGTGTTGCTGACCGTGATCCAGACCATGGGCGTGGGCCGTCAGGCCGGGCTCGAGGGGTTCCTGCTGGGCTCGACCGCCGGAATGCTGTTTGCCGATGCGCTGATCATCGCCATTGGCGGCGGGGCAACTTTGCTTCTGGTGCTGCTGATCCGCCGTCCGATGACCATGGTGGCTTTTGATCCCGAATACGCGGCGGCGCGCGGGTTGCCGGTGCATCGGATCGATCTGGCGATGATGGGGCTGGTGATGGCGGTGACGGTGGTGGGGCTGAAAATCGTCGGCCTGATCCTGATCGTTGCCTTGCTGATCATCCCTCCGGTCACCGCCCGGTTCTGGTCTGAACGATCCGAGCGGGTGGTTCTGCTGTCCGGCCTCGCAGGCGGGCTGGCTGGCTATATCGGCGCGGCGATTTCAGCCTCGGCCCCGAACCTGCCGACCGGGCCGATCATCGTTCTGGTCAGCTTTGGCTTCTTTGTCCTGTCGCTGCTGTTTGCGCCGGTGCGCGGCGTGCTTGCCGCCGTGCTGCGCCACCTGCGGTTCCAGCGCCGGGTGCATATCCGGCAGGGCCTGCTGGCGCTGGCGCAGGGGCAGAAGATCTACGAACCGCTCACCCTGCGCCTGCTGCGCCGCGCCGATCTGGTGCGCGCCGATGGGGTGGCGACCGAGGTCGGCAAGGCCCGTGCCGCCAAGGCCCTGCGCGACGAGAAACGCTGGGAAATCATCCGCGCCGATCAGGCGCATGAGGCGACGGCGGCGCTTTATGACGGGTTGCGCGATATCGAAACCGTGCTGACGCGCGACCAGATCGCCGAGATCGACCGCCAGATCGGCGGCCCGCAGGGAGTGCCGACATGAGCGGTGAGGAATTCGTCCCCCTGTCCCTGACGCCCCTGCTGATCGGCACATTCGCGGCCATCGCCTGCGCCCTGCCGGGCAATTTTCTGGTGCTGCGCAAACAGGCCCTGATCGGCGATGCGATCAGCCATGTGGTGCTGCCGGGAATCGTGGTGGCCTTTCTGCTGACCGGAGCCATCTCGACCTGGCCGATGATGTTGGGCGCAGCAGGCGCGGCGGTGGTCGCCGTGGTGCTGATCGAGGCGATCCGGCGACTGGGACAGATCGAACCCGGTGCGGCGATGGGCGTCGTGTTTACCACCATGTTTGCGGCGGGCGTGCTGCTGTTGGAGCAGACCGATACCTCGGCCGTGCATCTGGACGTCGAACACGCGCTTTACGGCAATCTGGAAAGCCTGATCTGGCTGGATGCGACCGGCTGGCCCTCGCTGCTGGACCTGCAGGCGCTGGCGGGGCTGCCGCCGGAACTGCCGCGTATCGCGCTGACACTGGCTGGGGTGATCCTGTTCATCTGGCTGTTCTGGCGGCCGCTGAAAATCTCGACCTTTGACGAGGGTTTCGCCCAAACCATCGGCATCCGCACCGGCGCGCTGGGTCTGGCGCTGGTGATCACGGCGGCCATCGCCGCCGTGGCCGCGTTCGATGCGGTGGGGTCGATCATCGTGATCGCCATGTTCATCTGCCCGCCCGCCGCGGCGCGGATGATGACCAACCGGCTGGAGGCCCAGATTGCATGGAGTGTCGTCTTTGCCATCGTCTCAGCCGTGTCGGGCTATGTGCTGGCCGGCTATGGCCCGTTATGGCTGGGCGGGGCGGATGCGGTCAGCGCGGCCGGGATGATCGCCACGATGTCCGGCCTGATCCTTGCGCTGGCGGCGATGTTTGGCCCTTGCAGGGCACGGGTGGGCGCGCGCACGTCTGCGTGAAGCGGCGTTTTCCTGCCAACCGGTTTCGCAGGCCATCGGCCAAACTCTGCCCAGATTGCACAGCCGGATTTCTTAACAAGATTTAAGCTAAATCCCGTGTTAAACAGACAGTCGTTAACAGCTGAAATACCACCACTCACTTCGGCTTGTCCGGACAGTCGTGATCATGCGGGAACTGATAGAAGCGACCCGCCGCGACTGTTCGGACGCCCCCTCAGCCTGAAATCTCACCGCTCAAACCTGTGGCAGAATCGTGCGCGCATGTGCTAGGTCTAGCGGTATGGCGCAGACGAACCCCTATATCCACGAAAATCGCCCGGTCATTCGGCAACTCGACGATGCCGCGATCAACCGCATCGCCGCTGGTGAGGTGGTCGAGCGTCCGGCCTCGGCGGTCAAGGAACTGGTGGAGAATGCGATAGACGCGGGGGCCACGCGCATTGCCATCGATATCGCTGATGGCGGCAAGACCCTTATTCGCGTGACCGATGATGGCTGCGGCATTGCCGCCGAGGATCTGCCGCTGGCCCTGTCGCGCCATGCCACGTCCAAGATCGACGGCTCTGATCTGCTGAACATCCACACCTTCGGTTTCCGGGGCGAGGCGCTGCCCTCGCTGGGTGCGGTGGGGCGGCTGACCATCACCAGCCGGGTGCCCGAGGGTGAGGCGGCGCAGGTCCGCGTGGCAGGCGGGCAGATGGAGGCGGTGAAACCGGCCGCCTTGCGCGCCGGTACGGTGGTTGAACTGCGCGATCTGTTCTACGCCACGCCCGCGCGGCTGAAATTCATGCGCACCGACCGGGCCGAGGCGCAGGCAATCACCGACACCGTGAAACGTCTGGCGATGGCGGAACCGGCGATCACCTTCACCCTGCGCGACGTGTCCGGCGGGGGCGAAGGCCGCGTGACCTTCCGCGCCGACCGCGAGAATGGCGATCTGTTCGACGCGCTGCACGCCCGTCTGGCCCGCGTGATCGGGCGCGAATTTGCGGAAAACGCCCTGCAGATCGACGCCACGCGCGAGGGGATACGGCTTTATGGTTACGCCGCGCTGCCGACCTATTCGCGCGGTGCGGCGGTGGCGCAGTACCTGTTCGTCAATGGCCGTCCGGTGCGCGACAAGATGCTGACCGGGGCGCTGCGGGCGGCCTATTTCGATTTCCTCAGCCGCGACCGCCATCCGGCGGCGGCGCTGTTCATCGATTGCGATCCGACGCTGGTGGATGTGAACGTGCATCCTGCGAAATCCGAGGTCCGGTTCCGCGATCCCGGCGTGGCGCGCGGGCTGATCGTCTCGGCCCTGCGGCATGCGCTGGCCGAGGCGGGGCATCGGGCGTCCTCGACCGTTTCTAATGCGACCCTGGGGGCGATGCGGCCCGAGCCCGCGCGGCCGGCCCCGGCGCGGGTGTATCAGATGGAACGCCCGTCCCCTGCGGCGCGTCAGGCGGCTTTTCGCGCGCAGGCCCCGGGGTTTGCGGAACTGGCTCAGGATTACAGCGGCAGCGTCGTCGAACCGGCACCGGTCGCGCCGGTGGAGGTCCCCGAAGCGCAGGACGTGCCTCTGGGCGCCGCGCGCGGACAGGTGCATGAGAATTACATCATCGCCCAGACCGCCGATGGCATGGTGATCGTCGATCAGCACGCCGCGCATGAGCGGTTGGTCTACGAGAAGCTGAAACGCCAGATGGCCGAGAACGGTGTCGCGGCGCAGGCGTTGCTGATCCCCGAGATTGTGGAACTGTCCGAGGGCGATTGCGCCCGCCTGATGGCGGTGGCCGACGACCTGTCGCGCCTTGGGCTGACGCTGGAGCCGTTCGGCGGTGGCGCCATCGCCGTGCGCGAAACACCCGCCATTCTGGGTGAGGTCGATGCCCGCGCGATGATCCTCGATATCCTCGACGAACTGGCCGATCAGGGCGAAAGCCAGACCGTGCAGGCGCGGATCGAAGCGATTTTGTCCCGCGTCGCCTGCCACGGTTCGGTCCGGTCGGGCCGCCGGATGCGGGCCGAGGAAATGAACGCCCTACTGCGCGAGATGGAGGCGACGCTCCATTCCGGCCAGTGCAACCACGGGCGGCCGACTTACGTGGAACTGAAGCTCAGCGATATCGAGCGGCTGTTCGGGCGCAGTTGATTTGATACTGCGCGCGGGTTAAGAAGGCTGAAACAAAACGAGAACAAACTGAGTCGTGATGATTGAGATAGCAGGCACCCCTTACGCATTGAACGACCCCGTGATTCTTGTCGCGGGCGGGGTGGTCGCCCTGATTCTGCTGCTGTTGTTCCTGTCGCTGCGCGCCGCGCAGCGCTCGGCCCGGATGGCGGAACCGCTGGCGCGGCAGATGGCGCATCTGGGCCAGCATGTGCAGCAGTTGGGGCAGGGGCAGGAGCAGTTGCGCGGCGGGTTGCAGCATGTCTCGGACACGCAGGCCAATGCGCAGGTGCAGGTGATCCAGACCGTGGAATCGCGCCTGTCTTCGGTGCAGCAGCAGATGAATGACCGGCTGGCGGACAACGCGATGAAATCGGCGCGGGCGCTGGCCGAAATGCAGGAGCGGATGAAGGAAACCCTGCACGGGTCATCGAAACAGACCGCGACCTCGCTGACGCAGTTGCAGGAACGTCTGGCGGCGATCGACAAGGCGCAGGACAATATCACCAAACTGTCGGGGGATGTGCTGAGTTTGCAGGATATTCTGTCGAACAAGCAGCGGCGGGGCATGTTTGGGGAGATTCAGCTGAACGACATCGTCTCAAAGGCGCTGCCCGCCGACAGCTATTCGCTGCAGGCGACCCTGTCGAACGGCAAGCGGGCCGATTGCCTGATCCACCTGCCGAATCCGCCGGGGCCCATCGTGATCGACGCCAAATTCCCGCTGGAGGATTTTGAAGCGCTGGCGGCGGCGCAGACCCGTGAAGAGGTTGAAAGATGCCTGCGCGCCTTTGGGGCTGCGGTGAAGGTGCATATCAAGGCCATTTCCGAGAAATACATCCTTGACGGCGAAACCGCCGATGGCGCGCTGATGTTTGTCCCCTCCGAAGCGATCTATGCAGAACTGCACGCGCGTTTGCCGGATGTGGTGCGCGACGGATTCGCGGCGCGGGTCTGGATCGTGTCGCCGACCACCTGCATGGCAACGCTGAACACGATGCGGGCTATCCTGAAAGATGCGCGGATGCGCGAACAGGCGGGCGCGATCCGCAAGGAACTGGGCATGCTGCACAAGGATGTGGAACGTCTGGGCGACCGGGTGGCAAATCTGGACCGGCATTTCGGGCAGGCGGCCAAGGATATTTCCGAGATCAAGATCAGCGCCGATAAGGCGGGACGCCGGGCGCAGCGGCTGGACAATTTCGATTTCGAGGAACTGGCCCCCGACGACCACGACAACGTGGTGCCGCTGGGCAAATCCGAGGGGTAGGGCGCTTTGCGTTTGATTTGACTCGAAAAATGCTGCCTCTTCGTTTGGTTGGACGCGCATTTCGATAGAACCACCTCAGGTAAAACGCTTTAGGGCTACTGGATCGACAGGTCCAGAGTGTAGCCGACCGTCTTGCCGGTGTCGCGGTCATTGCCCATCAGGTAGACGCGGATTGTATACTCTCCGTCCTCGGGCAGATCGATGCGGGCGGTGTTGCCGTTGATCGAGCCGATATAGATCGCCTCGCCATCGCTGCCGGGTGGCAGGATGTTGAAGTAGATTACCCCGTTGCCGTTGGTGTCGCTGACCTGAAGCTCGGCGAACATCTCCTGCCCGGCACTGGCCCCGAGCCTGTAGTCGAAATATTCGTTTCCGGTGATTGTCCCGCTGACCATCGTCCCGAAATTGCCGGGCTCGAACGTCACCTCCGCGACCATCTGTGCCGACGCGACGGGCGCAAATCCGGACAGTGCCACTGAAAATGCCAATGCTCTGATCATCGCAACGCCTTGCCGTTCCAAACTGCGCATCAGCATATCACGGAACGTCCCGCGCCGTCAGATTCGCAGGAACGGCTGGAACAGGCGCGGCATCAGCTTACTGAATTTCAGCGGCGCGTCGGTAACGGCCAGACAGATGCAATCCCCGGACATATCTGCCGTGGGCGTGTGATGCAGATCTTCATCAGCAATCTCGACATCGCCGCGGGCGAAGTGATCGACCTCATCCGAGAACGCGCCCTGCAGCACCATCGTCAGTTCCGTGCCGTTATGGCTGTGATCGGGCACGGCGACACCGGCGGGGATGAGCAGCAGGCGAGCCGTTGCCTCTTTCGAGGTCGGCAGGATCGCCTGTTTCACGCCCATGCCGATGGGTTTCCAGCGGATATCGTCGACCGTTCCGCCTACGTAATCCTGCAGCGGGACCGGCAAGACGGCGCAGCCCGGACGTGCGGGCCTGGGGGTCGGTGCGCCCTGGGCGATCAAGGCCATCGTGGCGGCCAGCGACGCGTCACTCATATCGACGGTATCGGCCTGTTCCTCCAGAACATGGCCGCCCACGGCGTCAAAGCTTTCCGCCCGCGCGCGGCAATGGTCGCACAGGGACAGATGCGTGGCGACCATCAGGTCAAACGCTTCGGGCAGATTGCCCGCGGCATAGGCCATCAGCAGGTCGCCCGTCAGGTGATGTTTGATCGTCTCGCTCATTTCCATCATCTCAGTTCATCGCATGGCGCAAGCGGTCCAGCGCCAGCCGTATTCGTGATTTGATCGTTCCCAGCGGCAACCCGGTCTGAGACGCAATTTCCCGGTGACTCAGATCCCCGAAATACGCCTTCTCGATCAGTTCTCTCTGCGCTTCGGGCAGGGCCAGAATGGCGCTGCGCAACTGCGCGGTTTCCTGTTGCAGCGCGATCACGTCGTCCTGGTCGGGCTCCGCCTCGGGTCCCCAGCCCAGTTCTTCGGGTTCGGGGCGGCGTTGCTTGCGCAGAACGTCGATGCGCTTGTTCCGAGCGATAGTAAACACCCAGGTGGCCACCGTTGCCCGTGCCGGATCGAACAGATGGGCCTTGTGCCATAAGGTCGCCATCACCTCTTGCGCGCATTCCTCGGCCATCGTGGCGTCTGATCCCGATTTGATCAGAAACGCCTTGATACGCGGCGCGAAGTGCTGGAACAGCTCGGCAAAGGCCGCCTGATCCTGCGCGTCCCGGATGCGCCTGACATGGTCCACCCACTCGGTTCTGGTGCCGCAACTTTGCTTCGTTCCGTTCACCGGCTTTCCCTTGATGCGTTTCTTTGCGCGCCAAGGCTGAGGGGCGGCCGCTTCAGCCGCAGGTTCGTCCAAGGTCACGGAGTCGATCTCGGTAAACATAACCACTTTACGCGGGCCGACCCAAGCCGGATCACTTTGTCGGGACAAATAAATCCAATCCGGGCTATTTTTCGTATCAGTGTATAGAGTGGTTTGCGGAAAAGAGCGCCGTTTGAACAGTTTACGGCGCAGCGGGAAGTTCGGCGGAATGAAGCATATCGACCATGTTGCGGGTCACACCTATCACGGGCGCAAGGGCGCGATCGAGAATGCGTTTCGCTATTCCGTCGACTACATCCTGTTTGACCCCGAGTCCGATCCGGCAACGCCTGCGCTGTTTTCCCTCGACCGGGCGAATGTCACCAACTGGCGCACCCGCGATCATGGCGGCGCGCCGGGTCAGGGCCACGGCGCTGCATGGCTGCGCGCGCGGTTTGACGAAATGGGGGTCGCCCAGCCCGCCCGGATCCTGCTGCTGACCCAGCCGCGCGTGCTGGGATATGTGTTCAACCCGGTCAGTTTCTGGTTCTGTTTCGACGGAAACAATCAGCTTTACACCGTGGTAGCCGAGGTCACCAACACCTATGGCACGCGCCACAGCTATCTGTGCCACAACCCCGGCTTTGCGGCCATCGGGCCGTCGGACCGGGTGGTGGCCGACAAGCTGATGCATGTGTCGCCGTTTCAGAAGATCGAAGGGGACTATACTTTCCGCTTCGATTTCCGCCCCGACCGGGTTGGTGTCTGGATCGATTATGGCCGCGACAAGGGCGGCCTGATCGCCACCCTGACCGGGCCGCGCCGGCCCCTGACCAACCGCGTGATCCTGTGGTCGCTGTTGCGCCGTCCTTTTGGCGCTCGCCGGACCTTTGCCCTGATCGTCTGGCAGGCGCTGAAACTCTGGGCCAAAAAGGCCACCTTCCGCCCGTTCCGCAAGGCGCCGGTGCCGGACCGCCCGATGTCACGGGTGCGCACATCGCCTGCGCCGGTTTGCGTAAGATCAAAGACTCCGCCCTCCGAGGATGGTTGTGATACCCTCAGAACCGCGAACACGAGGAGCTGAAACATGTTGGAAATCTCGGCAAGAAAAGTCGCCCAGGTCGCCATGATGGGCCGCGAACTGAACCGCGCCGAGGGCGAGCTGCGGGCCTTCATCGACCGTATGGGCGAGGATGAGCAGGCCGAGCTGGTCGCCATCATGTGGATCGGGCGCGAGAGCTTCTTCGCGGAAGACCTGGCCGAGGCCATCGCCACCGCCAGGTCCGAGGCTTCGACCCCCTGCGCCGATTACCTGATCGGTACGCCGCATCTGTCGGACCATCTGGAAAACGGTCTGGATGCGCTGGGAATTTCGGCAGAGGATGTCGAAAACGATCTGATGTAACGGCCTAAGCCTGCAGGGCCTGTGCAGCGCCCTGACCCTGCCCGGGCTGCAGGATCGGCCCGCTCTCTCCGGATTTGGAACCTGAACAAACCTTAATGAACCGCTTTGGTGTCGTTAAGGCGGGGTTCCTTAATTGAATGTCAGAACGACAGCGCAACCAAGTTTCGGAGGAGAAAGACATGGCCTATACACACACAGCAGAAGCCCGGACCGGCCTGTTTGACGGTCTGTTCGCCAGATACGCCGACACCAGGGTCGAACATTTTCGCCGTCGGATTTATGCCAAAACCGTGCGGGATCTGGAACAGCTCAGCGACCAGCAACTGGTGGATATCGGTGTGGCGCGGGACGAGATCAAACAGCGCGCCTATGACAGCGTCTATCACAACAAGCCGTATCAGCAGTGATCGGACGCCCGGTGCGCCCTGACCCCAACACCCAACGTGAGGTTCCTGACATGTTTGACGTGATCCCACCCGCCAACGCGCCCGCCCCGACCGCCAGCGCCCTGCTGCTGTTCGACCGCGCCATGCGCATCCGCGCCATCAGCTCGGACATCGTCCGCGCCGCGCAGTATCTCAACGGCCTGAGCGACAACCAACTGGCCGAACTGGGCATCAACCGCAACGATATCGAGGATACGATCCAGCGATATTCCTGAATGGAAGTTTCAGATCTGTCCCTTACCAAAAAGGCCATTCCAATAAATTGGGGTGGCCTTTTGGCATCACCGGTACTTTGGAATGGTGGATGACGTGGTTGACATGGACAACCTTTGATAAATCACCCTAGGGTTAGGTCGACTATACTTTTGGTTGATTTAATGAATTCCGATACCCCGCCAAACCCGCCGAAGCGCCGATCAAAACTTGCCCGCATTCTAACCGCACTCATCCTTTTGATAGTCTGTGGCGTGGTTTTTGTCGGCCATGAACATCGAAAGCTGATCGAAACCTGCAACTTCCGCGCAGCCGACCCGCAGGACAAGCTTGCGGCCTGCGATACTTTGCTGAAATGGACAGCGCACAAGCCATCAACCCGGTCCTTAATCTACCGGCACAAAATGCGTGTCTATATGACGCTGGATCAGACCGATGAAGCATTGCATCAGGCCGATCTGGCCATAAACGCCGACCCGGAGAGTTCTGTCCCGTGGCAATGGAAAGCCACAATTCTGGCTCGGGCCGAAAAGTATCCGGCGGCTCTGGAAGCGATTGACACCGCGTTGGAGTTGCAGCCGGGTTATGATTTCTCGCTTGAAACCAAGGCCAAGCTGTTTCAGCGCATGAGGCGGTGGGAAGACCTTGAAAATTTGGTGGCTGACGCGATCGATGACCATGACGTTGGTGCCTGGGCCTGGAGCTATTCGGGCTATCTAAAGCTAAGAAACCAGAGCTACAGGGATGCGGCTGCCGCCTTTGCAACGGCGCTGCGGTTGAGACCTGATGATACATACAGTCGGCGCAAGTTTTTCGAGGCCTGTCGCGCAGCCGGTGCAGACTGCCCGGAACTATTTCCTGAGCATTCCCATGATTTGTCCAAAGAAACCTGTGATCAGGTGATCAATAAGTTTTCGACGGCTCTCTCCGAGAAACTGGACGGGGAAGTCAATCTTGTCTCCGTTTCAAATGGTGTCTTGCAGGGCTATGCGGCTGGGCTGAGAATTCTTGAAGAAGGTAAACTTGTCCGTGAGATTGAGAAATTCTTAGAATTTGATCGTTTGGTCGCCTGTATGCTGCAGGATTCTTCCGAGAGTGGTACAAACTGGTTTGACAAAATCCTCCTGGAGAATCTGGATCGTGCTTATCCGATCTATATTCGCGACAACGCAACCCGGTGGGGGATTGAAGCGGTTCAGGATTAGCCCTCTTTATTGGCTAGATTGTTGAAAAAAGGGCTAATGAAGCTTCAAATCTGATGATCCACCACCTGCAAATGCTGCGCCAGTTTGTTGATCTCGCCCATCCACTCCCGCACCAGTTTCGGATCGCTGGGGGCTGCGTGGACGCCTGCCGGGATGGCGCGGTTCAGGACGGCCTCGACGGCCAGTGACACCGGCACCGACACCAGCCGCGCCATCGCCGTGCCGCGTTCGTCGCCCCAGGCGTCCATTACATAGGTTTTGTGCCAGACTTCGACGCCTTCTTTCTCGGCGTTCAGGCCCACGCACAGAACCACGCGGTCGGGCTCGCCTTCGTCATAGGCGTTCTCGGCCCAGAACTGATCCGACATCTCTTTCAGGCGGGCGTCGCCTTGCGCGCCCGAGAGGGTTTCGATCGCGGTGAACACGTCCGACCATGCATCCGCCCAGCCGTTCAGGCGCAGGGTGCCGCGGACGAACTCTTTGACGGTCCAGTGATCCTCGAACTGGTACTCGGCCATAAAGGGCAGCGAGTCGCGGTTGGGATAGACCTCAAAGCTTTCTGGTGCGGGCAGCGGGGCGATATAGCTGCTGATCGCGTCCCACGGGCGGGCAACGTCCAGCGGGGCATAGTCGCGGATCGACCGGGACGGAGAGCGCAACGCCTTCAAGACGCCCAGTGGTGACCAGCTGAACTTGTAGCGGAACGGGTTCGGGATTTTCGGGATGCCACCGCAATACGAGATGAAGCTCAGATGGTTTTGCGGATCGAACGCGCCCGAGGCGCGGTAATCCGCGACCAGCGCATGCGCCATCAGGTGGTCGATGCCGGGGTCCAGCCCGACCTCGTTGACCAGCGCCACACCGGCCTCGCGCGCGGCCTCGTTCAGCGCGCGCATCTCGGGCGCGATGTACGAGGATGAGACGAAATTGGCCTGTTTCGAGATCGCCAGTTCCGCCAGCGGCACGTGCCAGTCGCCCGGCAGCATGGACACGATCACGTCGCCCTTTTCCAGCACCGCGCCCAAGGCGTCGATGTCAAAGGCGCGGATATCATCGGTCAGGTCGCCGACCTCGGCTTTGGCTTTTTCGACGGTCCGGTTCCAGACGGTGACGCTATGGCCGCTTTCGATCAGGCGGCGCAGGCCGGGAATGGCCGACAGGCCGGTGCCACACCAGTGAATCGTCATCGCTCAGATCCCTTCGATATGTGTTCTGTAGATTGCTTCTGCCCGACCCCAGACGCCGCTGTCCAGATCGGTCAGGGTCAGCAGCGAGGGCAGAAGTTGCGCTGCGTAATCCTGCGAGCTTTCGACCGGCAGCATCGAGGGCAGGTTGTCGATGGCCATCACGTCCATCACCGGGTCGGTGGCCACACGCAGGGCGGGGGCGTCCCATGTGGTGGCGCGGTCATAGACCGGCACCGGGTTGTAATCGCTGTCCGGGTCGCAGGCCACATCGCCGATGGCGGTCAGCTTGCGCGGGGCGGTCAGGGCTTCGCGTGGAACAAAGACCGGGGTGCCGGGGCGTGCAAAGATGCAGTTCAGGAACAGGTCGTGGGTCAGGATTTCCGGGAACGGGCCGCCGCTGGCGGTCTCGGCCATGTCCCATTTGGTGACGGTGACGCCCATCGCCTCGCACAGGTCTGCGGCCCCTGTGCCCACGCGGCCCAGGGCGCCGATGACGATGGCGTTGGCGCGCGCCGCACCGGTGGCGTCCAGTTCGGCAACCAGTTCGGTGTTCAGAGCGTCTTTGCTGGAATAGACCCCAACCGGCGGGCATTCCTGTCCGCGTTGCTGCGCGGCCCATGTTTTCAGAGTGACCGCAGCCCCCGCATATCCGGCCCAATAGCCAAAGGCGGCGACCCGGCGGTCATTTTCGTCCACCAGATATTCCAGATCATAGAGCGTACCGCCCCCGGTCTTGAACCGCTGCAACAAAGCACGGCCGGAATGCTGGCCTTTATAGGCATGGCCGAACATGATGTGGCGATGGGGCAGGGGCGTGCCATCCTCGGGCAGTTCCTTGAGGCCGAAGATGATCGCGTCCAGCGGGGCCTCGGGCCAGGTGTTTTCAGGCGCGATCTCGCAGCCCGCGTCCCGGTAGCCGTCCATCGGAATGGCGCGGACCGAGCTTTCCTCGACCGTCACGCGGAGGCCTGCGGCGATCAGGGCCGCAGCCCCTTCGGGGGTCAGCCCGACCCGTTCCTCGTTCGGGCGCTGTTCGGCCCGGACCCAGAGATGTGTCATGCGTGATCCTTTTGTCAGAGCATCCCGGCGGTGTGCACCGCCTGAACCGAAACCCGCGCCTCCATCGCGTCGCGGAAGGTTACGATCTTGGGAAAGGCCGAGACATCGACGCCATCGCCTTCCAGCCAACTGCAGACAACATACAGGTAAGCGTCGGCCAGCGAGAATGCCTCACCCAGAACAAACGGCCCGCGCAGCCCGTTCGAGCAGATATAGGCGCAGGAGGCGGTCATCGTCTCGGCAACCTTTCCGGCCATGTCCTGCCAGCTGGCTTCATTGTTGGCCCAGCGGTACCCGCGCAACCCGTGGGCGTGGTTCACATGCATGGTCGAGGCGAGGTAATACATCACCTCACGCATCCGCGCCGCCATCACCGGGTCGTCGGGCACCAGCCCGGCCTGCGGCGCAATCGCTGCGATGTAATCCAGCAGCGCGCCGGTTTCGGTCAGGATGCCGCCGTCCACGGCCAGCGCCGGAACCCGGCCCTTTGGGTTGATCTGCTTATAGGCGAGCTTGGTCTGCTCACCCCCGGCGAAATCCAGCTTGATCGCTTCATAGTCCAGCCCGGCCTCTTCCAGCGCAATCGCAACGGCAACCGAGATCGTGCGGGGGGCGTAATAAAGCTGCATCGGGGCCTCCTTACAGGTGGGTCTGCGCGTATTGCCGGTCGGGTGCTTCCAGATGGGGCACCGCGTTGAACAGAACCGGGCTCAGCTGCGGGCCAATCGGGTGCAGACGATGCATCGACGTGTTCATGATGGCAAGCGCCACCCGCGCCATCGACGGGATATCCAGCCCCATCGCCTGCCGCACCACCATCGAGATCAGGCCACCGGAGGTGACGATGATTGCAGGCCCACCCTCGGTGCCGATGTCGCGCAGGGCGTCGGACACGCGGGTTTCGAATTCGGCGAAGGTTTCGGGTGTGTTTTCGATCTCGCCCCGCGACCAGGCGGCAAAGGTCTTGGGCAGATGTTCCACAAAGCCCTCGCGGTCGGTGGGCACAACCTCGCCATGCTGGTCCTCGAACAGTTTGGCGATGTTGAAATACTCGATTTCGTTCAGCCTTGCGTCCTGTATCGGCTCGGGCAGGCCCATGCTGGCGGCGGTCTCGATATGCCGTTGCAGGGTGCCGCAGTATACACGGGGATGATGCGTGCGGGTATCGCGCAGATGCGCACCCAGCCAGCGCGCCTGCTGATGCCCCAGCGCGCTGAGCTTGTCGTAATTCTTTTCGTCCCGCGCGGCGGTGTTGGCCTGTCCGTGACGGACCAGTGTGATGTATGACATGGCGTTCCTCTTGGGGCGAAGTCTTAGGGCAGGTTGCGGGCCGGGGCCAGAGGGGTTTGTCCGGTCGCGTCAATATTCACCGCAGGGCGCTTGCGCGGCCGCGCGCCGGGCGTATTGTTCCCGTATCGGGGAACGAGCGGGGGCGCGATGGCGGTTGATGAGAAACGGTTTCTGGCCGATCTGCACAAGCTGCGCACCTTCGGGGCATCGGGCGTGGGCAAGGGCGTGGTGCGCCCGGCCTATTCCGAAGCCGATATCGCCGCCCGCCGCTGGCTGGCCGGACGGATGGAGGAGGCCGGTTTGCGGCCCCGTTTCGACCCGGTCGGCAACCTGTTCGGTCTGGCACAAGGGCCATCCCTGCTGATGGGCTCGCATTCCGACAGCCAGCCCGAGGGCGGCTGGCTGGATGGCGCGTTGGGCGTGATCGCAGCGCTCGAGGTCGCGCGCGCCAGCGGCCGGCCCATATCGGTTGTCAGCTTTCAGGACGAAGAAGGCCGGTTCGGGGTCACCACGGGCTCGGCGATCTGGTCGGGCGGGTTGCCCCTGTCCAAAGCCGATGCGCTGACCGATCATTCGGGCATAACGCTGGCGGCGGCCCGCGCCTCGATGCAGGGCCTGACGCAGGATTTCGTCGATCCCGCTCAGTTCACCGGTTTTATCGAGATGCATATCGAACAGGGCCCGGCACTGGATGCCGAAGGCGATGTAATCGGCGTTGTGACCGATATCGTCGGCATCCGCGATATGGTGATCTGTTTCGAAGGGCAACAGAACCACGCCGGAACCACACCGATGCATTTGCGCCGCGATGCGTTTCAGGCGCTTTCCCTGTTCAACGCTCAGATCAATACGCGGTTCCGGAACGTCGTTACCCCGCAAACCGTCTGGACCGTCGGGCATGTGGAGTTGCATCCCAACGCCTCGTCCATCGTGCCGGGCCGCGCCCGGTTCTCGATGCAGTGGCGGGATGCTGAGGCCGACCGTCTGCTGCGGATGGAACAGATCATCCGCGACACGGCGCAAGAGGTCGCGGACCGCATGGGCATGATGCTGAGCTTTGGCCAGATGCTGGGGCTGGAGCCTGTCCGCACGGACCCGACCCTGCGCGGCGCGCTGGAAGCGGGCGCGCAGGCCGTGGCGCCGGACCGGTGGCGCATGATGCCCTCGGGCGCGCTGCATGATGCCACCAATGTATCGCGCCTGATGCCGGTGGCGATGCTATTCGTGCCCTCGATCAACGGAATCAGCCACGATTTCGCCGAGGATACGGCCGAGGAGGACCTGATCACCGGTCTCCATGCGCTGGAACATGCCGTTTCGTCGCTGGGCAACCCCGTGTGATAAGGCAGGTCGAAAATACAGATTTTCCAACAGGTTGCCTTGGCATAAGCGAAGCCCGTACGGTGGGTCTCGCGGGGTTCGGCGCGATCAATCAGCTTTGAAACGAAGTTTGTTGCCTAACGGAAAAAAGTTTCCTATAGGAACATTTCAGGTGCATACACCCGTATGCAAACCTGCTGTGGCGGATGCGAATTGCCGAAATTCAGGGCTGAATCGTTGCATTCTATGCGGCTTGGGGCAGACTGACGGGTACGCGTTCCGACCATTAGATACGAAAAAGAAGGTATCCGACATGACAGACGCACCGAAACGCACGCCTCTCTACGCTTTGCATGTTGAGTTGGGTGGCAAGCTGGTTGATTTTGCGGGTTGGGAGATGCCTGTTCAGTATCCTTTG